>NZ_PDEQ01000003.1:0-300000 GCF_002554795.1 Longibacter salinarum | reverse complement strand
CGGGCCTGCTGCGCCTGATGCTTGACGATGTCCTCCCGCTCCCACTTGCTGACAAGCTTGACGTAGTGCGAGTGCTTCTGCACAAGCGTAGCAAGCTGTTCGGCCTGTTCGCGCAGGGCCGGGTGGACGCTCCGGATGTCGGGTGCGCTCGGCTTGTACCCGAGGAAGAGCTGCGCTCCGAGGGGGATGGCCTTCTGCATGATGGTCGGGTTCGTCGCTGCGTTGAACATGCGCGACAGATTGTCCCCGATCGACTCGTCGGTGTCCCAGGTTAGCGCGTCCTGGATCGAGATCATCTGCTCGGCGAGCTGCTTGCCGCCGTACGCAAAGATGAATGACTGCATGACCTCGTTCGAGCCCTCCACGATGGCGTGAATACGATTGTCGCGCCAGGAGCGCTCCAGCTCGTTCTCTTCCATGTAGCCTTCACCGCCCATGACGGTCATCACGTCATCGATAACCTCCCAGCCGTAGTGGCTGCAGAACACCTTCGTGATGGCGGTCTCGACCATGATGTCCTTGTCGCCGCGATCGAGCATGCCCGTCATCATGTAGAGCATGGCGTCCATCGCATACGTCAGCGCGGACATCCGGGCGATCTTCTGCTGAACGAGCTCGAAGTCGGCAAGCGGCCGCTTAAACTGATAGCGCGTCTGTGCCCACTTGATGCCCTGGTTCATGGCCGCTTTGGCTGCCCCCGTGACGCCGGCACTCAGCGTGCAACGACCGTAGTTGAGGCAGTTGAGCGCAACCTTGAGACCCGCCCCCTCTTTGTGAAGCAGGTTCTCCTTCGGCACATGGACGTCATTGAAGCGAAAACGTGCCTGCCACGTGCCGCGGATGCCGGTCTTGGCGCGGTTGTTCTCGAAGATCTCGACGCCGTCCATATCCGGCGTAACGATAAGCGCGTTGACGCCACGCTCCTCGAGCTCACCGGTCTCTTCGTTCTTGACCATGTTCTTGCACATCACGGTCATCAGACCGCTGAACGCGCCGGACGTCGACCACTTCTTCTCGCCATTCAGGATGTAATCACCATCCTCCGTCTTCACGGAGAAGGATTCCTGACCGGCCGCATCCGAACCCACATTGGGCTCCGACAGGCAAAAGGCGCTGAGCTTCTCACGCGCGACCATCGGAAGGTAATCTTCCTTCTGCCGCTCGTCACCAAACATAACGAGTGCCTTGCAACCGATCGACTGGTGGGCCGAGACCATGACGGCCGTCGACGCACAGTAGCTACCGATCATTTCTAGCACGCGGTTGTAGCTCGTCACACCCAGACCGAGCCCGCCGTACTCTTCGGGAATGATCATTCCCATGACGCCCAGATCGAAGAGTCGATCGATGGACTCCTGCGGGATGTACTGCTCCTGGTCGATTTCAACTGCCGGGTGCTCGTTCTCGAGGTACTCTTCCAGTTCTTCGAGAAGGGCATCGCACTTCTCCCGCTCGTCCTTGCTCTCGCGAGGGTACGGAAAGACGAGGTCCTCACGGAACCGGCCCCAGAAAGCGTTCTTCATGAAGCCCATGTCTTCGGGCTCCGGACCCATCATCGTCTCGATGTCCTGGATCATCTGCTGATCCGCTTTCGAGACACCCTTGATATTGCTTAAGCCTTTGTTGGCCATAACGTGTTCGGTGCGCTCTTGAGTAGCAAGTGATCGGTCCGTCGACGAAAGCCGTGCCTGGCCCCGCGGACGGATTGTGTTCTTCAGTCGTGCTGCAAGTTGGGAAGACTCCGGTGCAGTCTGTATGGCGGAACCCGTGGTTCTTTCGAAGACGATGGCATCCATCGCTTTCTCTTCCTGCCATAACCGTACGGAACGCGGTCCGTCCTCGAGAGACTGCCATCACGCAGAACGCAACCGAAACCTGCGGTAACGTACGGGTTGCAGTGGTAGACGTGCCGATTGCAACCACGAACGCTGACGTGCCGCACGAGACGGTCTACGCTAGAGCAGATCCCCGCTACTCCCGCGTGACGACCTCCTCTTAAGCAGACAGACTTAACACCGTAAACAAATGTACCTCTGGAAGTGCTTCCAGTACAGTTCGCGACGTGTAAAGTATGAGAATTGGGTCGGTTCCAGGCCACCCGCCCCATTACATGCCCATCCCCGTCCGTATGAGCCGTTTTTCCCAGTACGTCAGGGTCCACCACGCCAGAGTCATCTGTCAGACGATTCCTCTTTGCTGTCTCCCCGGATGAGGGCGTTCGTCATTTACTGAAGCATCCGGCGACACGGAGCAAGCACGTCCATATCAGCCGCGTGTCTACGGCTACTCCAGTGATAACGTCCATTCTCGACCCTACGTCTCAAAGATTGGGTTCGCAGGTCGTTTTCATCGTCGCTTGTGGATACACGATCCGCGCTCCCATAGCTTATCGGCTGTACACTTTCGGTGATTCCGTCCCGCACGCATCTCCGTCAGCCCTTCACCTGCCAGCCCGCCCCGTTATGCCCGACGCATTTGTCGACCGACTGCGCGCCATTCAGCAATCGAAGAATTCTGCTGTCTGTGTAGGTCTCGACCCGGATCCGAGCCGTTTGCCGTCTCCGTTGTCCGGAGCCGACGCTCCCGCCGATGCGGTCGCGAAGTTCTGCTACGAGATCGTAGAGGCGACAGCAGAGTACGCGTGCGCATTCAAGCTCAACTTTGCTTTTTTCGAAGCGCTGGGCCCCGAGGGCGCTACGGTGCTCGAACACACAGCATCGATCATTCCAGAGAACTGCATCATCATCGGCGACGCAAAGCGCGGCGACATCGGCAATTCAGCGCGCTTTTACGCAACGGCAGTCTTTGATCACATGCACTGCGACGCGATTACTGTGGCTCCGTATATGGGACGGGACAGCGTAACCCCGTTTCTGGAAAAAGAGGATACATGCGCCTTTGTCCTGGCCCGCACATCGAACCCGGGCGCACGCGACTTTCAGGAAGCCTGCGTGTGCGACGATGAGCCGTTGTATCTCCGGACGGCGAAGCTCGTGAATGAGTGGAACGACGATCATGCGGGAACAGCAGGCCTCGTTGCCGGAGCCACGTCGCCGGAGGCCCTCCGCGAGCTGCGGCAGGCGTGCCCGACGCTCCCATTTCTCGTGCCTGGCGTCGGATCACAGGGCGGCGACCCGACCGCCGTCATGAACGCAGCAGCAACAGACGAAGGCCTCGTCGTCGTAAATAGCAGTCGCAGCGTCATTTACGCGTCTGAAGACGAAGACTATGCCGATGCCGCGGCGCGAGCAGCGAAAAGTCTTCGCGACGTGCTAAACGGCGATGCTGGCGCCTGAGCTTGAGGCATCGCGCTGCACAAATGAAAGGTCGCGAAGGATGACGTTATGCGATTGGTTCTGGATGGGTCTTACAGGTAGACGGTCCTGAGAATCTTCTCGCTGCCTGTACCCCATGCTCCGCGTACCCGATCGACGACTCTCGCGTGTTCATGAACCTCGCTTTGCGACAGACCGTGTCGAGGTGCATGAGCCTGCTCCGGACGGCGCCTCCGTTCCCGAGGCGCTCGTCCAGGATCTCTGGGACGCACAACGATTTGACCGCACCGATCTGACAGAAACGAGCGGTGCACCGGTTCGCGTGCTGGATCCGGGTCAGCTGAACACCGATGCCGGCCCCGACTTTTCCCACGCCCACATCCAGATCGACGGCATCGACTGGTACGGGGATGTGGAAATCCACGTCACGTCAAGATCCTGGCTCGATCATGGTCACGATGAGGATCCGAGGTACGACCGCGTCGTCCTGCATGTCACGCTCCATCCAGATCTCCACACCGGTTCGCTTCCGCGAAGCGATGGTTCGATCATCCCGGAGATTATCCTGGCCCCGCGCCTTAGGCGTCCGCTTCGTTCCTTGCTTCGCTCCTTCTACCGGCGCGACCGGGACGACCTGGTGTGTGCTCCACAGTGGGACGACGTACCCAAACGCATCCGGCGCACTTGGATTGACACCCTCGGCCGAAAGCGCCTTTATCGCCGCGCTAAACATCTTCGAGAGCGGCTTCGCACGGGAACGCCTCCCGCGACCGTGCTGCACGAGCGCCTGTTTGCCGGACTCGGCTACGCCAAAAATACGTCGCCAATGATGGATCTTGCGCGGCGAACCCCTCCCTCCGTCCTCCGCGACATCTCGGATCCAACAGACCGGGAAGCGTTGCTACTCGGGATCGCCGGACTGCTCCCAGAGCCGAGCAAACTTCTGACGTCAGACCGGGAGACGGCAGACGCGGTCATGAACCTCCGTGCCCGCTTCGCCCGGCTCCACGCACACCGGCCCGTCCCCATCATGAAGCCTACCGCATGGACGTCGTTTCGGCTCCGCCCAAACAACCTTCCGCCGCTGCGAATCGCGCAGGCAGCCGCCTGGTTCGGCGAGAGCGGTCTGTTCTCTACATCCCCGGTCGACCGTCTTCGCGAAGCAGCGTGTACAGAACGTGCCATCCCAACCATCCGCAATCTCCTTACGGCCACACCGACCTCCTTCTGGCGAACGCATTATCGCCTCACGGCACGCACGAAAGAACATTCGGCTGCGCTCGGTCGCTCACGGATCGACACGTTGATCGTAAACGCCGTCGCTCCCCTCCTGCTCGCACTGGCGGAATACGAGACCGGCGACGGCGACAATCACGAAGATCATGCACGAGGCCTGCTCGATCTGCTCCCCGCCAAGCGCGACTCTGTCATCCGACGCTTTCGCGACCTCGGCACGCGGGCACGATCGGCATCGGAAGCTCAGGGAATGCACGAGCTCTTTCGCAACTATTGCTCGAGCGGGGGATGCCTTCAATGCGACATCGGTCGCCACCTGCTCTCGCGCCCTCTCTCCCACCGAGAGGGAAAAACGGCGAATGGAGATTCCGCCAAGCCGCGATGATGCTACATTGTCGGCGCAAGGATTTGTACGTTTCAAGATGACCGTGCATGAGCACGACGCACCGGTCGCCCTCATTTTTACACCGCGTATCGGACCTCCCTCGTTATGCCAGACGCTGAGCCGCTCGTTCGCATCGTCCGAATGACCTTCCACCCGGATACGGTGGACGATTTCATTGATCACTTCGACGACGTGTCTCCGCGCATACGATCCTTTCCGGGCTGCACGCACCTGGAGTTGTGGCGCGATGCTCGGTATCCCAACATCTGCACGACGTACAGCCACTGGGAAAGCCAGGGTGCTCTCGACGCATACCGCAACAGCGACCTGTTTAGCGGAGCGTGGCAGACGGCCAAACGTCTCTTCGCCGCTCGACCGGTTGCACAGAGCTATGCTCCCGCACGGAAGGTGGAGCCGAAGTGACGGAAGTACGGCGACCGGGCGTTGTTGCCGTCCCTGTCCGGGCCCGAGCGGCTCGGCGCCGTCACGGACAGGTCCACTGCGTCCAGTTGCTATCGATGCGCACCTCCGTACACGGACCGGTGCGATAACATGCCTCCCCCACGGAGTCGATCGGCACCGGCGTCGTCGCGGGCAAAGGATGGGCGTACCCGCCCGCCCTGCTCATTCCGCCCCCTCGCCACATGCAGACGAGGCCCGCCCGGCGATCATAGCGGACGAAGTCGATCCGCAACGCAAGCATTCGGGTCCGAAGCTGCGGGTTCTCGTCATTTCGCAGATAGAGAGCCGTTGAGTCGCCCTGCGTACTGGCATCGGCCGCCACGACACGCAGCAGGCTTGAAAACTCACCCGGATGCGTGTCGGGAGACGGTCCGTCCTCGCAGCCGCCCACGACAAGAACGACGAGCGTCAGCGCTGCCAACAGGAGCGATGTGCACCAGCCGGATACGTGAGCCGAATTGTGAGGACAAGGTCGCACGGACACACTTGCGTCGACGAAGGATCGTTTTGGGGTGGCGAAAGAGAGACGCCCGGAACCGTCCGAGTCAAATCGGCGAGGCACCGGGCGAGGTCTACTCCAGGCTTGGCGCAATCGGAGGAAATGGCACCACACGGTGCCCAATTACAGGTTCAGCGCTTCCTCCATGGTAATCTGACGCGGGTTCTCCATCCGGACGTACTCGAGCGGCTCGACGAAGTAGAAGCTCCGCAAGGGCAGCGGCTTCAGTTCGAACGATGCATCGCCGCTAACGACCGTCTGAATCCGACGAATCGTCTGGTTGTATCCTTGTCGCATCATGCGCTGCTCCGTCGTGATCGCACCATAATTGCGGTGGAGGGCCCGGTAGTTTCCGGAGTCCGAGAGACGCTCGGCAATGTCGCGGTGATGGGCCAGAAGCTCGCGGTGGGATTCGAGGTTGCTCTTGAAGCGCTCGACCAGAGGCGCGAGGTCCCCGCGATCGGCAGCGGCCCGCTCTAGAACCTGAAGATCAGCTTCGGTTCGCGCGAGATTGTCTGCAAAGTCACTGGTGATCTTTGCGATCTGCTCCTGTAGCTCGGCTTCCGTACCATAGTCTCCGTAGGTACGGCATCCCGTCACGACGAGGATGAGCAACAGAACGGGGACGAGGCGGAACGAACGAACGGTCATAATGTCCGGGTCTTCGACGACGAAAGGATGAGACGTGTATCAGACGGCCGGGTAGGCTTCCGATCGTCGGACACAGGTTGGAAACAGAGTAAGTATAGCTCTCGGACGGGCTGGATCACATGCCGACGAGGCATCTTTTTTCCTTTTTCACCACACCGAGAGGGAGTCGAGATTAGTGCTCGCTTTCGATGTGAAAACCCGCGCGCTCGTTCCCACGCACCCCCTCTGCATTCCGATCGAGCCACGCACGCATTCGCTCCGCCTGCTTGCCATCAAGCTCAATCGTATACCGCTCATCCTCTTCTCCATCTGAGGCAAAAATGATCTCCACGGTGTCACCATCGTCGTGGAAAGCGAGCGCCTGCTCAACATTGATTGTGTGAGCTCCCACATTTACGAGTAGCATGACAGTGCGTGATTTTTTGAGTGCAGTCGCAAGTTGTCATAGAATACGCTCTTTTTCCGTTTGGGTTTGCCCCACCGCCACTGGCGCCGACAAAAATCACCGGCCCCGTACGAAGGGAGAGATGAAGATCCGTTCGTGTTCGTTAGAAACACCCCTTCCTCCCCGAAAGTACCAAGTAGCGATTCAGATCCCTCTCGTCTGCAGGACCGCGCCCGACCCACATGAGCGAGCAAACGGCCCAACTCGTCGAACATCTTCGCGCCCGGCTCCGCGACACGCTCCGTCGCATCACCCTGGCGCAGGTCGTCCGGGGCGCGAGTGTCGTCCTCGGCGTGGCAGCCGCGATCTGGCTCATTGCCACGGCCGTCGAAGCCGGCTTCTGGCTCAACCAGGGACCGCGAACCGTTCTCACCGGCGTCACAGCGCTTCTCGTTCTCGGCGTATCGGCCGTCTTCCTTGCCCGACCGGTCGCCCAACTCATTGGCCTCTGGTCGCAGCCATCTGAGGAATCGGTCGCTCGAACGGTGGGCGAACGCTACCCGGAGGTGTCCGACCGTCTCTTGAACCTGCTGCAACTCGCGGGGGGAAGCCGCTCTCACGCGCCCGACGCAATGGTGGATGCCGCTGTCCGCCGCCTCAGCGAGGACGTGCAAACCGTGCCGTTCGAGCAAACGGAGGATTTTGCGGAGGCCCGTAAGGCGGCACGCATGGCATCGCTCCCGATCGTCGGCGTACTCGCGTTCCTCCTCGTCGCGCCATCCACGTTCCTCGGCGCCTCGCAGCGCCTTCTTGCACCCGGCACGACATTCCAGCGCCCGGCGCCCTTTACCGTCGATGTGTATCCCGGCGACGTCCGCCTCATCCGTGGTGACTCGTTGTCGATCTCGGTTCGAGCTGCGGGCGATGTGCCGGACGAACTGCAACTCGACCTTCGTCCCACGACGGATGCACCATCATCCACCATTACGCTGCGCGCCGATACCGCCGGCATTTTCCGTCATACGCTGGCGAGCGTCCGGGAAGATATCGATTATCGTATCACGGCCGGGCGAGTCGAAACGGGGTGGTTCCGCGCCGATGTCGAAGCGCGCCCCCTTGTGCGAGGCCTCCAGCTTCGCGTACAACCGCCGCGATACACGGGCCTACCGGAGCGAGCAATCGATGCGAACGTGGGCGACGTGACGGGACTTCCCGGGAGCACGGTCCGGCTGCAGGCGGACGTCGCTGGCCCAGAGCTTGATTCTGCGGCTGTCGTATTCGAGGACAGCTCCACGATCTCGCTCAATGTCGCCGATCGATCCGTTACCGGTCAGTTTCCGATCACCGGTGACGGGCAATACCACATCGTTCTCCACAGCGCTAACGGCGTTGCTAACCGCGATCCAATTCGGTACCGCATCTCCACGCGCCCGGACGCTCGACCATCGATCGCGTTTCTGGCGCCAGAACCAGATGCCAAGCTCGAGGAAGACCTGGTTGCCTCCCTGCGCCTCCGCATGCGAGACGACTTCGGCTTCTCGAAACTGAGACTTCATTATCGTCTCGCCGAGCAGCGCTTCGGAGAAGGACAAAAGGAGTTTTCCTCGATCGAATTGCCTCTCGAGAATCCCCGACAGGTCGACCAGGTCACCACGCATGACTGGCTGCTCGCCCAGGAGTCGGGCCTCGACCTCGTTCCCGGCGATGTCGTCGAGTATTACGTTGAAGTCTGGGACAACGACGGCTTCGCGGGAGCCAAGAGCAGCCGCACCGGAACCCAGCGCCTGCGCCTGGCCTCCCTAACTGAAAAATACCGCGACCTCGACGAGACGCAGGAGGAGACGGCGTCCGACATCGAAAACCTGCGCGAAGAAGCCTCCGATGTAAAGCGCCAGTTTAACGAACTCCGTGACGAAGTCCGACGGAAGCAAGACGCCAGCTGGGAAGACCGCCGGCAGCTCGAACGCCTCAAGAAGCAGCAGGAGTCGGTCGAGAAGAGCGTGAGCGACCTGGCGAAGAAAGTCGAGGACATGACGCGCCAGATGCAGGAGGAAAACCTGACAAGTCCCGAGACGGCGCAGAAGTTCGAAGAGCTCCAGCGCGTTATCGAAGAGATCAACTCGCCGGAGCTGATGGACGCCCTGAAGCAGATGCAGGAGTCGATGGAAAACCTCGACCTCCGGCAAATGCAGAAGGCGATGGAAGACTTCGAGTTCAACGAGGAGCAGTATCGCCAGCGCCTCGATCGGACCCTCGAACTCTTTAAGCAACTCCGTCGGTCCCAGAAAATGGAGGAGCTTTCGCGGCGCCTGGACGAACTCGGCCAGACGGAGCAGAAGCTCTCTGAAAAGACGTCTGAGCGTATGAACGAGCAGGCGGACGAGCAGGACACGGATCCACAGGATGACGCGGAACGCGCGGATGAAAACGCCCCGGACGAAGCGTCTTCCCCGGAAAACCAGGAGGCCGCCTCACAGGAAGATGCTGGGCAGCAGAGCGAGGGCAATCCGTCTGAGCAGTCAGAGGAGAAGGGATCGGAGAACCAGCAGGCGAACGATCAGAATACGCCATCGGACGAATCGGGGGAGCAGAAGGCCGGTGCCAACGAAGACCTGGCGCGAGAGCAGGACCGGGCGCGGGAGCGCATGCAGGAGCTCATGAAAGAGATGCAGGAGCTGTCCGAGCAGATGCAGTCCTCGCCGCAGGCGCCGAACGAACAGATGCGCCAGATGCAGCAGCGTCTGAAGCAGCAAGACATGCCGGAGCAGATGAAGCAGAACAGCCAGCAACTCCGCAAGGACCAGCTTCAGGACGCTCAGTCGGGTCAGCAGCAGATGCAGCAGCAGTTGCAGCAGATGTCCCAGCAGATGCAGCAAATGAAGCAGGGCATGAGCGGACAGAAGCAACAGATGAACATCGCCGGCATCCACCGTGCGCTCCAAGCGACACTCCGGCTGTCCGAGCGGCAGGAATCGCTGCGAGGAACGGTCCGCGAATTGTCTGCAGACAGCCCGACCCTGCGCACGTATGCACCAAACCAGGAGCAGCTCAAGTCCGGTCTTCTTTCAGTTAGTGACTCGATTCAGGCCCTGGCGAAGCAAATTCCGCAGATGAAGCGGGTCGTCCAGAAGGAAAGCGGTGATGCATTGCGAGAAATGAACCGTGCAACTGAGGCCCTGACGGAACGTAACGCCGCGCAGGCCAGCAGTACGCAGAAGGCATCCATGACGCATCTGAACGAACTCGCGCTCCTCCTAGCGGATCTGCTCAAACAGATGCAGAACGCGCAGGGCGGAGGCGGCGGTCAATCGATGCAGCAGATGCTTCAGCAAATGCAGCAGATGTCAGGCCAGCAGCAGAAGCTCAACCGTCAAGTCCAGCAATTCCTCAACGACATGCAGGGCAACCGTCTGTCCGTCGACCAGAAGGAGCGGCTGCAGCAGATGGCTCGTCAACAGGCGGAGATCAAAAAGAAGCTGGACGAACTCGGCAAAGAGAACGGGATGCGCAACCAGGTGCTTGGAGATCTCGACCGGATTGCCGAACAAATGGAAGAGACCATCCGCGAGCTCCAGCGTGGGCAGCAGAACAGCCGGACGGTTGAACGCCAACAACAGATTTTGACGCGGCTTCTGAACGCTCAGCGCTCTCTCCGCAAACAGGGCAAAGATGACCGGCGCGAAGGCCGAGAGCCCGGGGATTACGAGCGTCGTTCTCCGGCGGACCTCACTCCACAGGAAGAGATCGAGCAACTCCGCCGCGACCTTATCCGGGCACTCGATAGCGGATACGCTCCGGACTACGAGCGGCTAATCAAACGCTACTTCGAGCTACTGGAGGAAAACGAGGAATAAGCGGAAGGTCGATGTCTTGTCGCTTGACGTGCGACGGTCGACTACAGAAAATGCCGATCGACATCCGGGGACGGCATACGACAGGAGTTGCGTTGGCCGAACCACTGGTATCTATTCTCCGCCACCACGTCGTAGATGTAGTCACGCAGGGCCCGCGGGACGAGGAGAAACGCGGCGGTTAGCGGCCACGGAGCCGGTAGATGGAGCGCTACACGAAGCGCCGCGGTTGACTTCCGATAGACCCGTCCGCCTTCGATCAAAACGACACTGTCGACACGGTCTGTGTCGATCGAAAAAGCCTCGACGTACGGCTTCGCCTCCTCCGACTGCAGGGCGGCCATCCGAAAATACGCACCGGGGTCGTGGTCGATGACAAAGTTGACGAACCCATTGCAGAGGTTACAGACTCCGTCGAAGAGGAGCACGCCATGATCCTTTAGAACGTCTGTGTCGACGTGTGCAGGATTGATGTGGCCGTTCATCTGATACGTCGAAGCGTCGGTTTCCATAGCGAGCCGGAAGAAGTCGAGAGGTGGCGTGCAAGCCGCGAGAGACGGTCATGACCCATCGTCTACATCACGTCATCAAACCTTCCGTCTTAACCTGTAGTTTCCAGAGAGCAGGAGCATTTCTATAGGGTAACAGGCACGACTGTCGATTCATATCCACACATCGTATCGTGTACGCGCGTCTTTCCTTGATCTCCCCTTTCGATTGCCCCACCCATGGCGGACTCCTCTCCGGGCCCTGATCCAGCCGATGCTCGGGCGTCGGACTCGACAAACGATACGTCGACCTCCGACACCGATGAAACCTCTCTCGTCGAACTAGCCCGACTCTTCTTCAAGCTGGGTGTAATTGCGTTCGGCGGTCCGGCAGCGCATATCGCCATGATGGAGGATGAAATCGTCAAGCGCCGCGGCTGGATGTCACGCCAGCATTTTCTCGATCTGATCGGTGCGACGAATCTCATTCCGGGTCCCAACTCGACGGAAATGACCATGCACGTCGGGTTCGAGCGGCGAGGGTGGCCCGGCCTCTTCACAACCGGAGCATGCTTTATCTTTCCAGCGGCCGTTCTCACGGGCACGCTCGCATGGCTATACGTTCAGTATGGACAGCTCCCGAACGTAGAGCCGTTTCTTATCGGAATTAAGCCGGCGGTTCTCGCCGTCATCGTCGGCGCTCTCTGGAGACTCGGCGACTCTGCACTAAAGAGCTGGAAGCTCGTGCCCATTGCTATCGGTGTGGCTGCACTGCTCGTTCTCGGCGTGGGAGAAATATGGTCACTTCTCGCCGGCGGCGTGATCGGCATGCTTGCACTCGTTGGCGTGAACCGGTTGAGCACTAGTCGAGCGTCGTGGTTCTTGCTGGTCTCGCCCGTGCCCCTCCTCTCATCGGAGTCCACGTCACCAACGCTCACAAATGTCTTCCTCTTCTTCCTCAAAGTGGGCGCGATTCTGTATGGCAGCGGGTATGTTCTCGTCGCATTCCTCGAGGGAAGTGTTGTCGGCGAGTACGGATGGATGACCCAACAGCAACTACTCGACGCCATCGCGGCCGGACAATTCACACCGGGACCCGTACTGACGACATCTACCTTTATTGGCTTCGTCGTGATGGCCGAACAGGGACTTCAAATGAGCCTTGCAGGCGCCGCCGTTGCAACGCTCGGCATCTTCCTCCCCTCATTTATCTTTGTGGCTCTGCTCAACCCAATTGTGCCCCGATTGAGGGATTCGATCTGGTCCGCCTCGTTCATGGACGCCGTCAACGTGAGTGCCGTTGCCCTCATGGCGGTCGTTTCAGCCGAACTCGGACTTGCGACGCTCACCTCCCTTCCGAACGCGATCGTTTTTCTTCTCGCCATGATCGCGGTGTTCGCCCTTCGACTCAGCTCACTATACATCGTGCTTGGCGGTGCTCTCATCGGATATCTTCTGACAGTCATGTGAGATGGTGCCATTCGCGCCTCTACCCCGATTCGCCAACTCGCAGCCTGCCGCCCCCTCCTTCGTCTTAGATTGATGCTATAGAGCCGCTGCACGTCCTGTGTACATTGAATTTGCAGCCGGCGTCTGTTACATTGTGACGACGTTCTTGCGGTTTTCCGCCGATTATTTGGATCTCAGCCGCACGATTCGTCGATGGCTAGGCGCGGAAAGAACGACTCTTGAGCGCTCCCTCGATTGCGGCATTTCCGGTCTTCCTGCATGCGTCCTATCGCAACGAGACGCAGCACCCTGTCCGCGAGTCCGCAACCTGTCCGCGAGTCCGCCTGACCCGGCTCCGCCATATTCCCGCTTGAGCGATGCCCGACTCACTGGGCCATCGACTCCACGCGAACGTTCATTCATCAACAAACTACGCCAGCATGGCCCGTTCCACACGTATCCTGTTCGTCGCCGGAGAGGTTGCCCCCTTCACCGAAATTACCGAGATCTCCGGACTGACGCGCACCCTCCCTGAGGCTCTCCAAGAGGTCGGAGATTACGATGCCCGGCTGATGATGCCTCGCTACGGGACCATCAGCGAACGGAAAAACAACCTCCACGAAGTGATCCGGCTGTCCGGCACTCCCGTTCCAATGGGCGACGAAGAGGACGAGGTGACCGTAAAAGTTGCTTCGATCCCGGATACGCGAGTGCAGGTTTACTTCATGGACCATGAGGAGTACTTCGGACGCGACGCCGTCTACCGCAACGATGACGGAGACGCATTCGAGGACAACCCTCGTCGCGCAGCGTTCTTCAATCGCGCCGTGATCGAGACCGTTTGCAAACTGCGCTGGGGCCCCGAGGTCATTCACGCGTTCGGCTGGATCAGCGGTCTCGTCCCGCTCCTGCTTGCAACCGAGTTTGCTGACGAAGAGCTTCTCGCCGATACGAAAGTCGTCTTCACGCCAGACGAACTAGACGAGCAGGCCACCGTCACCGACGCCGTTGCGGATGCGCTCGGCCTCGATGTCGACAATCTGCCCGCCTCCCTGACGGAGCTTGCAACGCGCCATGCAGACCTCGTGGTGAACCCGCCGAGCATGGGAGCCGCAGACGGCGTGTCAGTCTTCACCGAAGAGGACGAAGAGCGTGGAGAGCAGCTGGCTTCTCTCTACACCCACATGCTGAGTGAAGTCCCTGCGTAACTTTTTACGTACGTGAAACCGCGCGCGAACGGGTCGCATTCATACGCGTGGTTCCGACGAACCCCATCGGCGCTTGCGTCGGATGGGGTTTTCGGCTGTCTAGGCCTTTCTACCCTCTTTTTGCATCCGGTGCAAATCGAGAGACCACGTGATTCCGGCGGTTGTTGAGATCCGGTCCTCTTTCGGCGCCCTACCGGAATCCCAACCTGTCCTGATCCTCCGCGACGGGCATACGAATTGCCCGGCCTCGCGCGTTAGAACCTAGACGCCGCGATACCCAACCGACGGCCCGTACTTAACGCTCCCGACCGGTCGTGTGCGGCGCAAACTTCTCGCCGAGCACGTAGACGCGTCGTCGATGACTGCAGGCCGCCCTTGAACGAGATGATTCTGAGGGTAGGGTGGCCGCTCCCATTGTCCTTTGCACGAAACGGTGCTTTCTGCCTTGCTCATGACGTATCGTTGTCTCTTCGCCGCCTTGCTGAGCGGCGCGTTGCTCCTCAGCCTCTCTGCCTGCGACGACTCTTCGACTGTGGGCCTCGGAGTCGGTGGCCCGGATTCTCTGGCTGATGGCCGTCCGACAGCCGTCAGTGCCCTGCCCGACACGTTCGACACCTTCACAAGCGTCGACGTGACTTCACAGGTCGCCACGAGCCCAGACAGCATTCCATCCAACGGACACCGCATTCTCGTCGGAACGGTTACTGACCCACTCGTGGGCACGATCGCTACACGCGGTCACATCGATTTTCGGCAGCCTGCAAATATCGGTGGTTTCGAAAGCATCGAGGGTATCAATCTCGTGCTTCAGACAGAATATCGCTATGGTGATACCACGGGCGTCCAGACGATCGATGTCCGCGAAGCCGACATGGAAATTGAGTCGGGGTGGACGGCAGATGAGGAGGGGATCTCGGTCGGCAACGTCCTCACCTCTTTCAACCTTGCCGCGGAGGATACGGTCGTGACCGTCCCCCTGCCGAGCAATTGGGTTGACTTGAACGGCCCGCGTTTCTTCTCAACCAGCTCAGGGAATAACGCCTATGACGCACTTTTTGAAGGGCTCGTCCTAACGACACAGTCCGGTAACCGCGTCACCGGCTTTGACCGTGAATCCAGCTTCCTCGAAATTGCCTACCGCCCGGACTCGGCGTCACAGGATACCATTGAGTTCACCGGCGCGAAGTCGTTTACCCACATCGAACGCACGTCGACGGCCTCCACGCCGCCCGGACGCAAACTTCTTCTTGACGGTATCGGAACCGGGCTCGTCACAAGCTTTGATTTCAGCGCCGAACCCTTCGCCTCGCTCGGACTCGTTCCCGTCAACCGCGCCGAGCTCAACCTTCCGATCGACAGCACAACTGTGAGTCAGTCGACGCCTGCCAACTTCGTGCGCCCCGACCCGGAAGGCCTCTTCTTGCGCGCTCAGGTGGCCGAAGACCGCCGCAACGTAACCAACACCGGTGAGCTTGCTCTCTGCCGTGGACTCGGGCTTCAAACGACGATTGAGTCGTCGTGCTTGATCAATCTCGCCACATCAAGCGCATCGCTACGTGGCCCGAACAGCCAGATGCGATTGCTCGTGGAAGAGAGCATTTCCGCAGAATATGGTGCGGCGAAAGACACCCCTCTCTTCGATAAATACATTCTGGAGCAGATAGCGGGTGAGCCGACGATCACGCCTCTCCTCCTCTTTGCTCCCGTTGAGAACTCCAGTAATCCCAATCCTCAACTCCAGGTAACGGTCGTACCACAGGAATAGCGATCTCCTCGTTGTTTCTGCCCCGGCAGACAGCCGACGCGTGACTGTCTGCGCCGTCGACACCGTCTTTTCACGACTCCTGATACCTTTCGATGCGCTTACCGCTTCCCACTCATTCTCCTCACTGGAACCGGCTCGTCTGTACGGTGATGCTTGCCATCATGACCGTCGCCCCCGCCGCCGCCCAGTCGTCCGGGGATGGCAGTTACTATTCTCGCTATGGCATTGGCATGTTGGAATCGTTCTCCTCGCCCCAGAGTGAGGCGTTAGGCGAAGGAGCATTCGCACTACGAACGACGAACTACAACCCGGTGGCCAACCCAGCGCTCTGGGCCGATCAGATTTATACACGGGCGACCGGCGCCCTGCGTGTCAACGTGATCAACACGGAAGGTCCGAGCGGCAATTCAGCTGTCCTCGGCGCTGGCTCGCTTGAGGCGCTACAGATCAGCTTTCCTCTGTACACTTCGCGGCTCGGCGTGGGACTGGCCCTCCAGCCATACTCCACGAGCAATTACGAAGTCTTCCGCCAGGGAACGGTCGACGTCGGTGTGGATGAGGTAACCGAAGCGGCCTACGAAACGGCGTACGAAGGACGAGGAGGACTGTACCTGTTTCGTAGCGGACTGGGTGGGCGCGTGACGGAGAACGTCCGACTGGGAGCAACGGTCGACGTCATCTTCGGTAGTATCAAGAATACCGTTCGAACGCGCTTCCCCAATATTCCGGCCGGTACACTTGCGCCGAGCGTTTCCACGGTCCAGACGCGCGTCAGCGGTGTCACAAGCACCGTCGGGTCTCAATTTTCCTTTCCCGATGTCTTCCAGGAAAACGATCTACTGGGCTTCGGAGCAAGCATTTCCCTCCCCGCCACCCTGTCCGGTGACCGCACGAGAACACTTGACGAGAGTCTTGACGCAGACACCGTCGCAGTCGCTGATGGTGAGATGTCGCTTCCCTACGAGATCAAAGCGGGCGTTGCCTACCATATGGGTCAACGCTGGAAGTTTGTGGCCGACGGCGTCTACGCACCATGGAGCACGTTTGACGCCACGTTTGAGAATAGCGCCTCGTCGCTGGGGCAATTCCCGCTCGGCGGCGAAGGCACCCTGAACGATCGCTGGCGTCTCTCCGCCGGCTCCGAGTTCATTCCTGCGGGCGACGACCGGTTCCGCAGTTACTTCGCACGCACCGGTTATCGACTCGGTACCTTCGTGGAGCAGCAGTACACCACGTCGGATCCCGGCACCAACGTGTACGTTATGGGAGCAACAGGAGGATTTAGCTTCCCTACAGCAGTGCCTGGCACGCGTGTTGACCTAACGTTTCATGTAGGAACGCGAGGGACCTCGGAGCCTGACCTCGTTCAGGACCTTTTTTACGGCGGATCGCTCGCTATCAGCATTGGTGAGCGCTGGTTCACGAAACCGAAGCTCCGCTAACCCCTCCGTTCGGACGCTGGGACCCACCGCCGGGCGTCCACTGGAGTACACACCCTAAGTTGCCGACTGTTTTCCACAGTAGACATATGAGCATGCAATCCACCCACCCGGCCTCGTACTCGTTGAGGATTCTGCAAACAGCCGCAGCCGTCCTGTTCTCCACGCTGCTGTTCTCCACGCTTGCCCCGGCTACGGCCGTGGCACAGTCGTCAGGCGACAATGGGCCAAGCCAGCAGGATAAGGCCATGCACTACAGCCTGTACTACGAGAATCTGAAGAACGAAAACTACGCAGATGCCCGCCCGGACCTGCGGTGGGTTCTCGACAATGCTCCTGGCTTCCCAAAGAATGACGACAGGAACTTCGAGCGCGCCGTCGAACTCTACGCGGGCCTTGCAGAACAGACAGACGATCAGGCAACGCAGCGCGCCTACATCGACACTGCGGCAACGATTCTTCGCACCGCTCCTGAGAAAATGGAAGCGGCCGGATTGTCCTACGATAAGTACAAGTGGGAAATCGAGAAAGGCCGGTTCCTTCAGATGCACGGAGACATGGTTCCTAGCGAGGTTGAGGGCCTGAAGTCCGCGCCATACCATTATGAGAAAGCATTTGAGCTGGCTCCGGACCGGATCGACCCGTACTACATCAACCAGGTGATCCAGCGCTACGCCGAAGCAAACAAGCAGAACGAAGCGCTCGAGTTTATGAACAAAGTCCAGGCAAAGCGTGGAAGCGATGAGGATGTACAGAAAATCCTCTCCTCGGCCCGCGAAGACATCTTCGGCAAGAACCCGCAGGCGCAGATCGACTTCCTGAAGAAGCAGCTCGAAAACAATCCGGGCGACCTGGAGACGCAGAAGAAGCTCTTCAAGGCGTTGACCGACCAGGGCTACATTCAGGAGGCGTCGCAGCTCGCGGAGAAGCTACTGCAAGCGGGTGACCTGCCAGCCGAGACGTACCGATCGATTGCCCAGATGCAGTTGACGGACGGCCGCCCGACCCAGGCATTCTCTACATACGAGAAGGCCATGGCGGCTGGTGCCGAACTCAACGCGACGGATTACTTCAACATGGGAACCGCCAAGCGTCGTACTGGCGATCTCCCGCAGGCCCGCCGCTACTACCGCAAGGCCATTAGCGCGCAGTCGGACTTTGGTAAGGCGTACATGGCCATCGGCGATGTCTACGTCTCCGCTGTCTCCGAATGCGGCGGCAGCAAGATGAGCCGGAAAGACAAAGCGGTGTACTGGCTCGCTCTCGACATGTACCAGCGTGCCAAGCAAGTTGACCCGTCACTTGAGCAGCAGGCCAACAATAACATCCGGACCTATAGCCAATACATGCCGACGCAGGAAGACATTTTCTACGTCGACGAGTGGGAAGTTGGCCAGAGCGTCCGTATCGATTATGGCTGCTACTCGTGGATCAACGAGACAACCACCGTGCGTGACCCGGCCTAAAATGGCCTAAGGCAACATACCATCCGGGTGCTACTCGCCCGATGTCACCGGCAGATCCTTCGGGGTCTGCCGGTTTTTTTGTTCAAACCAACCATAACCAATCCGCCTGCGTCCTGCCTAAACTGCCGTCGTCGGCGGGCTCTGCAAGCACGTCGACTGCGCAAAAAGCGGTTGCACAAGGCGGGTGCACACCCGGGAAAACGAGCGTTCGACGAAAACCCCTTCGTTAGCCGGGCATCAGAGCCGATCTGCTTGTATTTTCAGGAGGCGATCCCGTATTTACCTTCCACGTGTATTGATCCTCTTCTGCCACCTAGAAACGCTCCGCATATGGCCTCTATCCAACGTGTTACCGCCCGGCAAATCCTGGATAGTCGTGGGAATCCGACCGTCGAAGTAGATGTCACTACGGACGAGGGTGTTCTCGGCCGCGCTGCTGTTCCAAGTGGTGCCTCCACTGGAGCGTACGAAGCCGTCGAGCTTCGCGATGGCGATACCGATCGATACATGGGAAAGGGCGTGCTCACGGCGGTTGCCAATGTCAACACGACGATAGCCTCTGAAATCGCCGGACTGTCCGTCTTAAATCAGATCGCGCTCGATAAGCGCTTGCTTGACATTGACGGTACGGATAACAAGTCGGCCCTCGGAGCCAACGCGACGCTGGGTGTTTCCCTTGCAGCAGCAAAGGCGGCCGCGGCCACCGTTGGACTCCCCCTCTTCCGCTATCTCGGTGGAGCAGGTGCTCGAACGCTCCCCGTCCCGCTGATGAATATCATCAACGGCGGACGTCACGCTGACAATAGCGTCGACATGCAAGAGTTCATGATTGCTCCCGTCGGCGGAGATACGTTCGCGGAGGCACTGCGTATGGGGGCTGAGGTCTTCCACACGCTCAAAAAGGTTCTGCACGATCGTGGCTATGGCACGGCCGTCGGGGATGAGGGCGGATTCGCCCCGAACCTGGGGTCGAACGAAGAGGCCATCGAGGTCATTCTCGATGCTGTGGAACGAGCCGGATTCACAGCAGGCGAGGACGTATTCATCGCCCTCGACCCCGCCACCGCGGAAATGTATGAAGACGGTCAGTACGTCTTCTGGAAAAGTGACCCCGACAATCCGCGGTCCGCAGAGGACATGGTTGCCTACTGGTCAGATTGGGTCGATCGCTACCCCATCCTTTCGATCGAAGATGCGATGGACGAAGACGATTGGGATGGCTGGCGCAAGCTTACGGATGCCATCGGCGACCGCGTCCAGCTTGTCGGTGATGATCTCTTCGTCACCAACACGACGCGCCTGCAGCGTGGTATTGACGAGGGATGCGCGAACTCCATCCTGATCAAACCGAACCAGATCGGGACGCTTACCGAGACCATCGACGCAATCCAGCGGGCGCACGATCACCACTTCACGGCCGTCGTAAGCCATCGATCCGGTGAAACAGCCGATACAACGATTGCGGATCTCGCCGTTGCCCTCGGTACGGGACAGATCAAAACGGGATCGGCGAGCCGCAGCGACCGGATCGCAAAATATAATCAGCTTCTCCGTATAGAAGAAGAGCTGGGCACAGCAGCACGTTACCCCGGCCTCGATGCATTCCACGTATCGGCCTAACCGACTTCTACCCTGCGGCCAAACGCAAAGTGGCCGCAGGGCGTTTTTTCTGCAGCATCTGCACGGCTATGTCTCTCTCCTTTCCGCTTTCTCTTTCCAGCCTTCGCCGCTGGTTGCTCGTTGGCGCTGGTGCCTTTCTCGTGCTATGGATTCTGTTTTTCGACAGCCATAGCCTGCTACAGCGGTATCAATGGCATGCCGAACTCGAGCAGCTCACGCAGGAGAATGCGCGCTTGATGCGCGAGACGGAAAAACTCCGCGAGCAGCTCGCAGAGCCGCTGTCGGATCAGACCGTCGAACAAATTGCGAGAGAGGACTACGGTATGATCCGTCCGGGCGAAACCGTGTACCGCATCGAGCGGAAGTAGACTCGTCCGGTTCTGCCGGTTGCTTTATCTAATCTAATATTTTGACGCGCCCCCGCGCATGAGCGAATTTGCCGTCGGCATCGACCTTGGAGGCACCAATCTCAAAGCCGCCCTCGTCCATCGTGACGATGGCGTTGTTTCGTCTGTTCAACACCCGACGGAAGCAGCGACCGGCCCCGACCGCGTCGTTGCTCGAATTGTGGAAACGGTGGAAGAGCTGATAAAAGAAGCTCCAGGATCTGTCGTCGGTGTTGGCATCGGCTCTCCCGGAGCGATCAATTGGGAGCGAACGACCGTCAGCAATCCTCCGAACTTCCCGGGCTGGGAGCATGTCAATTTGCGCGATGAACTCTCAGAGGTTGCTGGCGAACGTCCGGTCATCGTCGAGAACGATGCCAACGTTGCCGCCCTTGGCTCTGCCTACCACGGGGCCGGTCAGCCGCACGACTCGTTCATCATGGCTACGCTTGGGACGGGCGTCGGTGGCGCGATCATTTATCAAAACCGGATGTTTCGCGGCAGTACGGGCGCTGCCGGTGAAATCGGCCACATGACGATTGACTATGAAGGCCCGGTGGCCAATTCCGGTGTTGCCGGCGCAATCGAAGCGTACGCGGGCCAAAACTTCCTGACCCGGCACGCACGGTATCACCTCATCAATTACCCGGACAGCAAGGTCTACGATCTTGCCGGCGAGGACTTGGGCGACCTCAGCCCGAAGGTGTTGTTCGATGCGGCGGAGGCCGGTGATACAGCTGCTCGCGACATTTTCGCCTGGGTCGGTCACAAGTTGGGCTGCGTCCTCGGCTCTGCCGTCAACCTTCTCGACATCCGTGTCATTGTCGTTGGCGGTGGCGTTTCGGCGGCGGGAGACTACATTCTGGATTCCGCCCGGGAGGCGCTCCGCCGCTACGTAGCCACAGCACTCCGAGAGGGACTCCGAATCGAACGAGAGGAGATGGGAAATGAGGTCGGCCTGCTGGGCGCAGCACAGATGATCTTTGCGGGCGACGACGCGCACGTCGGCGACTGACGTTCGTCTCCCTCTCATCGAGCGCACAAATCCAACGCGTCTTCCCACGTGGACTTCAATGCTCTCAGTTCGGTTGCATATCTTCAGGTACCACGGGAGTCTGGATAGATGAGGTGAGGCATACGACGCCGCGCGCCCACATACGAAACCGTCCAATCCTCCCGTTTCATCGTCCCGTCGTTGCTTCGTTGTAACCCGGCGTTCCCCGCTGTACCCGCCCCTTCTCGACCGATGCTCGTTCGCGCCCTCCTTGTTAGCTGTGCTCTCGCTGCGTGTCTCTGCACGCCGCCCGTCGCACAGGCTCAGAATCAGGCGCCCGCCGATACGTTGCGATCGGACACAACCGAGGTAGACACGGCACGCACAACGCCCCCGCCTGCCGACACCGTCCAAGCAGACACGGTTCGAACAGACTCCGTGGATGCAGATACTCTCGCGGGCACGCCGCCCGGAACTGGACCCGATGGACCGCAGACGGGCGAGTCCGCGTCAGGCGGAAACGAGGGCGTAAACAAGCCGGTGACGCTCACGTCCCGGGACTCCCTCGTCATCACCTTCAACGAGGACAGTGGCGATACGGGCACGCTCTTCGGCGACTCGCAGATCAAGTACGAAGACGCGACGCTCACCGCGCGCGTCGTGCAGATGAACTTCGACAAAGACCAGGTCACCGCCTACGGTCGCCGGCGCGCTGCACCTGATAGCGTAGAGGCCCCGGCTCGCCCCCCCGAGACGATTCGCCGCAAGCAGCGTGTCGGAAATGTCATCGGCCGGCCCGAACCGCAACGAGAGCAACCTGACAGTCTTCGGCTCGAGCCGCCATCGTTCAAGCGTGGCTCCGAACAATCCTTTACCGGTTCGCGCCTCTCCTTCAACCTGGCCACAAGTCGTGGCCGCGTCGTGAGCGCCCAGACACAGGCGCAGCAGCAAAGCGGATTCGTGACCGGACAGACCGTCAAAATGTACGAGGACAGCACGCTGTTTATCGAGGACGGCTCGTACACCACGTGCGACTGCGAACCGGACGAGACGCCCTCTTATTCCCTTCGGTCCGATCGCATGAAGATCAAGGGGAAGTGGGTCTATACGGGGCCGATTCAAATGTACCTCTTTGAGGTGCCAACGCCGCTCTGGCTCCCCTTCGGCTTCCTTCCAAATACGCAGGGGCGGCGTAGCGGACCGCTTCCTCCGGAGTACGGCCAGGATCAACGCGGCCTCTACCTGCGCAATTGGGGATGGTACTTCGCCATGAACGACTACGTCGACCTGACCTTGCGGGGCGGTTTATGGTCGCAGGGGAGTTTCGAAATCCAGCCTCGCTTCCGTTATACGAAGCGATACCGGTACTCCGGGACCCTGAGCCTTGAATACCTTCGCGAGCGCATCGGAGAATCGGAAGACCCCGACGTGATCCGACGTCAAGAAGGCCGATTGAACTGGCAGCACTCGCAGACACTAAGCCCCACAGCCTCGTTAAACGGAAACGTAAACCTCGTCACGTCTGGTGATTACCTCCAGGACAACGCGAGAAACGTAAACGACGCCGTCCGCCAGACAATTAGCTCGACCATTCGATACCGGAAGCAGTGGCCAGACGGGGGACGTAGCCTGTCGATTTCCGCACAGCAGAACCAACAACTATCTACCGGAAGCGCCACTGTCGGCCTTCCCACGGTCAACTTCACCCAGAGTCAGTTCAAGCCGTTTCGTAATGAGGAGAATCTGAACGAACCGCAGTGGTACGAGAAGATCGCCCTCAGTTACGACATGTCGTTTGACAACCAGTACCGGTTCAACCCGCGCCGCGAGGAAGATCTGCTGGCGGAAGGGGACACCACCGCCGCCGAAGCAGAATGGTACGACGCGCTGTTCAACCCGGACCTGTACCGCCGTGCGACCGGCAACAACGAAACGCCACTCGATCCGGAAATGTCGCACAGCATCCCCGTCAGTGCCTCGTATCGCGTGTCGCGGTTCAACCTCAACGTAACGCCCAACGTACGCTACAATTCCAACTGGTACCTCTACACACAGCGCCTCGTCCGCGAGACGCAGGAAACCGAAGACGATCCGTCTACACCCAATGTCGATGAATCGAGTATCGACACGGTCAGCGTTCCGCAGAACGTTCAAGGGTTCTACAGTCAGAATGAGTTCAGCACGAGCCTCAACCTGACGACAGAAGTGTTTGGCGTCTTTCCCCTCAAAGCGGGCCGCTTCGAAGGTCTCTTGCATCGTCTGTCGCCCAGCATCGGCCTCAACTATCAACCCAATTTCAACAACCCGTTCTGGGGGCAGACACGCGTGCTGAAAGGGTTAGACGGACAACCTGTCAAGAACGACCGGACAGGCGAGAATCAGTTGTATGACATCCGTACGGGACAGCTCGTCGGTCAGGGAAGCCAGCAGTTAGCCATCAGTTTTCGGGCGGGAAACGAGTTCGAAACGAAGCGCGTCCGTGTTGACTCGACCGGAGAACAACAGGAGAATCGCATCAAGTTCCTGGATGTGGATGTGTCAACCTCGTATAACTTTGCCGCCGATAGCCTCAATCTTGCAGATGTTCGCGTCAATGCGAGGACCACGATTGCCGATCTGGTTAACATCCAGTCGAGCGTCACGATGACACCGTACCAGTTCACGCGACTCCCCGGCTCAGGATCAGAAGACGTGCGGTATCAGCTCATCGATCGGTACGAGGCGGCCGATACGCCGTGGAAGCCACTCCGATTTACGGATCTGAGCCTCAGCATGAGCATGAGCCTCTCTCCCAATGGGGCCTCCCCGGGTCGAAATCGGTCGATGGGCCCGAACCAATCAGGAGGACCGAATGGTACCGGCTCCTTTCGAGGCGTAGATCCGTACGCCGCCTACCGGACGTACACAGGCTATCCGCAATTCGACACGAACTGGCGGCTGAATTTGGACCTGACGTACTCGCTCTCAAAGCGCTTTGTCGATTATGAGCGCCGTGCGTCCACGCGCATCAGCGGGAGCGTTGCTGCAACACCCAAGTGGCGAATCAATGTTGACAGCAATCTGGACCTCGTCGAAATGAAGTTGCGCCAGACCAACTTCAGCGTCAGCCGCGACCTCGGCTGCTGGTCACTATCTTTTGGCTGGTCCCCCATCGGCCGGAGGCAGTACTACAGCTTCAGCCTGGCAGTCAATCAAGGCATGCTATCGAACCTGCTCCGACTCGATATTCCGCGAGGCGGTAACAGCAATGTCTTCCGCGACATCGGGTCCCGGGTCGGACAGTCGGCAGCAGGTGCAGCAGGCGGCACGGGCGGGTTTTAGAACAAACGCGACCGGCAGGCTCCGCAAACGTCATGCGATGAGTCCTCTGTCCCGAAGCAGAAACGAGGGATAGCACAATCAAAAAAACGCACCGCCCTGGAACGGGGCGGTGCGTTTCTTTCTCGTGCCAAGCGGCACCAAAAACCTGCAGGCCTTCGGCGTTATGCGACACCGATGGCGGACTGGACTTTCTCGGCAGCTTCTTTCAGCAGGACCGCCGACTCGATCTCAATGTCGCTCTCGTCAAGGAGAGCCTTTCCTTCTTCGGCGTTCGTGCCCTGGAGGCGAACAATGAGTGGAACCGTGATGTCCACGTTATTGGCGGCCTGGATGACGCCCTTCGCGACACGGTCGCAACGGACGATACCTCCGAAGATGTTGACGAGGATCGCTTCGACATTCTCATCCTTCAGGATGATACGGAAGCCTGCTTCAACCGTCTCCGCATTGGCCGATCCACCCACATCCAGGAAGTTCGCTGGCTCCCCGCCGGCGAGCTTAATGATGTCCATGGTCGCCATAGCGAGCCCGGCGCCATTTACCATGCAACCGACGTTTCCGTCGAGCTTGATGTAGCTGAGGCCGTGCTCTCCAGCCTCCACCTCCGTCGGATCTTCCTCGTGAATGTCGCGCATCGCCGCGATGTCGTCGTGGCGGAAGAGCGCGTTGTCGTCGATGTTGATTTTTGCATCGACGGCAATGACATCGCCATCGCCCGTAAGCACGAGCGGGTTGATTTCGGCGATCGTGGAATCCGTTTCCTCAAAGGCCTTGTACAGCGCCATAATGAAGCGGACGCCCTGTTTGAATGCTTTGCCTTCGAGACCAAGAGCAAACGCGAGACGGCGGGCCTGGAACGGGCGAAGACCGATCGTTGGATCGATCCAGGCTTTGTGAATCGCTTCGGGCGTCTCTTCCGCGACCGTCTCGATCTCGACGCCGCCTTCGCTGGAGACCATGATGACGTTCATGCTCTTCTCGCGATCGAGCGTAACGCCAACATAGAACTCCTTCTCAATATCAACCGCGTCCACAATAAGGATCTTGCGGACGAGCTGTCCTTCCGGCCCCGTCTGATGCGTTTTAAGGGTCATGCCGAGGATGTTGGACGCGTGCTCTTCCACCTCCTCGACCGACCGGGCCAGCTTCACACCGCCGCCTTTCCCGCGTCCACCAGCATGGATCTGGGCCTTCACGACGAACATGCTTGCGCCTTCAGCCTCAAGATTCTTGGCGGCCTCAACGGCTTCGTCGACCGACTCGGCCACGACGCCCGGCTGGACCGCTACGCCGTACTCGTTCAGGATGTCTTTCGCTTGGTATTCGTGGAGTTTCATGAACGCGGGACGTGTTGCGTGATCAGGGAACGGGCGAGTAAAGTATGTGCTCTATGACAAAGAATCTACCATGCCCCTTGGCAGCCTCGAATCTTCCCAACGTTTCCACGTGAGACGCGAAGAACGCGACCCCACTACTGTGTGAACGCACCGAAAGGGGCTGCCCAACGATAAACCACGCCGATTCCCCGTTCCGTAAGCGTCCTTCGCCGGGTGGTCAAAACCCGCCTCCGTCTCCTGCGTAATGAGGTAATCCGCTCCATTCCATCGTTTCTGCGCCTTCCATTGACGCGGTTCGAACGCCACATCGCTGCTCGCCTGATCAAGGGATTCGTTCTCTTTGTCGGTGCGCTGATTATCTTTTTTATCGTCCTGCACTGGGTCGAGTACAGTGACGACTTCCTGGATCGTGGCGCCACACTCCAGGAAGTCTTCCTCGTCTATTATCCGAATTACATCCCGGAAATCGTCCGGCTCACGTCGCCGCTCGCCCTCTTTCTGGCGTGCATCTATCATACCGGTAAACTCGCTCAGGAACTCCAGCTGACAGCCCTACAGACGTCCGGCGTGTCCCTCTACCGTCTGATGGTCCCCTACCTCGGCGTCGGCCTCCTTGTCACCGTCGCGATGTTCGGCTTCAATGGGTGGATCGTACCAAAGGCCAACGAAACCGTCGTCGCGTACGACAACAAGTACCTGAACCCGAGTTCGAGTACCGTCGACGTAAGCGAGGTGCACCGTCAGAATGGCCCGAACACCATCATCAGCGTCGGCTACTACGACCGCCGGGACAACACCGGCCACCGCGTCTCCATTCAGCAGTTCAAAAACGCTACGCAACTCGAGTATCGTGTGGATGCGAACCGCATTGTCTGGGTCGACTCCACCGAGACGTGGCAGCTGCATTCCGTGACGAGGCGCTGGTTCGACGACACGGGCATGACGCGCGAACAGGAAGCTGGAACTGCAGATACCACCCTACACGTTTTCCCCCGCGACTTCGCACGCACGCAACGGGACGTGGAAGCAATGACGATCCCGGTCGCTGCTGAATACCTGGACGCCTTGCGCCGCTCGGGTGCCGGCCATCTCGGGCGCCCGCTCGTGGCCTACTACACGAAATACGCGTACCCGTTTGCTAATTTGATCGTCGTCATGATCGGTGTCCCCCTCGCGGCCGTGCGACGGCGCGGCGGACAAGCTTCCCGATTTGCCATCGGCCTACTCACAGCATTTGTGTACCTCGCTCTACAGAAGCTTGCAGAGCCCTTCGGCTACGCGGGGACGCTCCCGCCGGCCTTCGCCGCCTGGTTTCCGCATGTTGCTTTTGCTGCGATCGCTGTCATCGTTCTGTGGCGCACGCGAAAATAACGGGGCTTCGTCCCCGACAGGCCAACCGCACGCACTCCTCTTCTCTATCGCTGCGGCGG
The DNA here is from genome assembly GCF_002554795.1 of Longibacter salinarum. Taxonomy (NCBI): domain Bacteria; kingdom Pseudomonadati; phylum Rhodothermota; class Rhodothermia; order Rhodothermales; family Salisaetaceae; genus Longibacter; species Longibacter salinarum. Next base: position 272,353 of record NZ_PDEQ01000003.1, on the reverse strand, counting down.
TTTGCTACCAACGCCAAATGAACGAAAAAACGTCCCGACCACAATTCGTGGCGAGACGTTTTTTCATGTAGGGTCGTGCACCAGACACTACCATGTCGTGTCTCAGAATGCGTAGCGAACACCGATCCGACGAACCATGACGACAACCGGACTGCTTACACCATCGGCCGATTCTACGCTGCAGCGCGTGTATGCGACGCCGGGTGTGAGATACACGTTCGGCGGTACCGCAATCGCGTATCCCCCTCCCATTTCGAACCCGAGCCCTCCGTCGCTGATTTCTTCGTATGTGCCCTGGTTTGCTTCTGCATAGAGCGTGTGGTCAACAGCCCCAAGGCGACCGAAAGGACCACCGGACGTGGTCGATCCATAGCGTATGCCCAGGGCGATCCCGGTCGCAGTATACGACACATCCGCACCGTCGCAAAATCCGCCGGAACAGCCAAACCGGCTCCGCTCAACGCCTGCTTGCGCGCTGAGACCAGTAGCCACATCATACTGGACGTTTCCGCGGCGGGAGAGCGCCGGATTCATGGTCACGCCCGTCTGCGCACCGTGACTGTTATCCCCTCACGTATCAGGCTTCTCCGACGCCCCCACCGAAGTTCATCGGGCGGTCCGGATGATCGGGTGGGTCGATTTCGCCGTGGGCGTTCTCGTACCGTTCTACATTTTCTTCGAGAGCAGCAAGGATTCGCTTCGCATGGCTCGGCGTAACCAACACGCGATGCTTCACCTTCGCTTTCGGCACACCGGGCACCATTCGGATGAAGTCAATCACGAACTCTTCCGGAGTATGGGACACCATTACGAGATTCGCATATGTGCCCTCGGCCGTGTCCTCATCAATTTCGATATTCATTTCCTGCGGGTCCTGCTGGGCGCCAAAGTCTTCCATCAGTGAGGTCTAGCGTGTTGGAATGAAAATGTCCGAATGCGACAGCTTGAAGGAAACGAACGTCCTGTTCAATTGCGAAACTGGGACGTCACCTCTCAAGAAAGAAACGCCGGCTCGAGAGATCTCGAACCGGCGCTGATGCAACCATCGACGGAACTCGAAGGGTTAGGACGAACCGTTTCCGTTCCGTCCCATGCGCGCGAGTGCGCTGATCAGGTCGCTCTTGGTGACCACGGTGTAGCCAGTATCGCGTTCCACGAGCACGGCCCCGGTGTCGCCTTCGAGATAGGACGTTAGATGGTTGAGGTGAAGCGATGCCGGTACGACGGGGAACGGGTCACCCATGATCGTACGCACCGGCTCATCCCGTGCAGATGGACTCTCGACGAGGCGATTCAAGATACGCGACTCGGTGACGCTTCCAACCACATCGTCGCCGTCAACGACGGGCACCTGTGAGATGCTCTGCTCGGTCATCCGTTCGATCACGTCGCCGATGGTGTCATCCGGGGCAGCAGAAATCACGGTCCTCGGCGCTTTACGCGCTTTCACGACCTCATCGGCCGTAACCTCCGGACGCGACTCCAGGAAGCCGTGGTTCTTCATCCACTCGTCGTTGTACGTCTTTGAGAGATACCGGAAGCCGGAGTCAGGCAGCAGGACGACCACGACGTCGTCTTCCGAGAGTTCGGCACTGTGATCGTTCAGCCACTGAATGGCACCGGCCATGGCCATGCCACACGACTGGCCGACGAAGAGACCTTCTTCTCGTGCGAGGCGACGCGTCATCTGCATCGACGACTTGTCGTCCACCTGCACAAAGTCGTCGACCGCGTCGAAGTCCATGTTTTCCGGCAGGATGTCTTCACCGACTCCTTCCGTGAAGTAGGGGTAGATCTCGTCTTCGTCGAAGACGCCCTCATGGAAGTACTTGTAGAAGACGGAGCCCATCGGATCTACACCAACGACCTGAATGTCTTCATTCTGGTCTTTCAGGTAGCGGGACGTGCCGCTGATCGTGCCGCCCGTTCCGGCTCCAGCGATAAAGTGGGTGATGCGTCCCTCGGTCTGCTTCCACAGTTCCGGTCCGGTGGTCTCGACGTGAGCCTTCGGGTTGGCGCTGTTGTCGTACTGGTTCAGGTAGACCGAATTCGGAATCTCCTCCGCCAGGCGTCGGGCCACAGAATAGTACGAGCGCGGGTCGTCGGGCTCCACGTTCGTCGGGCAGACGAGTACTTCAGCCCCGAGCGCGCGAAGCACGTCGACCTTCTCCTGGCTCTGCTTGTCTGTGGTCGTGAAGATGCACTTGTAGCCTTTCGCGATGGCGGCGATAGCAAGGCCTGCACCCGTATTGCCACTCGTGCCCTCGATGATCGTCCCTCCCGGTTCGATTTTGCCTTCTTTCTCGGCACGCTCGATCAGCGTCACACCGATCCGGTCTTTCACCGAGCCGCCTGGGTTGAAGAATTCCACCTTGCCCAGCACGGTGCAAGGGAGACCTTCAACGACGTTATTTATTCGAACGAGCGGCGTATTGCCGATCGCGCCCAGAATGTTGTCGTGCCACATGGTGCGTATCGAAGTCCGTTCGGAAAGCAAAACCAATTCAGGCGGGTAAGCCGGCTCCGTCGTGTCGACCGGCGGCGCGCGGTGCGCACCCCAGCTTCACCGAAAGTGTTCCAGCACCCGTCCTCCAAGATTAATGGCGGACGGAGCGGCGATCAACCTTCGGCCCAGCGAATCCCGTTTTATTATTGTACGAAAGAGTGCCGTCGAGATCACGGCCTACGTTCGGATTGCGCGTGAACCCTCGCTCCGCATTCTACGCGGAGTAACAAAAAAAGTCAGACGCGGAGACCGAACGACGGTTGATTTTTCGCCACCTCGTCGTAGCTTAGAACCTGCGCGTCATCGCTCCATCTCGTTTTGGCGACTTCTTATGTTACCTACCGTAGAAACCGAGTTACTCGTTGCGACCTGCGCTCCGACGGGAGAAGCCACGCACTGCAATAGTGCCTGGCAATCCGTACTCGGCACCGTGGACGAGCCCTGGAGCCAACTCGCTGAGAGTGATCAGGAAATTGCGAATGCCGCGGTCCTCGAGGCTGCGACCGGCACGCTGGTCACAAACCAGATCGTCTCCGCAGCCACCCCGGAGCGAGATGAACCCCTTCCCGTTCTACTCCACTTCGTCCCAGTTTACAGCGGTAAAGACACGGACGACGACCGCGTGATTTCGGCCGTGACGGTGTCCGGTGAAGTCATGGCCGAGCCGTCGTCGTGGATGATTAGCCAGACGCAGCGTCACCGCATGGAGGCGCTCGGCCGCATGACGATGGGAGTCGCGCACGACCTGAACAATCTGCTCAGCGGCCTCATCGGTCACATTGAACTCCTCAAGGAGCGAGCAAGCAACGAGCTTTCGGCCGACTCCATCCGTGGATCACTGTCGACCATCGAGCAGGCCGCCGAGGATGGAGCGGCCTTGATCGAAAAATTACAGCGCTACATCCGTCGAGATACGCAAGCCCATTTCGAACCGGTCGACCTGCCCACGCTGCTCGAAGATTCGGTCACGCTCACCCAGCCGTACTGGTATAACGAACCGCGGCGGCAGGGCATCGAGATTTCGATCGAACAGGATCACGAAGAGGTCCCGCCGGTCCAGGGTGTCCCATCCGAGCTTCGGGAGGTATTTGTCAACTTGATCCTCAACGCCGTCCAGGCGATGCCCGAAGGAGGCACGCTCCGCGTCGCTTCGTTCACGGACCGCCACGAAAATGTCTGCGTCGAGGTCGAAGACACGGGCATCGGCATGACGAGCGAGACGAAGCGCCACATCTTCGAGCCGCTGTACACAACGAAAGGCGACAAGGGCACGGGCATGGGTCTCGCTGCCAGTTATGGAATCGTACAGGAGCATGAGGGCCAGATCCATGTCGACACGGAACCGGGCGAGGGAACGACGTTCCGGATCACGTTTCCTCCCTCGGGCGGTACACTTCCCGAAAAGAAGGAGCCAGAGAAAACCCCTGCCGACGCCGCGCGCGTCCTGGTCGTGGACGACGAGGAGATGGTGCGGTCGATCGTCACGCAACTGCTTTCACTGAAGGGACACGACGTCGATCTGGCCGATTCCGGCGCCGAAGCGCTCGAACTTATCGATGCCAACACCTACGATATCGTGTTTACAGACTTCGGCATGCCCGAGATGACCGGGGCCGAACTTGCGCAGATCATTCACCAGCGCGTCCCGGGGCTCCCCGTGATCCTACTCACGGGGTATACGGAAACGGACAAGGCCGTTAAGGATGTCGAAGCCGTTCTGTCGAAACCCTTCAAGCTGGAGGAACTGCAGGCTACGATTCAGCGCTTCGTCGAGTAGGAAGGAGGTCCTACCGGGCCCTTCGCTCTAGGCACTCCGACGGAGATAACGCCAGACGAGAGGCAAGATTCGCCCTCGACGCGTAATAATTTTCCCGGTGACGGAGTAGCCGTCTCGAAGCTGCCGATCGGACGTGGCCGCCATCTCCTTCGTGTCCAGCTGTACCGTGACACGGTACCCACGTTCAGCACCGTGATCGGCAATCGCAGTTGTATCGCTTTGAATCATTGTGGGCTCGGGAGAAATGGATGTCACCGTCCCGCGTATCAGGTCCTTCTTCTCGGACTGCAGTGCGATGACATCGACCTTCGCCTCGTCCCCGATCTGAACGGTGCCAACATCGCGTTCCCCGACGATCAGGTCGGCGCGCCACCGGTCGATGCTCGCGACCTCCGCAACCGCCTCCCCTCTCTCGACCACCTGCCCCGTCGATCCGGGCATCGCCGGTTTGCGCACGACGCCATGTATTGACGAGCGGAGCGTCGTCCTTTGCTCACTTGCGTCGTGGGGCTCCAGCCGCGCGAGTATGGCGCCCGAGGTAACTGTATCGCCCGGAGCAAAGCGAACGTCCACCAGGACCCCGGATGCCGGGCTCCTCACCGCCTGGACGACCGCCGGCTCGATAGTGCCGGGAGCATCAACGGTGATGTCGATCTCGACGAAAAGTCCCACGAGAACGCCCGCACCCACCATCACCCCGAAGATGGCAAACGCCAGGCTCACCGCCCGGCGAGCGAGATGCGCGCCAGCGTCGGTTCCCGGAATGTCCGGGAGCGCCAGTCCCGACCCGCGATCAGCTCCTTGGTTATGCTTCTGCTCAGTTTTTGCTACCACGTGGCGGACCGGAGTAATGGGTATCAAAATGTCGCCGCATGCCGAAAATGTACATGTGCGATAGCTCAAATGCGATCGGTAGACTGCATCCACCCACCGGGATCTGAATCCTCCACATCCATCAAGAGTTTTCGAGGATAGACCAGACGCGCACCACTCCCCCTCGTGATGCTGACTTCGCCCCAAGCCTTCCCGGTTTTTCTTCCCGTCGGACTGCTGAGTGCTCTGATCGGGATCGTTTTCATCGCGGCCTGCACCTCCGACCCCGCTCCCACGGAATCGTATCACGCGGCGAAACAGCATGCCGATGCGGGTCGCTTCGAAGAAGCGATGTTTGAGTATCGCCGCGCAGCTCAGTGTGGGCACCCCGTGGCTATGTATGAGCTCGCATTGATTTTACGAACCGGGGCGTTCAAATCCAGCGACGGCTCCCCCATCGCGTACGTCGACCGCGACACGGCGGCGGCCCAGCAGTGGTTTTCGGCTGCGGCTGGTGCGCTTCGGGACTCGGTGCAAGCGGGGTCTGCCCAGGCTCACGTTCTACTGGGCGAAATGCTGTACCGCGGATACGGCGTGGCGCGAGATACAGCATCGGCGCTTTCCCACTGGCGAGCGGCCGCGGATCTTGGTTTCCCCGAAGCACAGTACCGCCTGGCCGTCGCGCGCTTCGAGTCGGGCCATCATTCTCGTGCTTTTCGCCTCGCCCGTCGCGCGGCCCAGGAGGAGCACGCAGCGTCAGAAGCGTTTCTCGCGTTCCTGTACCAGGATGGCTACGGGACGACGCCCGATACAGACTCTGCCATGGTGTGGCTTCGTCGCGCCGCAGCACACGGTGACTCCTCTGCCATGATTCGGCTCCAGGCCCTTCGTGCGGCTGCTTCCGACAGTATACGCTCCTCCGCCAACGGCGACGACGAGTCAACACCGTGATATCCGTTCGCGCACGTGCCGATGAAACGTCAAAAAAAGAGGGACATCGAGCCACATGGCTGACGTCCCTCTGGATGCTTCAACCGGTATGTACGCTTTGCAGCGATGCGTTCGGGGCGAGCGAGCGTCCACGCCGAACGCCATATCAAGTCATACGCAATCGTAGCCGTTAGATCAAATCGTCGTCGGGGGTTCGTCGAGAAACTATCCGATGTGCGTCTGCAGATCTTCACGCCGGTGACGCTGACGTAGCTTCCGGAGCGCCTTCTCCTTAATCTGGCGGACGCGCTCACGGGTCAGGTCGAACCGTTTGCCGATCTCTTCGAGGGTGAGCGGGTGCTCGCGGCCGATCCCGAAGTACAGTCGAGTGATCTCCGCCTCGCGGTCGTGCAACATGCTGAGAGCGCGCTCGATGTCGATTTTCACCGACTCGCCCATCATCTCGTCATCCGGATTGTCGCTCTCCTCATCCGGCAGGACGTCGAGAAGACTGTTGTCGTCTTCTTCGTTGAAAGGCGCATCCATTGAGAGATGGCGGGACGTGTGCTGCATCGCCTCGCGCACCTTGCGAACATCGATCTCAAGCTCTTCCGCAAGCTCCTCGATATTCGGCTTGCGCTCATGCTCCTGCTGAAGCCGGGCGCTGGCCTTCCGGATCTTCGAGATGGTGCCGATCCGGTTCAGCGGGAGACGGACGACGCGGCTCTGCTCGGCGAGTGCCTGCAGAATGGCCTGGCGAATCCACCAGACGGCGTACGAGATGAATTTGAACCCGCGGGTCTCATCGAAGCGCTTGGCTGCTTTGATAAGGCCGTAATTCCCCTCGTTGATGAGGTCTGAAAGGGACAGGCCCTGCCCCTGGTACTTCTTGGCGACGGAGACGACGAAGCGAAGGTTGGCGCGGCACAGCTTATGTAGCGCCTCTTCGTCTCCTTCTTTGATGCGCCGTGCCAGCTCAACCTCCTCCTCCGGCTCAAGAAGGTCAATTTTTCCAATCTCTTGGAGGTACTGATCCAGCATCCGTTGCTCGCGCGGAACGTACATATGGCTCCTGTCGGTCTGTCGTGACGATAGCGTAAGCGATAAGGACAGTGGTCTGCGCACGAGAGCATGCGCATGACCGGGTACAAAGCGAAAAGCCGAGCCTGCTCACCACATCCGTCCGGTGCAGGACGCACGGGGCGACCTCCGTTCGAGCAGGGCAGCGCACAGCGGAAGAGCGTCCTTCGTCCCTTCCTCGGCCTCACCCTCTGGCTTTCGTTCAGAGGCAAGAGCCGTCTGCTTCCGGGGCCGGTGACGAGCCGGCTCGCCCCGTGGAAGGAGGCGATGAGAACGACCCGAGATGATCAGGCCGTCAAACCAGTAACAGGGCTGTAAAATGCCGTTCGGCGTACCGCAAACTCACCACGAGTTACGCAACGTGTTGTTCCGGGCCAAACGGATTATATTCGCTCATCCTATGGCCAAAGTCAACGTTTCATACCGAGAACGTCTAAAATTTCCTCGGCCACGGTTCGTTCTTCACTCATCCGTGGGACTTTCGTCTGACCACTGATGTTGTCTTTCGTGGCTTTAAGCCACTGATAGAACGCACCTTCAGGCAGAACGTCGACGGAGGGCCCGGCAAATGCCTTGGCCTCTCGACGAATCTGGTAGTGTCGATTCACGTCCTGCAGATGAATGTCGAGATGTTCTTCAAAGACGGTAATATCGGACGGGGCGGTTTCGAACTCCACCAGCCACTGATGTCCGGGCAGGTCGCCGTCTTCAACGGTGCGCGACGTGACGTGATAGTGCGAGACGTGGGCGCCGGTCTGTTCGCACGCGTGCTTCAGTGCGGCTCGCGCTTCGTCTCCAAACACCGCTTCTCCATACTTATCGAGCATCTCGCTGGTTCGACCGGCCACAAGAATTTTGTAGGGGTCGACGCTCGTAAAGCGGATCACGTCCCCAACGTCATAACTCCAGAGCCCGCTGCAGGATGTGATATAGAGTGCGTATCGAACGCCCGGCTCCACGTCCTCGATGGTGAGTCGCGTGGGGTTGTCGGTGTATTGCTCCTCCGCCGGGACGAACTCGTAGAAGACGCCGTTATCCAGGTGAAGCAGCATCGACGGGTCGTCGAGCTCGTTCTGGAACGAAAAGAAGCCTTCCGACGCACCGTACGTTTCCAGATAATCGATGTCGATCCCAATCTGGGCGTCGAGCAGGTCGCGGTACGACCGTAGGGCGACGCCACCGGCGATAAAGAGTTGCAGGTTGGGCCAGACCTCACCGACCGTCGACACGGATGCTCCGTGCCGTCGGTTGTACGTGTCGATGAGCTTGTCGAAGAGAACGAGCGCCCACGTGGGGGCCATGACGAGGAGCCGGATGTCCATATCGACCGTCCGGTCCGCGATCTTCTGAAGCTTCTCCTCCCAGTTCGGAATGAAGGAAACCTCGTTCGGAACAGCCTGGAAGATCGCCCGGAAATACCCCGGTGCATTCTCTGCAAGCAATCCGCTAATTTCGCCGACGAGCGTGCCGGGAAAGTTTTCGTCCTCATCGATCCGACCGGGCAAGGTCAAATGCTTCCCGAGCAGCAACTGGATGTTAAACGTATTCACCAGGTAGTTGAAACCCGTACCCATGCTGAACGCACGGTTGCTGTCGATAATCTCCTGGCTCACCGGGATAATTTTCCCGTCACTGACGGTCCCACTCGAAACCGCGAAGTTTGAAATGCGACCGGGCCACATTACATCTGCGGCACCGCGGCGGACGCGCGTGGCATCTTCGCGAATATCTTCGTAGGTGTGAAGCGGAACGCGCTCCTGGTAGGCCTCCACGACGTTGTCCGCGTCGGCAATGTCGGCAAACCCGTACGAGCGCCCCCACTCGGTGTCGGCGGCACGCTTCAGCAGCGATCGCAAGAGGCGGCGCTGCGTGGCAACCGGTTCCTTTTTAAAAGACTCAACCTTCGCGAGAGGGCCGAGGCGGCGAAGAACGGAGCGAAGTGCGTCGTTCATTGAGGCAGATACGTGTGGGACTCGTCAAAACGGCTCAACACTCCCGAGCATGAGGGAGCGATGCAAAAACGATCGCGATTAGAGAATCGATACTGCCACGAAGGCGAGACGGGCCGAACGAGCGACTCTTCTCGCACAATGAAGGGGTTCGGGCATCAAAACCTCGATACTCGGATGCATGCGCTGTACGCATTCGTTTCAAAAAAGACGCCGTAAGATAGGCCGGTCCGCAAAAAGTTTCTGCCAAAACGGATCACCGGGGTGAGGCTGAACACGCGCTTATGTATTCTTTTCCGTCTGAAAAGTTCAGGCATACCTTGTTTTCCTTCTGCACGCCTCCCTTGTTCATTCCGGCCCGTCTCAACGGCCCGAAGCAAGACACGCTCGATCAAGCTGCCAACGGCATCGAGAAAATGCAGCCACAGGGCACAGAGCGATCGAAACACCCACTCGCCCAGCGCTCTCAACTCCTCCACCATGTCGTTCTCTTCCGCCGACTACCCTGCCGACCGCTTCATTATCGACGCTCGCGGACACGAACTCGACCTGCGGCCCGGAGCACCGCCGCACGGGGCGCACGTCATGGGCATCCTAAACACAACCCCCGATTCGTTCTCTGACGGCGGGCAATTCGTCACCGTGGAAGCGGCCGTTTCCCGTGCAGCCGAGATGCTCGCCGAGGGTGCGTCGATTATCGACATCGGCGGCGAGTCGACCCGCCCGGGCGCAGAACCGGTCGACAAAGAAGAGGAAATCGACCGCGTCGTGCCTGTGATCGACGCGATCTCCCAGCGTTTCCCTGAAGCCGTCCTTTCGATCGACACCTACAAGCCGGACGTGGCACAGTCGGCCCTCGAAGCCGGTGCTCACATCGTCAACGACGTAACGGGTCTTCGCCATCACCCGGAGACAGCCGACGTGGCCGCCGACGTTGGCGCACCGCTGATCTTGATGCACTCCGTTGGTGCGCCCGGCAAACTCACCAAACGCCCCGACTACGACGATCTCGACCAAAACGTCTTCGGCACGCTAAGGTCCGCAATCGAAACGGCACAGAGCGCCGGGGTTGACCATATCGTCACCGATCCTGGTTTCGGGTTCGGGAAATCGGTGTCGGAAAATCTGCACCTGATCAATCACATCGACGACCTGTTACGTCTCGGATTCCCGGTACTCGCGGGCATTTCCAGAAAGTCGGCTCTTGGAAAACTCTTAGGCTCCGAGGACGAGCCCGTCGGAACGGACGAACGTCTCTTCGGCGCGCTGGGTACAACCGCCATTGCTCTCCTCCGCGGAGCGACGATCATCCGCACGCATGACGTTCAGCCTACGCTCGAAATGCTCCATGCGATGCATGCGACGCTACAGAGCTAGTTGCGCCATCGCTAGACGCGCAAGCACTGCTTTCGCTGACGCCCTCCCCTGTGTGCTGCCGGTAAGCGACGTGTAACAATAACGACCCTATGACAGCCGGGTAACCGTGAAACGCTCGGTCGGGTTATCGGTCCAACATAATCCCTTCTTCCTCGACCATCTCACACGTCCGGTATCCCGCCCTTGACTCTTTTTGATATTCTCAGGCTCGGGTTCGGAGATGTCGTCGAGATCGGTCTCGTCGCGTTCATCCTGTACCAGCTCTACCGGCTGATGCGGGGAACCATCGCGGTGCAGATCGCCGTCGGTCTGCTAGCGCTCTTCGTCGTCCAGGGCGTCGTCTGGGCATTCGACATGACGGTTCTGAGCACCGTCTTCAACTACTTCAACCAGGTGTTCCTCCTGGCGGTTATCGTAATTTTCCAGCCAGAAATCCGCCGGCTGCTCCTCGTTCTTGGAAAAAACCCGATCGTGCGTCGCTTCGTAACCTCCTCGGATCAGAGCGAAGTCGTGAAAGAAACCGTGGGCGCAGTCGAAGAAATGGCGTCCACTCAGACGGGCGCGCTCATCGCATTTCAGCGCACGACGGGGCTGCGGAGCTACATTGAGACGGGCGAACCCCTCGGGGCCGACGTATCGCGTGACCTCTTGCTCACGATCTTTTACGGACAGAACCCACTGCACGATGGCGCGGTGATCATCGGTGGTCGCCGGATCGAAGCTGCACGTTGCATCTTGCCGGTGTCTACGAGTATGAAGCTCAGCCCCCAACTGGGCCTTCGTCACCGAGCCGCTGTGGGCCTGACGGAGCAGACGGACGCATTCGTCGTGGTCGTCTCCGAGGAGACAGGTAACATCAGCGTCTCGCGCGATGGAGCGCTCATATCAAATATTACGACGGACGAGCTGCAAACGTACCTCTCGAACGCCCTGTCCGTCGAATCGCCCAGCGTCTCGGCACCGTCGCCCCGCTCACGCGTCCCTGCCTGACACAGCCGAGAGGTTTCCACGTTAACGGGTCAGCGTGGCGTCTTTCACGTGATCCACCGTACATTGTCCTGAGTTACCGATCGTCCCGGCGACTCAATCCCACTCTCCCAGCACCTTTCCTTCTTTTCTTTCTTTTATGGTTGAGTCTCGCGACGAACGCAAGTTTCGCCGACAGCGCCAGCAACTGGTCGACCAACTCCGTCAGCGCGGCATCTCGGATGAGCGCGTGCTGAAGGCGATCAATGCGGTGCCGCGGCATCTGTTTGTCGAAGATGCCATGCGCCCGAGGGCATACGCCGACGAGGCCCTACCCATCGGACTCAATCAGACGATCTCGCAGCCCTTCACCGTCGCGTACCAGACCGAGCTCCTGGAGGTGCGAGAGCACGACCGTATCCTTGAAATCGGTACAGGTAGTGGCTACCAGGCCGCCGTCCTCTGCGAACTCGGTGCCCGCGTGTTCTCGATCGAGCGTCACGAACCTCTTCTCCAGCGCACGCGATCTCTGCTCGATGACCTCGGATATCGCGTCACAACCAAGCACGGGGACGGCACCAAAGGCTGGCCATCCTTCGCCCCGTACGATGGCATTGTCGTCACGGCCGGCGCTGTGGACATTCCGGACGCCCTGATCAAGCAACTTCGGGCGGCGGACGATGATCACCGCGCGGGCCGACTGGTGATCCCCGTTGGAGGATCAGGCGGACAAACGATGACGCTGATCAGGAAAACAGGAACCGGCCCGCACGACCTCGAACTGGAGGAATTCCACTCGTTCCGCTTCGTCCCCCTCGTCGATGAGGGCGACAAGTAACGACGCCGAAGTATTGAGCAAATTACGGCGTTGCGGCTTGGTTCACGACCGCGAAGGATGTCCCTTCCGTCTCGAAGTCCACACCCAAAACGTCCGCAATCGTGGCCGCGTGGTCGTTGAACGACGGCCGAAGACCGAGATCCCGTTCGCCGGATGCGGGTCCGCGGGGCGCGACGTACAGTAGCGGGACGTATTCCCGGCTGTGATCGGTGCTCGCCGTCGTCGGGTCGTTGCCGTGATCGGCCGTGATCACGAGATGAGCATCATCCGGTAGCGCCGCGCGAATGTCCGGTAGCGCTGCATCGAACGTCTCAAGAGCGTCCGCAAAGCCTTTTGGATTATTTCTGTGGCCATACTCCTGATCGAAGTCGACCAGGTTCGTCCAAACGAACGTCGGCGAGGGGTCGGCCGCGTAGGCTTCGATCTGATCAATGGTCGATCGGATTCCGTCAGCGTTGGACTTCGTCTTGATCGATGTGTCGAAACCGGTTCGTGCGAAGAGGTCGTAGATCTTGCCGACCGACACTGTGCGAACGCCGTTTTCCTGTAGCACATCCTGGACAGGAGGCGCATCCGGCCGTCGAGAGAAGTCTTTTCGCTCGGATGATATGCGGGTGTACTCTCCTTCCGTCCCGACGAACGGGCGTGCAATGACCCGCCCTACGGCGTGGTCTCCGACGCACACGTCTTCACGGGCGATGCGACACAGCTCGTACAACCGGTCGAGCGGAATCACGTCTTTGTGAGCTGCGATCTGGAAGACGCTGTCCGCCGACGTGTAAACGATCGGGTAGCCGGTCTCGCGGTGCTTCGTGCCCAGCTCCTGAACGATTTTCGTGCCGGAGGCTGCGCGGTTGCCCAGAACGCCGTCCCATCCGGTCGCCTCCAGAAATGTGTCGATGACCTCGTCGGGGAACCCATCCGGGTATGTCGGGAACGGGGCATCGAGCCGCAGTCCGGCGAGCTCCCAGTGCCCTGTGGTGCTGTCCTTTCCGGCAGAGACCTCGCGCATCCGACCGAACAGAGCCTCCGGCTCATCCGTCGGCTCTACATTTTCCAGTTCGGCGATATTGCCGAGGCCGAGGCGCTGCAGATTCGGCAGATCCGGCTGCTGGGCCGCACAGACGTGGCCAAGCGTGTTGCTGCCGACATCGCCGTAGGCGTCGGCATCCGGCTGGGCACCTACGCCCACACCATCCAGAACGATGGATACGAAGAGAGGCATAATTGACGAGAGACACAGATGGAAGGCAGAGATGCGGTCGGCATGCATCGGACATGCCGTCGTGCTCCTGATGTAGAGCCGGAGCGACGACCGGTTCCTTCGGTTCCGCGGGCTAGCCAAGATCTTCGATCAAATGATCGAGGATCGCGTCGATCTGCCGCTGTCGCATGTTGCGAACCGCCTCACCCGGCGTCGGAACACGCGATGGATCATGATGCTCTTCGCGTCGACGAAAAGCGACAAATTCAGCGTACCGCTCGGCCATATGCGCAGCATCCATAGCAGCTTGCGTCGCATCTGGGTGCGTGCACGACTGGGCGGAGAGGAGGCGCGCGGCCTCTGGATTCATTTGCGAAAGTCCGATCGTGGCCGCATGTACCACAGCATCAACGGTCGTCTGGCGCGCTTCGTCCCGGCATGCGGTAATGCCCCCGCTGTCGAGGTCGCCCTGCACCGCAGCGATCAGGTACCGGGCTATGTCTGTCGGCGTATCCCCATGACCGGCCTCTTCGGTCTGTGCTCGGACATCGTGCGGCATCACCTGACGAGCACACCACAGCGCAAACCGCCGAAGATAACGCTCTGATCGGCGAGCCACCATGTGCTCGAGAAGCGGCAGCCGAACGTCCTCTTCCCAGCGAAACTCGTCACCCGTGACTCGATCCATCACAAGCGTACGAACGGTTCGACTGTCGTAAATGTAGTAGTATCGCCGAACGGTATCGTCAGCAACAGTAGGTGCGTGCAACATAGTGGATGGATGTTGACGAGGAGGAGATGCCTCGGATCACTCGACCTGTTCGGGCGAGCTGTAACCAGGAGACAGCGTTCACTCTTAGCGATTGCAGTGTCTGCGAATATCGCCCTGGCCCGCTCGAAGCCGTGATTGGTTTTGGCAAAATGCAAGACCTGGCACTTGCTTTGATGTACAATTGCCCAGTACGAATCGTTCTCAACCTGTTTCAAGGATGGAGCGCGAAGAAGTAAGGACAGAAGGTCGAGATCGCAGGTACGGCCCAAGGTCATCGTTTGACACGGATGACGTAGACACGATGAATGAGATCCGCGATGCCTCACAGTTGCGGGCGTCGCGAAGACGACTGCCATGAAGTCTGTACCCCTGAGTGCCCCAGGCTGCTCGCCAAACAGGTTATCGTCCTGACACCTTGCAGAACGGCATGAATCCGTTGTCGCACGTGACGACCAGATTGTCCCGTTGACGGATTTGCCAGAGCGGAACGGACGTGTCACGTTCTGCCTCGTACCACACGGAAGCCGACGTGCCGTGCAACAAAGCGCGGGTTACGAAATACTAAAGACACGGTGATGCCAGGACCCCGGTCGTTCGTCTGGACGATGCATGCGGCGGAAACGCCAAGCCGCTTGTCGTCATTATCGACACGCCCGCGTCAGACTTCACTTCTTCCGGCTGACCGCTCACCGTGACGTAAGCTATCGCCATTAATGACCCTCCGGGTCGCACTTTCGACTCTATGACGCGCACGCACCGGTACTACATCCTCCCTGCTGTCGCCCTCGTGTTGCTGGGCGCGGTGATGGGCGTATCGCTGAACTCGTACGTCTCCGACGGCGACGCATTCGAGCAATTGAAAAAGCTTGAGCGCGCTTTCGTCATCATCAATCGTCAGTACGTCGACCCTGTCGAATCCAAAGCGGTCGCAGAGGAAGGAATCAGCGGCATGCTGAAGAAGCTCGACCCGCACTCCAGCTACATCCCATCCGATGAGGTACCGGAGGTTCGGCAGAGCTATGAAGGCTCGTTCGGGGGCATCGGCATCATGTTCGACGTTACGAACGACACGGCGCGCGTTGTCAAGCCGATTACCGACGGACCGAGTGAACGGGTCGGCGTAATGGCCGGGGACCGCATCGTGGAGATCGAGGACTCGTCTGCCGTGGAGCTGTCCTCGACCGGGATCCAGAAGCGCCTAAAGGGGCCGGTCGGAACCGAGGTAGACGTCACATTCTACCGCCCGAGCGTGGGTGAGCGTTTTCAGTTCACCATCAAACGGGAGGAAATCCCGCTGTACTCGATCAACAGCGCCTACATGGTGGACGGCGAGACCGGCTACATCAAGATCGACCGGTTCGCGATGACCACCTACGACGAGTTCATGAAGAAACTCAGGGAACTCGAAGGGCAGGGTATGGAGCGGCTCGTTCTCGACCTCCGAAACAACCCTGGAGGCGTCATGCAATCCGCCATTCAGATCGCAGACGAGATGCTCAGTCGCGGGATGATGATTGTGGAAACGAAGGGTCGAGAGCCGAGCATCAACAACCAGTATCGCGCTACCGGCGGCGACAGCTTCGAGAAGCAACCGGTCATCGTGCTGATCAACCGCGCCTCGGCCTCTGCAAGCGAAATTCTGGCCGGCGCACTTCAGGACCACGATCGCGCTCTACTCGTGGGCGAGCGAACCTTCGGCAAAGCACTCGTGCAAAAGCAGTTCGAACTCAACGACGGCAGCCTGCTGCAGATGACTGTGGGCCGGTACTACACGCCGGTCGGCCGCCTCATCCAGACGCCGTACGAAGACGGCAACAAGCAAGACTACTACGACCAGAAGTTCGACTCATACGAGAAGGCGCTCTTCAACCCGAGCGAGTACAAGGATAGCATTCCAGACTCGCTGGCGTACGAGACGGACCACGGCCGGACGGTCTTCGGCGGCGGTGGCATCCTTCCGGACTTCGTTGTGAAGCCGGATACCAGCTCGATCGAGCGGTTCGTCTCCGGATCGGGCCTCACCCTGGCGTTCATTATCGACTGGTTCCCGAAGCACGAAACGGAAATCCGAGAGGCCTGGGGTGAGAAACCCGACGCATTTGCCTCCAGCTACACGGTGCCGAATGCCGTCGTCGACTCCTTCTGGGCCTTCGCCGAGGAGAAGGGCATGTCCCTCACCGCGAACGCAGACTCCGTCAATCGGGGCGAGGCCATCTTCCCGAAATCGGAGGCCGAGGGTGCTCGCGAATACGTCCGAACCCATCTGAAGGGCAATGTTGCCCGTCAGCTCTACGGATCGAGCGCTATGTACCCGATCTTTAACTCCGTCGATCCGACGTTCCAGCAGGCTCTCTCACTGTGGACCCGCGCCGACCAGCTGTCAGCCTTCCACGCCGCCGCGGGATCAAGTGCGTCGGGACAAAACTGAGCCTGGTAAACAGCAAGACGACAACGAAAGGGCCGCGTGCATCCAGCATGCGGCCTTTTCTGTATGCACGCGGAGTGGTATCGCGTTCCCGGGTACACGGTCGAACTTATAAACACACCTCGGACGCAAGCTACGGTAACAAACGTTTTGCTACTGGCACGCTCTCGAAGCCCCAACATTAAGTCCATTATCAAGCAGACACAAAACCGCCTATGCCTATGCAATCTGGATTGTCGACTCGTCTTCGCCAAGCTGTAGCCGTAGCCGGTTTCATGCTTCTGTTGCTGCTGACAGCCACCCCTCCGGCTCTCGCTCAGAATACCGACTCGACCCCGGCTGCGACGTACACGGACGCCGAGAAGGATGCCGCAAAAGCAGCAGCCACTGACACCGCTCGAAGCTTTCTGGCGCTCGTCGACAATAATGACTTCGGCGCAGCCTACGACCGTCTGGAGGGGAAACTACCGCGGCTCATTTCCCGAGAGCACTTTGTCGCCGAGCTTGATTCCGCCCGAGAGTACATTGATCCGCCCACAAGCCGGGACGATCCGTTTCCGCAGTTTCGTCCGTCTGTCGACTCGTTCGACGGCGGCCCATTTGTTTCGCTCTTAATCGAAGGCGAATACGACCTCGGCACCTTCTCAGAAATCCTTCTCCTTCGCCTTGAGAACGACAGGTGGCACATTCTCTCGTATCAGATCATGCCGAACATGTCCGTCCTCCGGGAGAACGAGGACATTGGGGCTCCGATGATCGACTATCCAGAGCCGTAAGTTTTCGACCAGAAACAACCGTCCACGGTCGCGCGAATCACCTAGCGTACGTTTCCTCAACGCTCTTCTTCCCCAACCGTCTTCTCATCATGACGCCCCGCTTCCGCTGGCTTCCCCTTCTGGTTGCCGCGACGCTCTTCGTGGCCGGCTGTTCGTCCATGCCAAACGCGGCCGATCAGACCCAGCAGACCGCATCACCGCCTTCGCCGCCTCCCGCTCCATCGGAGGTCACCTCGCAATCCAACCGCCCCCTCCCGCATCCACCGGACCCCGCGTCAGGATTCATGGACGCTGTGGAGGCGGGTGCTCGCACGCTCACGGGACACCCGGGCGAAAAGTACTGGACCCAGGACGTCTCCTACGACCTAGATGCATCGGTTCACCCCGAAGAAAAGCGCGTTGAGGCCACCGCCTCCATCACGTATACCAACAACTCGCCGGACACGCTCAGACAGCTTTTCGTCGAACTCGCTCAAAACCTGCATAAGGAAGGAGTTCAGCGTAATACGATCTCAGAGGTAACCGGCGGCATTCAACTCGAGCGGGTGGCCGTCAATGGAGCGAGTGCAACCGAAGTCGAGAGCCCGCGCCAACAGGTCGAAGGCCCCCGATACATCGTTCGAAACACGAATCTGGTGATCGCCCCAACCGCCCCGGTCCGCCCCGCTGGCACGACGACGATCGAAATCGACTACAGCTTCACCATCCCGCAGGCGGGAGCAAGTGGGCGCATGGGATACGACGGAGACGACCTTGTCTTCATCGCATACTGGTACCCGCAGATGACGGTCTACGACGATGTCGTCGGCTGGATGACGGACCCCTTCCTGGGGACGGCGGAGTTCTATTCCGACTTCGGAGACTACGACATCTCGATCTCCGCACCGGCGGAGTGGCTCGTTCAGTCCACCGGTAAGTTGCAAAACGCAAATCAGGTGCTGAGCGATGACGCATTCGAACGGTATACCGCTGCAATTCAGAGCGACTCGCCGACAATGATCGCGGAGCCCGGTCAACGCGTAACCGCTGAGGGCAACAATGGACAGCTGACCTGGACCTTTCAGGCCGAACAGGTTCGCGACGTCGCATTCAGCCTGACGAAAGGCTACTGGGAAGCCGCCCGTACGGAGGTGGGCGGCCTCGACGATGACGGCGAGACGGACTACACAGAGATCCATACGTTCTGGCGGGAGTCCGCACCGAAATGGGCGGAGGTGACGAAATATCAGCAGCACGCGATCACCTACTTTTCCGAGTATATGGGCATCGCGTACCCGTGGCCGCACATGTCCGCCGTCGAGGGCGGTGGCATCATCGGCGGAGGAATGGAGTTTCCGATGATGACGATCATGGGCGACTATCGAAATAATTCGGCACGCATGCTGTACGCGGTGACCGCCCATGAGCTCGCCCACATGTGGGTTCCCATGATGGTCAACACGAACGAGCGCCGCTATTCCTGGATGGATGAGGGCACAACGTCGTTCAACGAAAACATGGCGCGAGGCGATTACTTCAACGAGTCGGACGCCATCGCCTCGGATCGCGATGACTACGTTCGCTTCGTTCAAAACGGAGGAGACGCACCGATCATGCGCTGGTCGAACTACCACTACTCGGGTCAGGACTTCGGCATCGCGTCCTACCGCAAACCGGCGACCCTCTACGTGGCTCTGCGCGGCGTGCTGGGCGAGGAGACGTTCAACGAAGCCTACCGGTCGTTCCTCAGCGACTGGCAATACAAGCACCCGTACCCGACCGACTTCTTCAACACGTTCGAGCGGGTCAGCAACCGCGACCTCGACTGGTTCTGGTCGTCGTACTACTACGAAACGTGGACGCTCGATCACGCCGTTGCTTCGGTCACACCCCGAGGCGACAGATTGGAAGTGACCGTGGAGGACAAGGGACGTGCCTTTATGCCCGTGCAGCTCTCCGTCAAGATGAACGACGGCTCAACGGTGGAGCGCGAGATTCCCGTCGACGTGTGGCTCAGCGGGCGCACATCCGCAACCACAACAGTCAACGTGGATCCCTCATCGGTGCAGTCGGTGGTCATTGACGCCGACCATCACTTCCCGGATATCGATCGGTCGAACAACACGTGGATGCCCGCGAATTAACTGCTCGCTCCACCGGTCCAACAGACAGCACGCTCTGCCCCGGCGCCTCGGCGTCCGGGGCAGCTGTCTTTCTGGTGACCTCGTCGCCAGCAGGCCAGCGTAGCGGGCGAACGAAACCATCAGCTATCGTCGTTTAAGCAATTGTGATGGAGCGGAGCGCAGAAATGGAGACAGGCGCCGCGTGTTGTCGAACCGATCCTTCGCCATGTAGGTTACGACGAGCTGCTTCTCGGCCCGCGTCAACCCGACATACAGCAAACGTCGGCTCTCCGCCTGGTCTTCCGGCGAGTTCGCGTAGTAGGCAGGAAAGGCGTTGTCGTGAACACCCGTGCAGATGACGCACTCGAACTCGAGCCCCTTCGCGCTGTGGTAGGTCGATAGCGTGACGACGTCCTCCCGCGTGCGCGCCTCGTCGTTTCCCCAGAGTGCAAGATGTGAGAGCACGCGCCGAAGTCCCTCGCGCACCGAGTCGGACCGATACGGTGCCAGAAGAGCATCCAGCCGCTCTGTGAGTCCGGGTCGCGCGTCGTCATCGCCCGACAGCAGCCGCTCTTCGTCGAATGCCTCGTACAGCGCCGGTGTCGCACGGACCATCGCCGGAAGCGATCGGGGGAGCAAACGGCGCAGCGTAGCCGTGATCTGCGACGCATCCCGGAGCGCCCAGCGATACCCGACCTCAAGGAGAACGCGCTCGCCCTCGCTCCATGTCGGCGATGTCTCCCCCTCATCGCGCGCCGTGATGTCGATCAATGTGCCGGTCAGGGCGGCGGGCAGAATGGGCTCCAGGGCCGTCTTCCGCTGAAGCGTCGCCTTTCGCACCTGAAGTGCAGCGAGGATCTCCTGCTGATCCCGGCAGTCGGCCAGCGCGCGATGCGCCGTCGGCTCGTTTTGATCCAGCAGTTCAGTCCGCAGGTGCTCTGCAGTGTGTCGAGGCAGATCGGGGCAGAGGCGCGTGGCCATCGGAAGCGTGTCAGACGTCATCGTCCACGGCGCCGCTCCCGATCCGAGTTCCCGATGCAATCGCTTCAGGATCCGGAAGTCGAACCGCTGGCCGTTGTGTGCTATGATCGGGCACCCATCTACGAAGGCGCAGAACCTCGACCATGCTTCCTCCAGCGGAAGCGCATCGACGAAGTCTTCCTCCAGGTCCATCCCGCAGACGTCCCGCAGCGTGGTCGCTTCCTCGTCGGTCAGGTCATCGGGAAGCTCGACCCGCACATCGAACGAGTCCACCTCCTTTCCGTCCCTCACGCGGATCGCGCCGATCTCCGCCACGCGGCACAACTTCACGTCTAGGCTCGTCGTCTCCAGATCCACCATCACGTAATCTGGAAACGCGGGCTCGGGTTCAGCCGGAGCAACCGCCGTCTGTAGCAGGGAAAACAGCCGAAGCGAGGGACTCCGGTACGCTGCAGGGGCAACGTGGGTGACCTGGTCGGCATCAAATCCGGCAAGTGTCAGCCGCTCGCGCCCGGTCGCAACCCCGCCGATCTCCAGCACCTGCGGCAACGTCTCGCCCAGGGCTCCATTTCGCTCGGCCCAGCGGAGAAAAGCGTCGATGTCAGAGGTGCAGACGAGATCGTTCTTGTCTAGTGGACGCGGGTGGTCTTCATCTGAGACCACGAACGCGGCGGGCGACTGGTTCGGCACACGGCCCTCACGATTCGCCAGGTCGAGCGCGTGGCGAATCATCTCGCGGTGAACCTGCACGAGCCGCGTGTTTCGCTCGTAAAGTAGGAGCCGACCGTGCCCGTTTCCGTTCCGAATGCGCTCGAGCCAGCGGCGCAGTCGATCCGCCGCCTCTGCCATCCCATCCGCCTGCAGAGGGTCTCGCAGGGAATCCGCCGCCTCGGCGAGCAGGTGCGTCGTCCCCCCGAACTGACGAAGCACTTCCTCGGCCAGACTCTCGATGGTCGTATCGCTGGATCGCGCATGCTGCATAATATTTCCGATCGCGGCGTAGACACGCTCTAGCTGCCCCCTTTCGGCCCCCAGCCCGGCTCGCTCGGCCGCATCGGCGTCTGTTGCAAGGCGCTGGAAAATCCCCCACAGCCCAGCCTTCGACCGATGAGCGATATCCCGCACCCGCGTCGTGAGATCCTCCGGTAGTACCACGTCCATCACGTCGGCCAATGCATCGTCGGCGATCTCCCCGGAACGAAGAACCCGCTCGACCAGCGCAAAGGTCGTCATCAGGCGACGTACCGCGGGCGTCTGCAGGATCGGCTCCGTTGAGCTGGCCTCGCAGGGAATGCCTGCGCGCAGAAACCGCCGCTCCAGAGCTTGAACCGCGGTATTCCAGGGCGCGAGAACAGCGATCTCTCGCGGAGAGACGTCATCATCCAACCACTCGCGCACCTGCTGCAGTGCGCCGTCGAGTTCTTGCGACTCGTCCGGCCACGACGACAGGACGACCGGTGACGTATCGCCATTCGCCGTCTCGATCTCGCCCCTCCGCTTCAGCCGCTGCTCTGGCGGCAGGACGGATTCTGCAACTTCGTAGATCGCCCGATTCGAGCGGTAGTTCGTCTGGAGAATGTGCAGACGTCCCGAGTCCCGCGAACACCCGAAGCGGTCGATCAGATCGTTGATGTTCTTCTGCCGCGCGCCGCGAAACCCGTAGATCGACTGATCATCGTCCGCCACGCAGAAGAGATGAGCTCCCTTTTCCTTAGGCGATCGCGCAGCGAGCTGGCGCACGACGTGAAACTGTACGGGATCGGTGTCCTGAAACTCGTCCACCAGGATCGCCTTCGTTGTCTCGCGCACGGCATCCCGCACGCTATTGATGTTCACCGCGTCACGGGCCTTGACGAGCAGGTCGTCGAAATCGAGCATCCCACGCGACGCAAGCATCTCGTCGTACTCCCGGCGGGCCGTCTGCAGTCGGCTCGTCACGGTTTCGATGCCGAGCTTGGCCCGACTGATGCTCAGCTTGGCCTGACGGAAGCTGGAGATATCGTTCGACTTCGCCCACGACTCGTTCCCCTCGAACCAGCGCTGCCAGAACGCGTCTGTCACCGCCTCCGGGGCAACGACCACATCCTCAGGCACCCCGACGGCCTCGCCGTGCTCCTGCAAGATCTCCGCGCAGAACCGATGGATGGTCCCCGCACGCACGTGCTGCGCCTTTGCGCCGACGATGCCCGCCAGCCGCGAGGTGAGTTGCCGGGCGGCCTTCCGCGTAAACGTGATGACCGCCAGATCCGACGGACGTAGCTGCTCGCTATATTTCGTCAGCAAGTACGCGGCGCGGCACACGAGCACCCGAGTCTTGCCCGTCCCCGGTCCGGCTACGACGAGTTGCGGTTTCAGCGACGCACGGACCGCTCGTTCCTGCGCGTCATTCAGATCGGGCCACCCTACATCCTCCGACGCAGATTCCTGTTGCCCGTCATACGCTCCCTCCACGGGCTGCGATGCAGAATCGGTCTCAAGCGAGTCGAACAGATCGGGCATGGGGCCTCGACGGGTAGGACAAACACAGAATGGAATCGATCAGAACCTGTTTGGCGGACAGCCTTCGGCCATCCGAAGGTACGGACCTCCCAACGGTCGGTCCTTGCTTTGCTCGCAACACAAAAGGGCTTTGATTTCGTGCACCGATTCTACATCGTGCGTGCCAAAGGCTCACCTTCAGGCGTGCGAATAGATCTAAACGATCGGGTTTACTGTGTCGCGATACATCCGCCAAACACGTTATCAACGTATGACTTACCCCCTGAAATGTCGAGCCAACTCTTTCCAAATCCCAGACGCGATCGCCTCACATTTTCCCTCGGTATCAGGGACAGGGACATGTCGCATCACCATTTTGATAATAAAAATCGGCCGCCACGTATTCCGACATCGCTTCTTTAGCCAGCGCAGCCGCATCCACGGGGCGCGTGCATCCTCGTGCCTGTTCCGTCCGGCGTACCCTAAGCCCCCGTGCCCCGGTCTGCGCACGACGATACGTCCAGCTTCGCTTTCGTCTTCTCCCCTCTAGCCCAGATTCATTCGGCCACATTCGCCAGCTGCTCCGCGACATCGACCAGCGTATCGCCTGCGACGTCGGGCTTCGAATCAACCGGTGCGATGTGCTTGCCCGGTCGCCGGACGAATGCCGCCCGAAGACCCGCGCGCAGTGCTCCCGTCGTATCCCACGCGTGCGCAGCGACCATCCACAGTTCGTCAGGCTCGACACCAAGGTGCTCGGCAACCCACAGATACGGCTCAGCAGCTGGCTTTAGCCGCCCGGAGGCCTGCGCGCTCACGATTCGATCAAAGCGGTCCGTCAGTCCGGCATTCCGTAGCTGTGCGTCGAGGGCGTCCGGCGTGCCATTGCTCAGGGCCACGAGCGGGATGCTTGCCTCAGCAAGCCGGTCCAGCGCCGGGACGACATCCTCGTGCGGAGGAAGCGTGCGCACGGCCTGCATCACTGCCTCGACATGCGCCTCCGACAGCTCGTGGTTTTGCCGGAAGGCCGTGACCCGCATTGCGCTTTTCGCCAGAGTACCGAAGTCGACGAACGGCCCCGTTACCGTCGTGACGAGCGCCTGATGGAGCAACTCGGTAAACCAGTCCTCCCGAACCGACCGGCCATCGGCGTCCGGCAAGCTGAATACATCGCCAAACACATCGTCTAGGCCAGACAGGTCCAGAAGGGTTTCGTTGACATCGAAGACGAGAATCATGACAATCGATCGACGCATGGTCGGGAGAACGCGCAACGTTAAGCTACGACACACGCAGCTACTCGTCCCCTATCTCACTGATCGAGAACGTCAAGCAGGATCTCAGCCGGGTGTTGAGCCGCGCGTCCGGTTAAGTCGTCGATCTGGTGGCGGCACGAGAAGCCCGTCGCCGAGATCAGGGTGTCGGGGGCTGCCGCTCGCACGGACGGAGCAAGTCGAAGCTCGCCCATCGTTTTTGACACATCGACGTGCTCTGCCTCGTAACCGAACGCGCCCGCCATCCCGCAGCAGCCGGCGTCAATAGCGTTCACGGCGTATCCCGGAAGAGACAGCGCCTTCTCCGTCGCCGTCGTCCCTGTTAGCGCTTTCTGGTGACAGTGACCGTGGAGCATCACCTCGTCCGCCTGCCGACTCCACGACACCTCGTCGAAGGCCCCCTCGTCGGCTCGCTGTGCAACATATTCCTCGAATGTCATGGCCGCCTCTGCGACCACCTTTGCGCGCGGCTCCCCGGGAAGCAGAGACAGAAACTCGTCACGCAGCGTCAGAATGCAACTCGGCTCCAGCCCAACAATCGGCACGCCGGCCTCGGCGTAGGGAAACAACGTTTCGACGGTTTTGAGCGCGAGCACCTGGGCGTCGTGAACGGCCCCCTTCGACAGATACGTGCGCCCGCAGCAGACGCGGGGCCCCGGGATGTCTACCGTGTGCCCGGTTTCGCGCAGAAATGTGGCGGCCGCCTGTGCGATCGGGGGCGTGTGGAAGTTGTTGAACGAGTCCGCAAACAGCACGACGCGCGGCCCTCGCTCGGGCCATGACTCTCGCATGAACCACTGTCGAAAGGTCGTTCGCGCGAATGAAGGCAGGTCCCGCTCGGCGGTCACGCCCAGCGTTGATTCACCGATCGACCGCAACCATCCCTGACGACTTGTCCAGTTCACAATCGGTGCCAAGGGCGTTCCGCTGATCCACCGCGCCAAACTCGGCTGATGAGCGAAAAGCTTGGTCCGGAGTGGCATCCGGTTTTCCTTCCAGTAATGATTCAGCCACTCCGTCTTGATTTTTGCCATATCGACGTTCGACGGGCACTCCGTCTTGCAGGCCTTGCACTGGATGCACAGATCCATGACCTCGTGCATGCGCTCTCCCGTTAGCTCCGCCCGGTCGAGGCCGCCGGACAGCGCCATGCGCAGCGCATTCGCCCGTCCGCGCGTCGAGTCTTCCTCCTCCCGCGTCGCCATGAAGCTCGGACACATCGTTCCCGTTCCGCGCTTCCGGCAGGCACCGTTTCCGTTGCATTTTTCGATCGCCTCCGCGTAGCTCCCCTCGGCCGACCAGTCGAACTCCGAATCGATCGATGCCGCTGCGTAATCGGGCCCCATTCGCAGGTTGTCCGTCATGGGTGGCGCGTTGACCACACGATCCGGATTCAGCACATTCGACGGATCGAAGATGTTTTTTAGCTCGCAGCACGCCGCATAAAGCTCCTCGCCGAGAATCTCTGGATTGGCCCACCCACGAACGATCCCATCGCCGTGCTCCGACGACACACAGCCTCCGAACCGTTTCACCAGGTTGAGCGACTCTTTGGCGATCCGCCGCATCTTCTCCACCTCCGCCTCGTCCTTCGTATTGATGAAGGGGCGCACGTGAAGGCAGCCGGCGGACGCGTGTGCATAGTATACAGCCCGGGTCCCGGTGCTGTCGATGAACTGGGACAGCTCGTCGATGTATTCGGCCAGGTGCTCGACCGGAACGGACGCATCCTCGATGAACGCCCAGGGCTTGTATTTGCCCTTCACGCCCATGACGAGCCCGAGGCCTTCTTTGCGGATCGACCAGACGTTGTCCACTCCGGCCCGATCAGTAACGCGAACCAGTCCCGTCGATGGACCCGCTGATAGATGATCCTCCAGTGCGTCGAGGCGATCATGCAGATCGGCCTCTGTCTCACCGTAATACTCCGTGATCAGCACGCCGCCCGGCTCCCCTTCGACGAACGTGAGACGCTCGGCATACCCGGGCGTTTTGCGGATACGCTCGATCGCAACACCGTCGAACAACTCCACGGCAGACGGATCGGTCTCGAGAATCTCAGTCACCGCCTCCAGCGCCTCCTCCCGGGTCGCGAAGTGAACGACGCCCAGCCCGGTGCGCGCCGGTCGCTCGACCAGGTGGATCGTCATTTCCGTCACTACCGCGAGCGTCCCTTCGCTACCCGCCAGAAGCTTCGCCAGATTTCGTTCGTCCTCAAGAAGCGTCTCCAGCCGGTACCCGTTGTTGCGTCGCCAATGGGAGGGCGTTTCGTCCCGAATCGTATCCCGGTACGTCGATGTCAGAGCGTCAATCTCTCGATACAGCGCGCCCTCGCGCCCGTCGAGTCGCATCTTCTTCTGCCACGCTCCGCGAGTGAGCGGTCCCATGGACGCCGGCGTCCCGTCATTCAGTAGCACCTCCGCACGCCGCACGTGCTGGATAAAGTTGCCGTAGCGAATCGAGTGCGTGCCTGTCGAGTTGTTCGCCAGCATGCCGCCCAGCGTCGCGCGGTTGCCACTAGCCGGATCCGGGCCGACCATCAGCCCATACTGCGCGGCCGCCTGGTTCAATGCGGAAAGGGTGACGCCCGGCTGTACGCGTGCCGTTTTCGCCTCTGGATCGATTTCGAGAATTGCATCAACATGCTTCGAGAAGTCGATTACGATCGCCTCGTTCACCCCCTGTCCAGCGAGGGACGAGCCTCCGCCACGGGGAAGAATGGGGACCCCGTATTCGTGGGCCACCCGCAGTGCTCGTCGCACGTCTCTCACCGTCTTCGGGATGAGGACGGCCAACGGTCGAATGGCGTACATGCTCGCGTCTGTCGCGTACAGGGCACGCGTCATGTCGTCCGATCGGATGGAGCCGTCGATCTGCGACGCAAGCACATCGATTAGATCGGAGAGGGCGTTCGTGCGGCGGCGGGACGCAGTCGGGGTAGCAGTGGGCATACGCTAAAACGTCATCCAACAGAACTCCGCTGGGCAAATGCGGACGGGTGTGGTGGCACTCGGATCCCGGCTCGTTGATCCACACTCGCAGCGGCATCAGCGCGCCTCCGGCGGGTAGATCGGCCAGGCATCGGCCCGCGAGTGGTCGAAGATGAGCGAGGTCTCGACCTGGGCCACTTCGTCGTGCGACGTGAAAGCACTCAGGATGAGGTCGCGCAAATGGTCGGCATCGCGGACAGCGACATGCAGAAGAAAGTCCGTTCGTCCGCCGAGATGGTAGATGGCGACGACTTCGGGACGCCGCGCAACGTGCTCACGCACACGCTCGACCGTTTCCCGCGAATGCTTACTCAACTGCAGCGCAATCAAGGCCTGCAGATGAACGCCCACCGACGCCGCATCGACGTCCGCGTAGAACCCCGTCAGGATGCCGTCGTCCCGGAGCTTTCGCACGCGCTCCAGACAGGTTGACTCGGCAATCCCGACTCTGCGGGCGAGCGCCTTATTTTGAATGCGAGCATTCTTTTGCATCTCGCGGATAATTTCGAAGTCGGTTCGGTCGAGGCGAGCCATGAGTCCGAGTACCGAATTTAGTTCGACACGATTGATTGGTACCGCACTGAATGATACGATACAATCACATGCCGAATCCAGTGCACACGGTTCAAGAGCGCTCGGATCGCGCTGTCTCTCATTCAAGCCACCGAGATGATGATCGATCGATTTGCTTCTCCCGTCATGCCCGCCGCCGAATCAGAGGACGACGCGTCCACTACGGGTCCCCGAACGACGGCCGTCCACGCCGGTCGCGCCGACATCCGTGCTCGCGGTCTGCATGCGCCCCCGATCGACCTCTCGTCGACCTATCCCATCTCAGGCATGGATTCGGCGGCCAACAGCGTAACCGAGTTTGCCCACGGGGCTCGTGTATCCGATGAGCCGGTCTATGCTCGGCTTTACAATCCGACGGTAGCCAATGCGGAGTCGGCCGTTGCCGACCTCGAACACGCCTCCGACTGCGTGGCGTACGGGTCGGGCATGGCCGCCATGACCGCGACGTTGATGGCCGCTCGGCTTGCGATTGTCAGCGAGAATCCGGATGCCCACCCGCATGTCCTTGCGGTGCGCCCCATCTACGGGACAGGGGACCATCTTCTCTCGAGCCCGATGCTCGGACTAGACGTGAAATGGGTGGATGCAGACGACGTCGCGCAGCATGTCGGACCGGAGACCGCACTCGTCTGGATTGAGACGCCGGCGAACCCCACGCTCGAACTCGTCGATATAGCGGCCATCAAAGAGCAGGCAGGCGAAGTACCCGTCTGCGTCGACTCAACGTTCGCCCCACCGGTTCTCCAGCGACCGCTCGACCACGGTGCGACATGTTCAATGCATAGCGCCACAAAGTTTCTGGGAGGACACGGGGATGTCGTAGCGGGTGTGGTATCCACGAATGACGCTGAATGGGCCGACCGACTTCGCCATGTGCGCGTCGTAACGGGTGGGCTCCTCCACCCGATGGCTGCGTATCTCCTGCACCGAAGTCTTCCCTCGCTCCCCGGACGCGTTCTTCAGGCGCAATCGACGGCGACCGATCTCGCGGAACGCTGCGAAGAACACACCGCCGTTCAGCGGGTCCACATGCCGGGACGAAGCGAACAAGCAGATCTTCGTGCTCGCCAGATGTCGGGCCCCGGAACCATGATTGCTTTCGACGTCGGGACGAGAGAAAAAGCGCGGAACGTCGTGGAGTCCGTCGAGCTGATGACGGCAGCCGTGAGCCTTGGCTCCGTCGACACACTCATCCAGCATCCGGCGTCCATGACGCATGGTGTCGTCGACGAGGCCGCGAAGTCCGATCATGGCATCACGCCCGGACTGCTCCGTCTCTCGGTCGGCCTTGAGAACGCAGACGATCTCTGGCAGGACCTCTCGCAGGCCCTCGATGGCTGACAAACGTCCTCTATTCATCCTATCCTCAGGTCGTCGCCAGTAGAGCCAGTACGACGCCGTTTTGGTTAATATCTCAGGAGGCTTTCCTTCAGGATATTTGGCAGCCCGCCGAACCCTGAACACTGAACCTTGAACACTGAACCCTGAACCCTGAACTTTATAGATTGAGCACTTCGCCACCGGCCGGCAGGTAGACATCGATCTCCGGGTGCGACGCCTTAATCTGATCGTGCATCCATTGGCGGGCGTCCGGCTCGCCGTGAACCAGAACGACACTCTCGGGCTCCATGCTGTCAACGACGCGAAGCAGATCGCGCCGGTTGCTGTGCCCGCTGAACCGAAACCGATCGACGGTGCAGTTGACGGGCTGAGGTCCGGTCGCTTCGTGCAGGACAACCTCTGTTCCCTTGCCGTTCTTGGCAGCCTCCTGGAGCCGAGCAGACGCGGTATCCTCCTTCGAGTATCCAACCAGAAGGATGGCGTCGCGCTCATTTTCCACGATACGGCGACCGATTCGATTTGAGAGCGTCGGCTCAAACATCATCCCGCTACTTGCCACGACGATGCAGGGACCATCCAGCGCGTCGTCCTTGGCGTCCTCGCTTCTCGGCATGCGGCGCTGATCGACACCGAAGACTTTGAACTCCGAATCGAGACGCGGCGTCGTTTGTCGCGTCTTGTCGTACAGATCTGCAACGGCGCGCATGGAGCCGGCCGTGTACACCGGTATGTCCTCGTCGATCACACCGTCCTCTTTCATCTCGTCGATGAGAGCGAGCGTTTCTTGAGCCCGTCCCATCACAAACACCGGGATCAGAGCGGTCCCGCCCCGGGCCATAACCTCCTTCACCGTCTTGCGGAACCGCTGGGTCTCTTTGTCGCGATTCGTCTGCTCCGCCTCTTCATCGTTGGCCAACGTTGACTCAAGAATGAGAACGTCTGTCGAGTCCGGATACTCTGCTCCCGGAATAATCGACTGCGGGCGCATGTTGGTGTCGCTGGTGTAGAAGACCCGCCGATCCTTGCCGTCTTCGACGAAGCGGAGCTCCACGCCGACCGAGCCCAGGATATGGCCGGCCGTATAGAACCGAGCCTTGATTTTTGAATTGCCTAACGTACCGGTTACGTCAAAGTCGGCCCCCAGTGCATGTGTCAGATAGATGTGGCTCTGGAAACTCAGCTCCTCCTCCGTGAAGAGCGGTTCGTGTTCCGTCTCACCGTCGTACAGTTTGCGCTCCTGAAGCCGTGCCGACGCCGGAAGAAGAAACTCGATGAGTCGCTTCGTCGCGTCCGTCATGTGGACGAGCAGGTGCGGAAATTCCCGAATCAAAACAGGAAGACTTCCGATGTGGTCATGGTGTGCATGCGTTACGATCGCATGATCGACATAGCGTTCCCGGTGACCGTGGATGATGTCGAACCGAGGCAGGGACGCCGGCCCGTCCGTCCGAGGATCAACACCCGCATCAAGCACGATGCCGGTACCTTCAATATTAAGAAAGTGGCAGCTTGCTGCCACGTCATCGGTTTCGCCAAGGGCGATAAACTCCATAAGTGACGGTGATCGAAACGAGAGGACTAGAGAACGTGGATGAGCGGGGGGCATCAGCCGATGTAGAACATACGGTTCCCCTTCGTTGTTGTCCAGCCGACGGTTCTTCCTTTCCCTTGACGATCCTACATGCCTAAGAAGCACGATCGCGCGTCGCGGCGCCACCATACTCGTGACGGCTTTTGCAATCCAGACGCACCGGCCCAGCCAGCATCGCCGCTCGAGGTAGCACGCTGGTTGAGCGGGCGCGTCTTCTCGCATAAGCAGAATGTACCGCCCCATACGGTGCTCCCGACCGACCTATCCGCTCCCCCACCCTCCATTCGCATAACCTGGATCGGCCATGCGACGACGCTCATCCAGGTGCCGGGCCTGACCGTGCTCACGGATCCCCACTTCGGTCAGCGTGCGAGTCCCGTTCCCTTCGCGGGCCCCGAACGGCTCGCTCGTCTCCCGCTCCAGATCGATGACCTTCCCCCGGTCGACCTCGTCGTGTTGTCGCACGACCACTACGACCACCTGCATCGCCCGTCGATCGAGCGGCTTCTTGCCGCCCGCCATGCTCCTACGTTCGCTGCTCCCTTAGGCTGTGCGGACCGGCTCAGAAACTGGGGTGTGGATTCCGTGCTCGCGTTCGACTGGTGGGAGTACGATGACATGGACATCGGTTCGGGATTACGACTGCACGCCCTACCGGCTCTCCACTTCTCGGGTCGATCTCTAACGGATCGCAACAGCACGCTCTGGGCAAGCTGGATGCTGGAGATGGACGATGGCTCTGTTTACTTTGGCGGCGACACGGGATATAGCGATCATTTCTCGACCATTGCCGACGCCCTTGGCTCGCCCGACATAGCGATCCTTCCGATCGGAGCCTATAAACCGCGACGTATCATGAAGCCGGTTCACGTCAATCCGGAGGAAGCGATGCAGGCCGTGATCGACCTGGGTCGACCGGATGTCGTACCCATCCACTGGGGTACATTCGATCTTGCAAGCGAAACCGTTCAGGCGGCCGCGCCGGAAGCCATTCACTGGGCAGAGCGGTTCGGCCTCACCAACCAACTTCGCCTGCTCCGTCCCGGGGAGTCGACAACCGCCCGACCGTAGGCAGGCACTCGGATCCTCCGCGTCTCAGGGCCGGGCGACGTACATCTCCCGGCGGACGCTGGCCATGCTTCCAAAAATTCCTGCACCTCCCTCTACGACTTCCAGGACATTGGGAATCGATCCTGGCGTGAAGCCCCCTCCTCCCTGCTGGGCGGTCTGTGAGCGGATGAAGTCATACATGTTTTCGTCCAGTACATTGATACGCGTGCGGTTGGGACCGTAAAAAGTAACCACGACCCACGGGAGCCGCAGCGTCAAGGTACCGTCTGCGTTCTGTGTGTACCCCGCTTCGTTCAGAACCGGAGACGACGTGATCACAAAGTCGGAGAGAACCGAGTTTTCGCTCTGCTCGAGAAAATCTGCTACAAGCGGAACGAGGTTCTCCTTCCTCGGGTCAAGCGACTCCGTGCTAAAGATATAGAAGGCCTGGTCGCGCCCGGGCGTCCGACTCGATGTGATTCGAAATGCGATTTCTTCGTCGGCTCGATACGTGGCGGTATCTCGACTCGCGGACACGATGGAAAAGGTATCCGGCACCGTCGTCTCTGCCCGAATCTGCGCGCCTGCCTCGGTTACGACACGAAGCCGATACGTTCCGAGCGGCTCAATCGTCGGAATCGATCCATCGATCGCAGTAGACGGCCGATAAAAGCCCGCGCTATCGGGATCGGATGTGTAGGGAATCGTCCCCTCCACCTCTCCCCCCTCGCCCAGCTTCTCGATCCGGACATCCGCCCCACGCACGGCGACGTCGTTGATGTCGTACGTCGAATCGATGGGGATGGACTGGGTCAACCGAACGGGTGCCGCCGGCTCTCCTGCAATCTGATAGGACTCGACAACAACCTCCGACTCAAACGGCTTGGGCCCCGTTGCATCGCACGAGACATAGACGAGAAGAAGAGCTAGAATAAGAATAGCACGGAAGAGGCGGCCCACGGACAGGAAAGGGCGTTCGGGCACGGTCGGTGTTGATAGAAAATAACGATGCGCCCCACAGCGGGATCCCTACGTATCTACAAGGTGACGTCCACCCGACGGAAGCCAACACTCCGACGCTTGCGTTACGTCCGACGAAACTGCTTCCCCGCTAGCTGCCGAACATGCCCGTCGAACTCCAGCTGCAACAGGGCAACCAACGCATCGGAAGGGGTGCAACAAACTTCTTGACAGAGGTCGTCGAGATGCGTCGGAGAATCTCCCAGTGCTTCGTACAGGGCGCGAGCGTCGCCGGTAAGGGTGTCCGCCACGCTTTCAGCCGCCGCCTCACGCGTCTCGTGATCCATAGCGGGAAGGCATAGCTCATCCAGAATGTCGTCAACGCACGAAACAAGTTTCGCCTCTCCCCGACGAATCAGAGCGTTTGTGCCGCGACTCGCAGAGGTCGTGACCTCTCCCGGGACGGCAAAGACCTCACGGTTCTGCTCCAGAGCCATCCGGGCCGTGATGAGCGCACCTCCCTCGGCGTGCGACTCGACAACGAGCGTGCCGAGCGTCAGTCCACTCACGATCCGGTTGCGCTCTGGAAAATACCGCGGGTCTGGCTCTGCATCAATTGGGTACTCCGAAAGGACGGCCCCGTGCTCCGTCATCGCCTCCGCGAGCGGTCGATTCGACGCGGGGTACACGTAACCGAGTCCGGAGCCGAGCACCGCCACCGTTCGCCCACCGGCATCGAGCGCGCCACGATGTGCCGCTGCGTCTACTCCGTACGCAAGGCCACTGACTACCGTCAAGCCATGCTTCGTTAGCTCCGCACCGAACCGGCAGGCCTGTTGCCGCCCGTAGTCGGTGCATCTCCGTGTCCCAACTACAGCGATGCACCGAGCGTCGGCCGGCGTCAACTGCCCCCGCATCCACAAAAACGCCGGCGGGTCATAGATCTGCCGCAGGCGCTCCGGAAAGGCATCATCCCACGGCGTAAGAAGCGTCGCGCCCATCTCCTTCGCTCGACGCATCTGACGATCAACAATGTCGTGACCGTCAAACGTGAGCACAGCCTCTGCCACCTTCGGTCCGACGCCCGGCACGGACTCCAATCGGGATCGGGAGGCTTTCCATACATCTACTGGGGACGTCAGGTACGCAAGAAGTGCCCGAATGCGACCGGTGCCCAGTCCCGGAACGAGAGATAGTGCGACGAGAGCCCGTCGCTGCTGCGGCGAGCCGAGCGAAGCCTCCTCACACCGACCGACTGCCTTTGGAGCCGACGCGGAGCGCGCTGCTCCGGAGTCCGGATCGACACTCAATGTATGACCGCACCTTTCGCTCTGTCTTGGCTCCCCGTTTTCTGATGTCTGCATCCTCCACCATGTCATCATCTTCAACCACGATGACAACATGTTATCATTTTAGACAATAAACATCAACTTATGATACAATATAATAAACAGATCATACCTGAGATCGGAGGTCAGTTTGACATGTCGATCGCTGCTAATCGAATCTGAGAGAACACGTCCTCGCTGATCGGACTGTCGCTCGTGGGAGAAGTGCGCGACCGGTATCCGTGAGGCGGTGAACCGTGACGACATCGCCCTCTTTCTCTCCGTCGAGGAGGCTCGCATCAAGCATGGGAGCGGCGAGAAAAAAGTAGATCGTCTCGCTCAAGTTGTCGCGTCGCCACCGAAGCAGGCGGTCCCGGCTCTTTTCCACCCGCTCAGCAAGAGCGCGAAAATGACTGACGTACGTGCCCGTCGGTTCGAAATCGGTCTTCGTGCCGGAGTTTGCTCAGGTCAACCCTCTTTTTCGGCCGCTCATTTGCCGCCTTCCGGGTTGTTGAGGTTAGCGTTCTCACACGCCGACATCTTCCTGCTTCTTCTTGACCGCGGTGACGAGGTCATACAGGCGATGCTTCAGTTCCTTCAGGCCCGTACCCGAAACCGCACTAATCGGCATAAACTCGACATCATCCGGGAACTCCTCGCCCATAATTTCCGGCAGGAGCTCCTGCTCGTCGGGCGCCAGCGTATCGACTTTCGACAGCGCCACGAGGTGCGGCTTGTCGAGAAGGGGCGCGTGATACTCCTCGAGTTCGTGCCGGAGTTTCTCATAGTCGCCGGCAGGGTCATCTGACAACACCGGAATGACAAAGAGCAGCACAGACGTTCGCTCGATGTGACGAAGGAACCGCAGGCCGAGCCCTTTACCCGTGTGCGCCTCCTCGATGATTCCCGGCAGATCGGCCATCACAAACGACTCAAAGTCGCTGATGTAGACCATCCCCAGCTGAGGATTCAGCGTCGTAAAGGGGTAATCCGCGACCTCGGGCTTGGCCGCCGAAAGCGACGACACGAGCGTGCTTTTCCCCGCATTGGGAAATCCGACAAGTCCCACGTCCGCGAGCAATTTCAGCTCCAGCGTGATCTCCCGGTACTCGCCTTTCTCGCCTGGCTGAGCGTGCCGCGGTGCCTGATTCGTAGACGACTTGAAGAACGTGTTGCCCTTTCCGCCACGTCCACCTTCTGCGATCGTGACGCGCTCGCCATCCGCGACAACCTCGCCGAGCACCTCGCCAGTCTGCGAATCTTTGATCACGGTCCCGGGCGGTACGCGAATAACCACGTCGTCTCCATCCGCACCCGTTTTATTAAATTTCCCGCCCGGCTCCCCGTCTCCGGCTTCGTGGTGCTTGTTGTAACGGAAATCGAGCAGCGTGTACAGGTTCTCGTCGGCCTCGCAGTATACGGTCCCGCCGTGTCCTCCATTCCCGCCGGCGGGACCTCCACGCGGCTCGTACTTCTCACGGCGCCACGACACCAGCCCGCGGCCACCGTCGCCGCTTCGGACTTTGATGTCTACCTTATCTACAAATTTCATGGTGCACGCGGAGTGATGAGATGAATAACCTGGACCGCCGACGATCAACGCGGTGACGAGCATTCACGCAACGGGACGAACGACGTTTCCAGAAACGCGAAGGTTTTCACTGCGGTTTACGACGGAACGCTAGCGGAATGTCGTGATGTCCGCTACGTTATCGGGTCCTGCTTGTTATTTTTTCTCAGACCGAATGAACAACGTGGAGATCTATACGGACGGCTCCTGCAGCGGTAACCCCGGCCCTGGCGGTTGGGCAGCGATCGTTATCGACGGTGAAGACGTCAACCAGCTTACGGGCGGTGAACCGCAAACCACCAACAACCGCATGGAGCTGATGGCAGCCATTCAGGGTCTTGCCTCGCTTGAAGAACCGACGGACGTGAAGCTGTACACAGACAGCGCGTACGTCTCCCGCGCGTTCAACGACGGCTGGATCAAAAACTGGAAGAAGAACGGTTGGAAGACGTCGTCCAAGAAGCCGGTGAAAAACAAAGAGCTCTGGCGCAAGCTCGACGCACAGAACGCCCGCCACGACGTGGAGTGGATCTGGGTGAAAGGGCACGCCGACAATGAACTCAACAACCTGGCCGACGCCCTCGCCGTGGACGCGATGAATCAATACAAGTAACGTCGCACGGTACGCAACGTATTCGGCCTTCCTGCGGCTATCCTCCTGTTCAGCACTTCAGACGTTTAATCCTGTCCTCCCTGTGACAACCTACAGCGACGAAGACTTTGCCGACTCTCGATTCTCGCACGGCGAGCGCGTTCGCGTTCTCCTGCGCCATCCCACGTACGGTCATGTGATGGGCGAGGCCGAGGGCACGTGCGCGGCACGGGAGAAGGATGTTGAGTTCGAAACGCCCGACGGGAAGACGCGCGTCAAGACGCTGGTGTGGCTCAAAGATATGTCGGGCTACGAGAAGCCTCACCCGAACCTCCCCGACAAGACGAAGGAGGTTGAGGATGCGTGGTTTGCGGAGGAAGCCCTTCGAAAGATGGAAGCCGACCCGCTGGATGGCATCAGTTTTAACTAGACGTTCTGCGCGTCTCTGTCCCCGTAGTTTACTTTCGGGCTACGCTTCCAGCGGCTCCGTCCCGCGTGACGGGCGGAGCGGTGCAGACGGTCGCTGCTCGGCACCGACATCGAGCGTGACGGCGGCGGGGACGGTCCGCTGGCGGCGGCGAAGGCCGTGGCGGGCGAGCGCCTGACCGACCTGCTCGCCGGAGAGATACACGGCGCTGGCTCCCGCATCAATCAGATCCTGGCGTCCCTCGGGGTCCGTCGTAAGCGCACTGACCGGGCCCTCGAAGCCGGCTTCTCGCAGGGCGCTGACCGCAGCCAGGGTTGCATCCCGATCGGGAAGCGCGAGAACAACTGCCTCGACCGTCTCCAGTCCCAGGTCAGCCCAGAGCGTCGCGTCGCGGGCGTCTCCGTACAGCACGCGCCGACCGTTGCTGCGATGCCGCGCGAGTTTGCCTGGATCCTCATCCACGCCCGCCGGGCATTGCATTCGCGCGGCGAGGTAGTCGTATGCGGCGGTTCCCACGCGACCCATGCCGACGACGACAAACCGTGCGCGCCCGAGCGTTTCGGGGCGTGCATCGCGCGGGCGACCACTGCGCTGGAGAGGCTGCAGCCAGTCCGATACTTTGGTCCAGAGGTCGGGTGCCTGACGCGCAAGCGGCGCGTTGACCAGGTACGATCCGGCCGTTGCGAGCGCGAGCGCCGTGAGCATCGACTCCGGGAGCAAGTTCTCCGCGACCGCCGCCGATGCGACGATCAGGGACAGTCCGCTATATGTGGTCAGAGGCATGGCCGCCAAAAAGCTCGTCCGTGCGCGAAGTCGGAAAGCCGAGAATAGCCCGACGTACAGTGCGCCCTTGACAGCCAGCAGGCCGAGGAGTCCAGCCACGACGCCAAGCCCGGACGCATCGGGCAACCCGATGAGACCGACGGAAAGGAAAAAGGCCGGGAGAAATGCGTCTTTCAGCGTCCCGACGGCATCCGACAGGTCGTCCGTACGATCATGACCGGCAAGCAAGGCCCCCGCCGTCAGCGCACCGAGCTCTGCGCTCAACCCGACGGCGTCGAACAGCAGGCTTCCTGCAGCCGCGAGTGCCAGACCGAAGAGAAGCAACATTTCCCCACGGCCGAGCGCGTCCAGCAGACGTGCCAGCAGCGGACGTAGTGCGATGACTGGAATGACCGCGAGCGCCCACAGGCTCGGCGGCTCTCCCATCGCTGCAATGGCGCCCGTCGCGACGACCGTTTGGACCAGAATGATGCCGATCGCCACCCGCCCATGGTAGCTCCGCAGGTCGTGCTGTGCTTCGAGCGACTTCGCAGCCAGGACGAGGCTCGACGCAGACAGTCCGGCCGCTACAGCGATGGCCCCGAGGAGCGGAAGCCCGAGCGCCATCCCAATTCCTGTGACGACCACCGTCCATAGCACGATGTGGAGCCCTCCCACGCCGAGCACCTCCATCTCGACCAGGTTGCGCAGTCGCAGATCGAGGCCAATGATAAACAGCACAAGGGCAACACCCAGATTACCGATCTGCTCGACGACCGTGCTTCCTTCCACGCCGAATGTCGCGAGAACCATTCCGGCTGCCAGATATCCGACGAGGGGCGGAAGCCGGAGTACGCGTGCGCCTAGACCCGCTGCGAACGCAACAATGATCCAGCCAATTTCGAACAAGAGATCGGGCATGGTGACGAAGTTTGGGCAGAAAGAAAAACCGGGATGATTCTCCGATTTCCACGAGCAAATCGTTTGTAAATGTCAGCCGTGGCATTAGATCATTCCGGTATGTGTGGCCGATAAACCACGAGATAAAACCACCGGTGCCGGGTGTCGGGTTCGAGAGTTCTACGTGCAGATCGACTCGAACCGCTTCCATCATGCAACGACTCCGACACGTGCCGGAATCTTCACTCCCTCGTCACGGTAAGAGGGCCAAACAGTCACTTCGATCAAGCGCCCCGCAATGTATTTCGACGAAGCCCTGAACCCCGACGAGACAGCACAGAATCTGCTGTACGTCCTGTTCACGGCGGCGCTCGATCACCAGTTCGAGGCGGAACAGGCGCAGGCGTTTGGCATCTGGACGCTGTGCTACGTTCAGTTTTGCCGACACAAGGATGTCCCTGCCGATGCGCCCCACCTTCCCGGCTTTTTGTCGTTCCTCCGAAATCATCCGGAGGTGACGAGCGAAGAAAAAGATCGGGCCCTCGACGCCATAATGTTTGCCCTCTTTGACGTGTTCAATGGCCGCATCGATCCGTCCGTCGCGGATCAGATGGTAGCGCACGAGGAGGAAGACAACCACGCCGGCTCCACGCGGCCGAAAACGAACGGACAGGATCTCTCCCAGGACACGGCATCTGGCGGACGGCTTCTGACACGCCTTCTATTCCACACGGACCTAAGCCTCTCCGAGGCCGTGCGGCTCACAGCCGGAGATGTCGATGTCGAACGGGCCCTGCTCCGCGTGGGACCCAAGGGCTCGACTCGCGTCATTCCGCTTCCCGATCATCTCCGTGCGGAGGTCAATCACCAGGCCCGCTCATTGCGTTCGTCGGAGAACGGCTTCGGCTCTCCCCTCTTTCCCGCCGCTTACGACAAGTACGTCTCCTCCTCACCAAGCTCGGACGACGACAAACAGGCGGCGACTCGGGTCATGCAGACGCTATTCCTCACGTGATGCGTCACGGGCCGGCTGCCGACGCGAAGATCAGCACATCCGCTTTTCTACACAGATCATCCCTGTACCATTGCTGCGCCCTATGACGTCATATCATTGACGGCTCGGTTTCCCCAACCGTGGGAGCAAATCGAGACAAGACCGAACGTTTTTCGGATCTCTCTTCATTGACCTGCACGCTGCCATGACTTTTCAGGAACGTATCCTCGGCGTATTTAAGCTGGATCCCGCTATTTTTGAGGACGTGGAGCACGACCCGGGTGCCATGCAACAGGCCGTCATCGTGGTTGCTATCACGGCGCTGCTATCTGGCGCGGGAAGCACCTTGAGCGGAAGCGGCCTCGGCTACGCAATCGCATCGGTCTTCATTGCCTTCCTCGGCTGGATCCTGTGGTCGGTCATCACATACGCCATCGGAACGAGGGTCTTCGAGGGTACGGCGGATGTCGGGGAGATGCTTCGCGTGATTGGGTTCGCCTTCGCTCCGCAAGTCCTTGCAATCATTCCCTGTATTGGTGCTTTCATTGGCTTCTTCTGGTCACTGGCCGCCGGCTTCATCGCCGTCCGACAGGGACTGGACCTTGACAATGGCAAAACGGCGCTCACAATCGGTGCCGGCGCTCTGATATACTTTGTTTTGATCGTTTCTGTGACGCTCATTCTCGGCACGGGACGCATGCTCGGCATGTAGGCTCTGTCCTCCATCCGAAGCGCTTTCGGCCCCTTTGACGCCATGCACCGATTCGACGCCGCACCGGTCCGACCGATCATATTTTCTCCGGACATGGTGCGGCTTATTCTGGACGGAGACAAGGTTCAGACGAGACGTGTGATCTCTCCGACGCCGGAACGGGTTCTCCGCATTGATCGGTCCGGCTCGTCTCTGTCCGTCACGGCTCGCTGTGAGGGGGAATCGGACCTGGTCGACATCAACTGTCCTCACGCTCGTGACGATGTCCTGTGGGTGCGCGAGTCCTGGGCGGCAACGTTTCGCGTCGGTGGCGATGAGGTGAGCTGGGACCGTACCGCGCGCGATACCCGCACGGAAAAACGATGCACGTCCCTCCGCTACGAGGCCGACGCGCTGGATCTCCCGCAGAGATCTGGCGAATGGGTATCACCGATCTTTATGCCGCGATGGGCGGCGCGGCTATCCGTACGAATCGACGACGTTCGAGCCGAGCAGCTGCAGGACTTGAGCGCGTTCGACGTTACGGATGAAGGCTTACCGCTGCGACCGGCGGCAGGAGCTCTTACGGCTAGACACGACGC
The DNA here is from genome assembly GCF_002554795.1 of Longibacter salinarum. Taxonomy (NCBI): domain Bacteria; kingdom Pseudomonadati; phylum Rhodothermota; class Rhodothermia; order Rhodothermales; family Salisaetaceae; genus Longibacter; species Longibacter salinarum. The sequence goes on along the minus strand of NZ_PDEQ01000003.1, from coordinate 231,734 downwards.
ACTCGATCCACCACAGGCAGCTTTTCGCTCGCGGTGGGACCATTTTCAGCGTCGAGGCGGACCGACGTGGGACGAAAACCCGTGGGTCTGGGTCTTCTCATTCACGCCGGGTCGACTATAGAAAAAGGCTGCTCCTTTCCAGCGTAAAAAACGGAGCAGCCGTCGTAGAAATGGGTGCAGGTTTGGAGAAACCTGCCGTATGTGCGAGAGCGAAGGATCCGTGCGGCCCGTCCATCCGCAGAGCCCAGGCCTCTCGGGGCCGTAGAGTGCAAACTAGTTGCGGAAGCGCGAGCTGAATCCTCCGCTAAATGCCTCCTGATCCATCGCAACCATGACGCGTGTCAGCGCGGCACCCTGTTGCGGAAACGCCTGTTCGTCTTCTCCTTCGTCCTCCTTGTGCGCCTTCGGGGACGGTACGTCTGAGAGGACGCGAGCGCGAAGCGCGGTCTTTAGAGGACCCGCAAGCCCCGTCGTTTCCTCCAGACCAAAGATGACGGCGTCAACCGCGTGAACCAGTTCGTCTCGCGTCACGGTCGTTTTGTCGCGCAAGTACGTGACGAAATCGGGGACCACGCGATGGTTCGGCCACGGCCGATCATAGCGATCGCAGTATGCGCGGAAGCAGAGATTCCATGCAATGTAAATCTCGGACAGCGGCTCCGGGATGTCATGACGGCGAGCCGCTAGGGACATGGCTGCTTCAAGTGCCGGGTCGGTCGAAGCCATAACAATCAACAGTCGACGAATGGGTAGGTGTGGACGGGATAAATTATTATCGCAAACCGTGGGCCACAATCCGCCAAGCCGGTGGACACCGGCAAAACAAAACGGCGTGGGAGAAAACCCCACACCGCTTTGTTGCAGCCATTCGCGAATTGATACATCGCTGCTGTTTCACCCGACACAGCAGAACCATTGACATTTACCTTTTCGCGACTAACACACAGACACTATATATTTTGATCGCTACTTAATGCGTAGCGATGTACCCCTAATGTAAATTATTACCCGTTGTTTCCCTTCACTCTCGACCGTAGACGGTACGAAACGGAGACGGTTGAACGGCTCGACTCGATTCCACACCGCCGTCGGCTCGAGCCATCAGTTTGTCTTCTAATTCGCTAACGGATTGAGCGGTAACGGTCCAGTCCCGACGCACGGCATGAGCAACGTATACGAGTCCTCCGAGCGGGACGGCCTGCGTGACCACAACCCATCGCGTCGATGCGTTCATATCAGAGGTCTCCTCAACCCGTTTGATCGCAGACCGAATACGCACCTGTTCGGTCGGACGGTCACAGATACATCCTTCGAACTGAATCATGCTCATGCGTCCGTTCTGGTATGTTCGTGGATCACGATGATCACTCGGTCCTTTCGCTGGGAAATGCTGAAATGGTTCAGACACACCATCAATCACGTGCTGACCGTTTCACGCATCATCTGTGAATCGGTACCACCCAAGAAGACAATCATGATGGATCCGTACGGGGAAGAATCGGCGCAGAGAGGTGTACGATGGATTCGAATCTGCTACCTCACCCGTGTTGAAAACTCGAAGATTAATTTAACGTACCTGCAAGGATCGTAACAGGTCCGACGAGGAAGATAAAAGATGTTGTCACGCCGTTCTATTCTGGAACGTGGGTTCCAGCGTCATGTTATAAAGATGCCTGGCTGCTAATGCGGTCCGATGGCTGGTTTTATCTGACGATGTACAGCAAACTCGATCATGCGCCTCGTAAACGTCTCCATTCTGCCCACCAGCACCGACCGGTGTTGTTGTATCATCGGCGCGGGATGGACGCGTATGCGTAGTGTATGTTACACGAAACCCGTGTAGCATGCGCTGTCAAATACGGTCTACCCTGTTGCCTCTCCGGACGCTCCGTGAGAGGCTTTTTTCATGCCGCACCCTTTTGTTTCGAGCTAACCTCAACATTACCGTCGCCGTTTATGGCTACCTCCTCTCCTCCCGCTCGCCAGGCGCGATCGATCCAGCGGTCTCGTACACAGCGGATCGTGCGTGATGACCGTCAAATGGATGCGTCAGACCTCATCGATCAGATCGGCGGCACTCCGCTTCTTCGCCTCAGCGAAATCTCTCGCGACCTGCCGGACTCGGTGACAATCTATGCAAAGGCCGAACACCTCAACCCCGGAGGCTCGGTGAAGGACCGCCCGGCGCTCCGGATGATCAATGAGGGCCTGGCGTCCGGCGCTCTTTCAAACAACAAGACGCTCATCGATGCGACGAGCGGCAACACAGGAATCGCTTACGCGATGATCGGCGCGGCGCGTGGCCTCCGGGTGGTGCTCACACTTCCGGCAAATGCGTCGGAGGAGCGCAAACAGATCCTGCGGGCCTACGGTGCAGAGTTGATCCTGACTGATCCGCTTGAAGGAACGGACGGAGCGCAGGCACGGGTAAAGGAAATCGTGGCTGACGATCCGGATGCCTATTTTTATCCCAACCAGTACGACAACGACGCAAACTGGAAAGCGCATTTCGATGGAACCGGAGCCGAAATCTGGCGCCAAACGAAGGGTCGCGTCACCCACTTCGTGGCCGGTCTCGGAACGACCGGCACGTTCATGGGCACGACCCGTCGATTGAAGCAAGAAAATGCAGGCATTCGGGCGATCGCCATGCAACCGGACTCTCCAATGCACGCCCTCGAAGGCCTGAAGCACATGGAGACGGCCCGGGTGCCGGGCATCTACGTCCCGGAAGTAGCCGATGAACACGTCGTCTGCCGCACGGAAGACGCGCTTGAGATGACCCGTCGGTTGTCGCGGGAAGAAGGCCTGTTGGTCGGCCCATCCGGGGGTGCAAACGTCCACACGGCGCGACGGATCGCCGAAACGCTCGACGAAGGCATTGTCGTCACGATCCTGTGCGATACCGGGACGCGCTATCTCTCCGATGGCCTCTACACGGACTGACACTTCCCTGCCTGATCGCAACCGCCCGACTCTATCCAAGCGACCACCTCCCATGCTGACAACTTCTGCTGTTCTCGACGCCATCCGCGACCACGGGGAAAACGCATATCCCGAGGAAGGGTGTGGCTTTCTGATGGGCACGGTGACCGACGATTGTGCAAACCGCGTGACGGACATTCGACCGGTCGCGAACCGAAAGACGGAGAACCGTGAACGGCGATACGAGATCACTCCTGACGACTACCGGGAGGCGCAAAATGCGGCCGAGGCAGCCGGCCTTGACGTAATCGGATTCTTCCATTCCCACCCCGACCACCCTGCACGACCGTCCGAGACCGACCTGCGCGAAGCCACCTTCCCCGGCTATACCTACGTCATTGTCTCTGTCGCGAATGGAGAAGCCACCGATCTGACCGCCTGGTCCCTTGCCGTCGACCGGTCGTCCTTCGAGAGCGAGGAGATTCACGTTCTGAAACCGACCGACGCATCCGCATGGGGCAATGGCGCGACGGCCTAGCCCTCGCCAACGCCACTCTCACCACCTGATAACTTTTTCCATTCTCACCATTCTGTTATGGCTAACACGCAAACAGCAACCGTGACGGTTCGCATCCCGACCCCGCTCCGTTCTTACACCGATGGTCAGGCGACCGTAGAGTCGAACGGAGAGACGGTCAAGGACGTGCTGACCCATCTCGTTGACCGCTACGGCGACTTGAAGTCGAACTTGTATACCGACGACGGCACCCTCCGCCAGTTTGTCAACATCTACGTGAACGACGACGACATCCGATACAAGGACGGCCCCGATACGCCGGTGAGCGCCGGCGATGAAGTGTCGATCGTCCCCTCGATCGCTGGTGGCTGACGCTTCGCACCACACTCATACGATTCGCAGCCTCTGAACCCATACGACCCTTCCATGTCTGCTTCCCCCTCGGACAACGGTGCGGCCGTGGCCCCTCCATGCGCACCGGACCTGTCCACAGATGAACTCCAACGATACAGCCGTCACCTCACGCTCCCGGAATTCGGGCGTGAGGGCCAAGAGAAACTCAAGGCCACGTCCGTTTTGCTCGTCGGAGCAGGCGGCCTCGGTTCGCCTGCTGCCACGTATCTCGCCGCCGCGGGCATCGGGAAAATCGGACTTGTCGATTTCGATCGCGTCGAAGCGTCGAATTTGCAGCGCCAGATCTTGTACGGCACCAGCGATGTCGGCCGTCCGAAGCTCGATGCAGCAAAGGAACGCCTAACCGACCTGAACCCGCACGTCGACGTTGAAACGCACGACGTACGCCTCGACAGCGACAACGCGCTCGAGATTATCGAGCCGTACGATGTCGTTGCGGACGGAACGGACAACTTCCCCACGCGCTACCTCGTCAACGACGCGTGCGTGATGACCGACACGCCGAACGTCTACGCATCGATATTCCGGTTCGAAGGTCAGGTCTCCGTTTTCGCAACCGAGGACGGGCCGTGCTACCGTTGCCTCTACGAAGAGCCGCCCCCACCGGGACTCGTTCCGTCCTGCGCGGAAGGCGGCGTGCTTGGCATCCTACCCGGTTTCATTGGCACGCTTCAAGCGACGGAGGTCATCAAACTCATCGCCGGAATTGGTGAGCCACTCATCGGCCGGCTGCTCATGGCCGATGCGCTGGAAATGAACTTCCGGACGCTGAATGTTGAAAAGAATCCGGACTGCCCGGTATGCGGTGAGAACCCGACGCAGACGGAACTGATCGACTACGAAGCGTTTTGCGGTATTCCGTCTTCCGACTCCTCTCAAAATGGCACTGACGACGTGAGCCAAATTCCAGAAATTTCAGTTCAGGACCTCAAAAAGCGTCGCGATGCGGGCGACGCGCCATTCGTTCTGGATGTTCGCAAGCCTCACGAAGCCGATATCGCGAGCATCGGTGCCGACCAACTGATTCCGCTCGATGAACTTGAGCGCCGCATCGAAGAGATCGACGCTGAACCAGGAGACGAAATTGTTGTCCACTGCCGTTCTGGCGGACGCTCAGCGAAAGCGACGGATTTTCTTCGGAAAAAGGGATTCGACGCAAAGAACCTCGCGGGTGGTACCCTCGCCTGGAGCGACGAGATCGATGACTCCGTCGCGAAGTACTAGTGCGATTCTGCCCCTCCGTGGACTACATCGGGCCGACGTACAGCCTGACCTATAAAAAAACCGCCGGATCCGAGGTTTGACGCCTCAGGTCCGGCGGTTTTTGTATTCGAAGCACAAGCTCAACCTCCCTACGGCGTGGCGACACTCAGGACGCGAGCCTTTGCGACGGGATAATCGACATCAAGCGCCCCGCTGAAATCCTTCTCGCTATTCGCCGGGACATCTTCCACTTCGATCATGGTCGTCCCGACCCGGGCGCCCGTTTCGTCGTACAGCGCAACATCGACCTGTACGATAGAAACCGCTTTGCTATTTTCGTTAATGAGTGTACCACTGAACGAGCGCTCGCCCGTCTCGGTTATAGTCACAAGGCGCGTGTTGGACACATCGAGCCTGCTGGCCGACACGCCCTGTTGTCCCGAGTTGCCGCACCCGGTGGTCCATGTCATCAAAGCGAGCAAAACCATAGCGGCGAGAGCACGCCGAGCCGCAGAGCGGCCCATGGAACGAGAGGTGCGGGAGGATACTGCGTTCATAAGCGGGGAGGCATTTGAGCGAATAGAACAAGATCAGCCATCTACTGACTGACGTCGGCCAGGTCGGATAGATTCGAGCGCAGACGTTCGAGTTCGGCGACGGCGTCTTCCTTCTTCTGCCGCTCGCGATCGACGACTTCATCGGGGGCCTTGGACACGAACTGCGGGTTGTTGAGCTTCTTCTCCACCCCTTGCAGAAATCCTTCCTTTTGCTCGATTTCCCGTTGCAGGCGCTCACGCTCCTGATCGAGATCGATCATACCTGCGAGGGGAACGAAGACTTCGCAGCGGCCCACGACGACAGACGCCGAGGCAGCGGGCTTCTCGGCCCGCGGCTTCACCGTCAGGTCGGTCACTCCAGCAAGCGTCTCGAAGTACGTGCTGTACGACGCCAGCGTCTCCGCCAGCTCCGTGTTGCGACGCGGCACGCTGATGGTGGCCGCAATTTCCTTGCCCTGTCCGACACCATAATCACTTTTCACACCGCGGATACCCGAGATCAGGTCCTGGATGAGCGTAAACGTCTCCGCTCGCTCTTCATCCATGCTGTCCCGATCGATGCTCGGCCATTCGGCAGCGATACAGGCATCGCCGTTCTCGCGCGGACGCAGACGCCACCACAGCTCTTCCGTGATGAACGGCATGAACGGGTGAAGGAGCTTCAACAGCGCCTCGTAGATCTCGACGGCAATAGCGATCTTCTCCTCCGGCATTTCTTCGCCGTACGGCGGCTTAATCAGCTCGAGGAACCAGTCGCAATAGTCTCGCCAGAAGACATCGTAAACACGCTGTGCCATCTCATTGAGACGGTAACGCTCGAGCGAGCCCTCCATGTCCTCGATCGCCGCGTTCAAGCGGTGCAGCATCCACTGCTCCACAAGCTCCAGTTCTTCGAAGGACCGTTCGCGCTGGTAATCTTTGACCGGCCGACCGTCTTCATCCGTCTCCATGAACTGCCCGAAGACGTTGAAGGCGTTCCAGATCTTATTGGCGAAGTTGCGGCCCATCTCGAACTTCGAGGGAGCCAGCTTGATATCCTGCCCCTGCGCGCAGAGCATCGTCAGCGTAAAGCGCGTCGCATCCGCACCGTACTGATCCACCATCTCGAGCGGATCGATGCCATTGCCGAGACTTTTTGACATCCAGCGGCCCTGCTCGTCTTTCACCATGCCGGTGATAAAGACGTTCGTGAAGGGCGGCTCGTCCATCACGTAGTATCCCGCCATGATCATCCGGGCGATCCAGAAGAACAGGATGTCGTAGCCGGATACGAGGACGTCGGACGGATAGAACATCTCGAGTTCGTCCGTCTCCTCTGGCCAGCCGAGGGACGCGAAGGGTGCGAGCCACGACGAGAACCAGGTGTCAAGGACGTCTTCATCCTGCACCATCTCCTCCCCATTGTCGGGCCGGTCGACGCTCACGACGTACCCGCGCTCGGGGTCCGGGTCGCCATTCTCATCCGTATAATACCAGACCGGGATCTGATGCCCCCACCAGAGTTGACGGGAGATGCACCAGTCGCGGATGTTTTCCATCCAGCGGAAATACTCATTGGCCCAGCGCTTCGGGTAAAAATCGATCTCGCCTTCCCGGACGGCTTCGATAGCCGGCTCGGCGAGCGGCTCCATCTTCACAAACCACTGACGTGAGATGAGCGGCTCGATCACGGCACCAGAGCGGCTGGACACGGGCACCTTGTTTTCATAGTCCTCAACCTTCTCTAGCAGACCTTCCGCCTTGAGGTCGTCCACGATCTTGTCACGCGCGTCAAACCGGTCGAGACCTTCGTACGCCCCCCCGTTCGCGTTGATCTTGCCCGTCGTCGTCATGACGTTGATCGTCTCGAGCTCGTGCTTCTGCCCGATCTCGAAGTCGTTCTCGTCATGAGCAGGCGTTACCTTCAGCGCGCCTGTCCCGAACTCACTATCGATGTAGTCGTCCGCTATAATCGGGATTTCGCGCCCAATGAGCGGAACGACGACCTTCCGACCGATCAGGTGAGCATATCGCTCATCGTCCGGATTCACCGCCACGGCGGAATCTCCGAGCATCGTCTCCGGCCGCGTGGTCGCGATCGTCAGATACTGCATCGGCTCCGGCGTCTCCTCCCCATCGGCAGCCTCCTCGATCAGCGTGTTGTCGCCCACCGGCTCGGCGAGCGGGTAGCGGATGTACCAGAGGTGCCCCTGACGATCAACATTGTCAACTTCCTCGTCGGATAGAGCCGTTTCGTTCTTCGGATCCCAGTTGACGAGATAATCGCCCCGGTAGATCAGACCGTCCTCATAGAGCTGGACGAAAACCTCCTGCACGGCGCGGGAGAAGTCTTCATCCATCGTGAAATACTGGCGATCCCAGTCGCAGGAATCTCCGAGCGTGCGCTTCTGCTGGAGAATGATGTCCCCGTACTCCTCCTTCCAGTCGTACACGCGTTCGACGAACGCATCCCGACCGAGGTCGTGGCGCGTCAGTTCTTCTTCCTCAGCAAGCTTCTGCTCCACCACATTCTGCGTGGCGATACCAGCGTGGTCAAGGCCAGGCATCCAGAGCGACTCATACCCCTGCATGCGACGGATTCGGGTTAGCGCGTCCTGGATGGAGTCCTGTAGCGCGTGCCCGATGTGCAGCCGCCCCGTCACATTGGGAGGCGGCATGATGATGCAGTGGGGCTGGCGATCATCGGTAACGTCGACTTCGAAGAAGCCGCGGCGCTCCCAGTAATCGTACCACTTGGATTCGATAGCCGACGGATCGTATGCCGTGGAGGTGCCGGAAGAAACCGGAGGGGCGTCGTGAGACATGGGTAAGGGTGTCGGGAGAACATCGGTCGTGAACATCGCCGCTTGCGGGAACCGGACGGCCCAGTGCGACAACGAGAAACGTCGTCAATCAGATCGATCCGTGACAGGAATGGATCCCGCTTCAGAGAAAATCGACCATCAATCGGACTCCGAACCCTTAACGTAGCATTGAGCGGGATTGGATGTGGCACCCGCGCTGTTATTTTCTTCTAAAGCGCGGATTGTTTGCCCTTGCTCGGGCTGAGATGGCTCATCCCCTATCTTTTACCGTTCGTGCAGCCCAACTTTGACTCTGCGGACGGACTCACCCGTCGTCCTCATCGGCAATGTCGAACATCGACGTGGGAGCGCCCTCCGTATCAACCGAATTAGACTTCGCACTGGGCGAGTGAATCGACTGAATGCGTGCCAGCGCCTGCTGGATTAGCGTTGTCGATGACTTCGAGGTGCGCTTGGGACCAAAGTCAGATGCTTCCGCCGAGCCACGAACCGCATCGAGGCGACGACGAAGAGCTTCGAGGCGAGAATTCTGACCGTCGACCTGCTGGCGCTTTTTCTCCCAGCGATCGAGACGATCCCGCGCCGAATTGAGCATATCCATCACGGACGCATCTTCCTCGGGAAGGGATGGATCGTCTTGTTGCGCCGAACTGTCCAACGCCGGCAGCGCAGCCGTTCCGCTTTCCCGAAGATCCGCCAGGTGTGCCTGCGCGAGAACTTGAAGCTCTACAACCCCGGACGGCGACAGATTACAACGTTCCGCGACGCGCTGGAGCCAGTCATGATGATCCTTCGACAGCTGAATCGTAACCGATGTTGAGCTAGACATGATAGATCGGTCGGAGAGGGCGACCGCAGTATGAATACAACCTGTGGGGGGCACGTCCGCTCAGTCAGCGGGCGGATGGACGCAACAAATTGCACACTCTAACACTTGGTTCCTGCGGACATGTTGAATCGAGAACTATTTCTGCGAAACGTTATCGACGTAACAATGTGTGCAAACCATGGCCTAATCTAATCAACGTCATGGCGGCGTCATTTTTCGGCCTTCACTCGCTCAGCAATTTCATTTACCTGGCTGCGTGCGCGTTCGGTTACGAGTTCAACCGTGCGACGTCGCACTTCTGCCGTGTGTTGCAGATAAAACTGCATTTCGGCAGACGTAAAATGACCGATCACCATCCCGAGCAACGTACGCTTCAGCCGACTGTCCTGGCCGAGCAAATTTTCCAGGCGCCGAACCTGATCCGGGCGATCCATGGTCGAAAAACCGGTACCGTATCGTTCCAGCGTATCGGCGACGAGGTCGAGAACCCTCGGGTTAAGGAGTTTCAAGATCGGACGGAGCACCTCGTGCTGGAAGGCTTCGACTGCGTGACTGTCCTCCGTATTGACGGGAACGTCTGGCCGAATGGACTTGAGGTTATCGTCGCGTGTAGATGGCATGGTCGGCAACAGTTATTCGGGCTTATGTATTAATCCAGATGCTCTTTGCGGCATGTAAAAGAGCCCATTATCTTCGAGTTGGGTACGACGCTGTAATATCTTATCTTATCCATCCATCGGAGTGACTCAAGCTGGTTTCTTCTTTCGAACGCCTCACAGACACATGGCCTTTCTGTCATTCGACTCGACGACGTCGCTGACCACACGCATCGTTCAGGGAATCCTAAGTATTCTGGGCGTCTACGCTGTCATCCGGTTCCTGCCGCGCATCATCTCGTTTGTATTCAAGCGCTTTGTCGTCGGGATCATCGGAGAGATCGTTCTGGTCACGGTTGGTGCCCTCTTGACCCAGCAGTTTGCGCGATCCTCGAGCGACCCTTCCGACGAGGGCGAACATAGCAGCATGCACACCGGTCGCGTCGATGCCTGACCGCCCCCACCCACCTCTACCTCCTCTGTTCTGACGGATCTTCCCCGACGTTATGCTTGAGTTCAGCGAATCGTCCGGCGACGGGCATCATCCCACCGATCGTCCCGGAAAGATCGGTGTCATCACGCACGGTTCCCTGAATGACGGGATCGAGATGAAACTCGATGCAGCCCGTCCCATCGAGGATGTGATTGCCGGCACCTTTGTCGTGATCCAGGGCGAGCAATATGACTTTTTCTGCATGATCACCGATGTAGAGATTGACGCAGCCAATGAGCAGATCTTGCTCAACCCGCCTGGCCCGGAAGACGACCTGCTTCGTGATGTGATGCGCGGCACCGGTACGTACGCCACCGTTTCGCTCAAGCCAATGCTCATGCTCCCCAACACGGAGCACCCCGAACTGAGCGAGGACGAACCCCGATCGGTCAAAACGATCCCGGCCCACTTTGCGCCGGTCGCCCACGCCACGGAGGATGACGTCGCCCGAGTATTCGGTCACGAAGCGAATGATGGTGGACGCACATTCTTCAATGTCGGTAGCCCGATCGGAATGGACGAGATTCCGGTCTGCATCAACCTACAGCGGTTCGCCGAACGATCGAACGCGGTCTTCGGGAAAACGGGAACGGGGAAAACCTTCCTGACACGTCTCTTGCTCGCCGGTACGATTCAGACCGGACGGGCCGTAAACCTCATTTTCGACATGCACTCGGAGTACGGCTACGGTGATCGTGCAGAATCCGAGGACGGGTCGACACAGTTCGTCAAGGGGCTCCGCGATCTGTTTCCAAGCAAAGTATGCATCTTCTCGCTAGACCCAAAGACGACGCGAGATCGCGGCAATCAGCCCGACCACGATGTCTACCTGCATGCCGACCAGATCCAGCCCGCGGACATCCTCCCGCTCCGCGATACGCTGAACCTGAACGCGACCGCCGCCGAGAGCAGCTACATGCTGCAGAATACATACGGCAAGGACTGGCTAAGAACCCTCCTGGAAGCACGGGGCGATGAACTGGAGCAAATCGCGGACGAAACGGGGGCACACCAGAGTTCCCTCGAAGCACTGAAGCGCAAGCTTTCACAGTTTGAGCAGTACGATTTCTTCACGACCCAGCCGTCGCAGGACCGCCACGACGTCCTGGATGCCCTCCTCGAAACCCTGGATAGCGGAAAGTCCGTCGTCCTCGAGTTTGGCCGCTACGACGACCTGAAGGTGTACCTCCTGGTCGCCAACGCGATCACGCGCCGGATCCGTCGGAAGTACGAGGAGAAGACGAATCGATACCGCCAGACGAAGAATGAGGGCGACAAGCCGCGTCCTCTGATGATCACGATCGAGGAAGCCCACAAATTCCTCGCGCCCGGCATTGCGCACGAGACACCATTCGGGAAGATCGCCCGCGAGATGCGGAAGTTCTTCGTCAGCCTGCTCGTCGTCGACCAACGCCCCTCGGCAATCGACGAGGAAGTGATGAGTCAGCTCGGCACGAAGATGATCGCCAAGCTGAACGATGACAAGGACATTTCCAATGCCCTCGTGGGGACGAGCGACTCTTCATCCCTGCGACAGGTGCTGGCCTCTCTCGACGCCAAGCAGCAGGCTCTTCTCCTCGGACACGCCGTCCCCATGCCGATTGTCGTGCGAACCCGAACCTACGGCGCCGACTTCTACGAGGATCTTCGTTCGGGTCCCCTTGGTGGAAAATCACCGAATGAGGATGACGACCCTGATGAACTCATTCATGAGCTGTTTTGACGACAGCTCTTATTTGGTTTTCTGATCTACAGCCACCCAGAGCGGCCGTCCGGACGCGTGCGATGCGGGTCGAAGAACCAGTCGGCGGACACAAAGAAGTACCAGCCGTGCAGCGCGATCCAGAAGACGGACCGGCCCGCGAGAAGCCACGAGTTCCAGTCGTCAGACGCCACGTACTGGGCCAGATCGACCGTGTACGGCGCTCCGAATGCGAGGCCGACGTAGTAGATCGTGATGAGAGCCAAGAGGATGAAACGAGCCCAGTTCTCTCCTCGCCGAATGGCCGACGCGCTTACAACGATGCCGGCACTGAGCAAGACCGAGATAAAGACATGGAGCGTCTCCGGGCGTCCGACCCCAATCGCGCCGAAGACCTGAAGCATGATCAACGCAGATGGGAGAATGGCGACCATGAGCAGGTCATACGTGGAGATCAAGCTGACCCCGAGAGGTCGGCGAAGTTGGGCCTGAGGCATGCCGGGCGTAGAAACGATGGTCCACGGGTGATACGAAGGGCAGAAGCGGTGGAGGAGGTTTTCTTGCTCAAAAAAAAGCCCGGTCGCACCCGTGAGGGTCCGACCGGACGGAATTGTTGGATATGTGACCGAGTCTCGACGAACACCGCTGTCGCTATTCTGACGTCTCCCCCTGCGGTACGACGGCCGACGTATCGACAGGCACAGCCGACTCCGCCTCCGAAACGCCACGGTCGAGAACATCTTCGAGCGCATCGAGCCGATCACCGAAGCGCGCGAAGTCGCCGCCCTGCAACGCATCTCGTGCCTCCTGCAGCAGTGAGCGCGCCTCGCGAAGTTCTTCAACCGCGTTCACCGCACCCGAGGCCGCCCCACGCTGAGATGGAGCGGGAAGGTCCGCCGCATCTGCGATATCGTCCTGCACGCGAAGGATTTCACGGCCAAGAACGACGTTCAGTGCTTCACGCAGGGAAACCTCCATCGCCACGTTCTCCCCGTACGCCACAATGACACGGCGCAGCTGCGGGATCTTCAGGTTTTCAGCGATGAGATAAATCGGCTCGACGTAGAGGAAGGATTCTTCGATCGGCACAACGATCAGGTTACCGCGGACAACACGCGAGCCCTGCTGATCCCACAGTGAGAGCAGCTGCGAAATCTCCGGGTTCTGATCGATACGCGACTCGATCTGATTCGGGCCGTAGATCAGTTTCTCCTTCGGCAGCTTGTACACCACGAGGTCCCCGTAATTGGGCGCGTCGGACTGCGCTGCGACCCACGCGATCATGTTGTCGCGATTTTCCGGCGTCATCGGTGTCATCAACATGAATTGAAGCTGGTCGTCGCCTGGCAGCTTCGACATGATGTAGTACGGCTCCATGATGCGCTGATTCTCGTCGTACTGCTCCCGCGGTCGCGTCCACAGATCTTCGTTGTTATAGAAGACGCGAGCGTTTTGCATGTGGTACCGCCGGTACCGTTCGATCTGAATCTCAAACATATCCTGCGGATACCGAACGTGCGAGCGCAGTCCCTCCGGCATCTCCTCCATCGGACGGAAGAGCTCCGGGAAGATATTCTGGTACGTTTGGATCAGCGGGTCGTCCGCGTCCGAGATGTAGAAATCGACCTTTCCTTCGTAGGCATCAACGACCGTCTTGACGGAGTTGCGAATGTACTTAATGCCATTGTACTGACCGTACCCACGGATCGGCTCGCTATATGGGAACGACTGGGTGGTCGTGTAGGCATCCTGTATCCAGTATTGACGCCGATCATTCAGAACAAAGTATGGATCTCTGTCGAGCTGGAGGAAGGGCGTGATCTTGCGAATGCGTTCCTGCACCCGATTCCAGATCTGAATCCGGCTCGACTCGTTCAAGTAGTCGGACAACAGGATGTTGAAGTCGCCGAGATAGTACGCGAAGAGCAGCTCTTTCCAGAAGGCATTCAGCAGAACCCCTCCATTGCCCTTGTAGGAGACGTAGACGTTATCATCCCCCTGCGGGTACGCGAACTCCTTCTCATTCGTGCTAACAAGGCGATACGTCGAGGCCGTCTCCGAGTAGTAGATCGCAGGTTGATCGACGGCGAGCGCCGAATCTTCGGCCACTGGCGGAAGGTCCTTGACCAGAAACTCCGGTGATCCCTCCGTCCCCTCCCGAGCAACGAGATTCGCAACGGCACCATAGCCGTGGGTAAACTGCAGATGCCGGTTTACCCAGTTGTTGGAGCCCTGTGGCAGCGATGCCGTCAACTCTCGGGCCGACAACATCACCTGCCGGTACCCATCCTCCAACTGGTACCGGTCGACGTCGACATTTTGAAACTCGTAGTACAGTCGAATCTGCTGCAGCTGACTGTAGGTATCGATCAGCAAGCGGGGATCCCAGAGCCGGATATTGCGAATCGTCTCCTGGTTCGACGTAATGTCTTCCACCGTGAGATCCGTTCGCGCGGGGTAGGACTCCTCCCTCACATCAGAGAGTCCGTATGCCTTGCGGGTCAGCCGGATGTTATCCTTGAGATAGGGCTCCTCGACCGTGAGTTCGTTGGGCGTCACCGTGAATTGTGTGACGAGCGTTGGCGCAACAATCATGGCGACCACGAGCGTGACGACGTACGCCGCAACACCGAGGCCGAGGACGCGAAGGCGGCGCTGAAACAGGTTGACCGCGACCAGCAGCACGAGCAGCATCGTCGCAAAGACCATCACCCAGAGCGCAGGAATGGTCACGTGGATGTCGGTATATCCCGCGCCGTACACGGCCCCGCCGCCCTCCATCAGAACCTCGTAACGGTCGAGATAGAACCCCCAGGCCCATCCCAGAAGGAGAACGATGACGTTGATGCCGAGGTGCTTCACGACGGGCATCGGAAGCTGGAACTGCCCGTTTCGAACCCCAATCTGCCCGGCCAGAATATACCCGGTAATCAGCGTCAGGAGCCCGAGAAACGCAAGTCCGACGAGCCCACTCTGCAACGCCTGAATGAACGGCAACTCCAGCATGTAAAAGCTGAGATCAAGGCCGTACACCGGATCAACATCACCGTAGGGAACGGCATAAAGATATCGAAGGAGTCCGTCCCACTGCCCGGCGAAACCTGCTGCGAACAATAGACTCAGAATCGCGCCGATGGTGTAGGCAAGGCGGCGGACCCGATCGCGTGTCAGCGGCGTGCCGCCCTGGTCTTCCTGACCGAAGTTCGCCGCCCACGACGGGGGTAAACGTTCGACCAGAACGCGGAAGTTGACGATGAAGTATACCGCCGCCACCAAGATGACGACAGCAAACAGGAGAACTTGTGTCGTTAAAATCGTCCAGTATACACCCTCGAAGCCGAGTTCACTCATCCAGAGGTACTCGACGAACAGACCGGGGGCAAAGAGGAGAAGCGTGAGCACGAGGCCAACGATGCCGAGAACGACCTGTGCAGCGCGGCTCTGTGGAATAAGCGACATACGACGGTGCCGGAGAAGTGGACATCTATGACGGGAAGGACAAATCAATCTCACCGGAAAAAATGCCGGCAGGACGATGATGAATGCACACTAAGGGTTCGGGTTCACTTTCTGGTGCCGGAATCTTGAGGTCGTGACGAACAGAACACCGTCCGGTACCGAGTGGACGAAATTGAAGGAAAACGAGTCGAACGAACGTGGTCGGGATCATGCTTTAATCCTACGGCTGATGCTCCTGGCACACTATCCTGGCGATGGACACGATCCGTGCTCATCTCCCGAAGTCTATCTTGCCCCGACGGCCTACTGATACCGTTTCGACTGTAAAATGTCGGTGTCTCCAACGGCTTCGATTCCGCGTACGCGCCACATTCTGGCAGAAGAACGTTCGAACGTATCCCGTTGAGGAACTGTTTGGCGGATGGGTCTCAAAAACGTAAGCTCGGTCGTTCCTGTCTATTCGCAGCCCTGGCGGTGATCCGATGACACGTGTGCTATATCACGGTGTGCGAAACGAACAAGGCCTGGTTGCGCAGGCGGCCCGAGGACCGACCGTCGGGTCGGGAGGTCCGTCCATCGAGTGCAACCGAAGATTCCATAGCCTGCCCGGCACTCATTGTAATCCATCACAAAATGAGCGCAAAGGCCAAGAGTCCAACCCCAATGACAAACGATAATGCGCCAAGATCAGGAGCTGTCATGCTACCGACGAACAGCGTGGGCTCATCCGGCGCGTCTTCGTCACCGGCTGACCATGTGAGCGCGAGAACACCGACGCCAACCCCCGTCATCGCAGCCCCAAATGTACGAAGTGCAAGTAGAATGTCGCGGTGTAGCATCAGACTGCCTCCGAGGATGATGAGGCCGCCGATCAGCGGGACGAGTCGGCTAAAGAGTTGAAAGGCGGCCCCATCTACTTCGCTCCGGACCTGATGGCGCCGAGAGACGACGTAAAGGATGAGACCGGCACCGAACACGATAGCAAGACCTGCAGGTAGAAGCATACGAGCGGAAGGGATGACTGTCATCGAAGGGGACGTTCCGGCACGTCGACGGCACCGTCCGCGTTCCTGCTGGTCTCATCTGACCGCCCTCCCAAGAAAAAGGCGGACCGATCGCCGGTCCGCCTCACCGTACTTTGATCTGCGAAACATCACTGATGTACCCGCGACTCGCACCAGGCTGTTCGTCAGTCGCTTTCCTCAAGATCTTGGGGTGCGTGCCATTCTGGCTCTGGCTCCACCTGAATGGCCGGCTCAGGTCCATTGTCATCCCATCCCTCTTTGCTGGCCCACATCAGCGGTTTCACCGTCATGTCACGGTCGACAACGATCTGACAGGACAGCCTCATCTGCCCGAGTTTCTTCATGCTGCTCAGTTTGTCGTGCTCGGCCTGAGTCATCACCTCCGGCTCGCCGTCCGCAAACTCGACTCGGCAGGTCGTGCAACTGGCATGCCCCCCGCATCGGTGTCCGACTTCAACACCACTCTGTTCGATCGCGCGCACGAGTCGAGTTCCATCTTCGACCTCGAACGTTCCTTCTCCTTGAATCGTCAATTTAGGCATGCGTCGTACGGACTTATTTTCTGGAGGTCGTGGATTCAGCCTTCATTACCCGGTCGTTGTGCAACCCGGTTCAGCCGAAAAAGACGAAGCGTGAGGCAGCATGTCAACGAGAAAAGCAATTCGTTACGGAATGACGGGAGGCATCCTTACGGAGTAGCTTCCCTTGACTAAACGAGACTGATGGAACCGGTGCGTTACACCATTGCAAACTACTTGCATATAAACGCCTAGACGAAAGTCCTGATTTCTCCCACGGGTGTTCAGGCTGGAACGCTATCTCCGGTACCCATCATGGGAGCAGAGCGTAAAAGAACAAGAGCCTTACATTCATTTGAGCATGAAGCCTCTATCTTTATCACCTGTATAAAGTCCGTCCCCAACGGCTGATCCGCCCCTCCTTCGCTCGCCCTTACGTGACTATTCCGCATGACTGACCACGTCGTTCTCGTCAACACAGATGATGTGCCGCAGGGCACTGCTGAAAAGCTCGAAGCACACGTTCACGGGTGGTTGCATCGGGCGTTCTCGATCTTCGTATTCGACTCCCGGGGACGGCTTCTTCTCCAAAAACGGGCCGACGACAAGTACCATTCGGCTGGCCTGTGGTCAAACACGTGCTGCAGTCATCCGCGTCCGGACGAAGACCTGGAGGAAGCCGTTCAGCGCCGACTCGTCGAGGAAATGGGATTCGACTGCGACGTGCACCACGCCTTTCAGTTCGTCTATCGGGCGGATGTCGGCGAAGGGCTCGTAGAACACGAGTTGGATCACGTCTTCATCGGCCATGCGGACCCGACTGTGAACGCGAACTCCGACGAGGTGTCGGATTGGGCCTGGGTCACGCCGGAAGACCTGCTCGCCGACGTCGCCGCGCGACCGGAACGCTACACGTTCTGGTTTCGCCACATCCTTGACCGCACGCTGGCGCACGTCTCTGCCCGAGCCGCGTAGATGGGTCGTTTGACCGTCGACTCTTCGGGCTAGCGTTAACGTCAAACACGCCGGCAACGTCCTACAGCGGGGTTGCATGACCCTCCGCTGCCGTCCTTCCCACGCGGCCCTGGATGATCGTACCACGAGACCAGCGCACCTGTAGCGGCTGCCGGCGTCACCTCACGAACGGAGGTGACCGGTTTCCGACAGATCCTCTGCGCGATAGCCGCTTGGCGTAGATTTCGGTGTGGTCGCCAGATTGGTCGTGCTCGGCTCCCGCCTCTTCTCTCCGACCAGCCAGCCAATCACACGACGTCGAGCCGTCTTCGTCGCCCCCTTTCGAAAGACGACCTCGACCCGACCGAGGCTGAAGAACACGACCATCTTCACCGCCAGCCCCGGGATCTGCGTTCGAAGGGACGATCCAAGGTACGGAGAGAACGACGGTTCGAACGTGGACCGCACGCTGTCCACGAACGCATAGAGCGTCTTCTCCTTCTCGCGCTCACCGAGCCGGTCGCTCAATTTCATCTCGAGCCGCAGCGGGTATCTCCGGCAGTCGTTGTGGAGAATCAGCACGCGATCTGGACCGACGTACTCGAATGTGTCTTCTTTCGACCCACGGGCGAGATAATCGTCAAGCTCACTCCGTGACCTGAATTGTACATGCATTGCCGGGTCCGTCAACTGCAAGACAGTGATTTTCGAAAGCTCGGAATCCGTCGCTTCGCTCGAACACCTTATTGACGTACTCGCTATCGATCGAGCGATTGTACGACAGAATATTGCCGTAGCGAAGCGCGTTCATAATGGCTTCGCCGCCTCCCGTGTGGAGGAAGCAAACCGGGCTATCGGCATATCCAAAGAACTCTCGGTGATTGTAGGCTTCGTAGCTGTTGTAAACGGTGAACCGCATCTCCTTCTCGGAGAGGTAGTCAAGCGTCCACGCGCCCCATCCGAATGCATTTACCACCGCGAAGAGCGTCGTCATGGAATCCTTCTCCGATGGATTCGCCCCAAAGTGCGATTTTCGAAGCAACTCGTATTCCGACGATTGCAAGATGTTACCGAGCGTATAGAAGCCGCAGACATGACCGGCCTCTTTCAGCAAACGCCGACCCAGATCGCGCGACATCGAGTGCTCGCTCAACCGGTTGAGCAAGACGGTCGAACAAATGTTGTAGTACAGCGACGGGATAAACGTGAGGTACACATTGAATGCAGCAATCAACCCTTCCTCCTCGTCGCCCGAGAGATCCATATTCCGGACCACCGAGGTAACAGGCCGAGCCGGAAGGTCATCGGGTAAAGGCGTGTGCTCAAGACGCTGACGCCCATTTCGGAGCTGTCGAGCCTCGTCAAGGTACTCGCCGATGCGTTCCGACTGATTCGGGTGTTTCCGAATCGCCCAAGAGTTTCGGTCGTCTCCCATCGAGAGGCATTGTCGCTGCGTCACGTCGACATCGCAGCCATACGTAGCCATCAACGCGCCCTGGATTGCCCCAGTGAGGAAAAAGTCCTGTGGCGAGTCCTGCTCACCGAACTTTGCCTTGAAGCCACTTGAATGGTGTGATGCCGTCGCGGTAATCGTCTGCTGCGTTGCGGCATCCGTTACCTTCGGGTTTCCGTACCCCCGACGCTTGAAGAACTCTTCCACAAAGAGAAGTCGCTGCTGCTCCGTCCAGTCTTGATTCGACCGGAACGTTTGAGCAAAGGTCAGGAAGAATAGCATTCCCGCCGTGTCAACAAGGACGTCCTCCATGTTCAGGTCCTTGTTCGACAGCAGGGTTTTCTGCAGAAAGCAGTTGTAATGATTGCAGTGGGCGACGTACGTGTGACCCGCCGGGCCGAGAAGATGGCAGCGCTCTTCAGCGAGAACGAGGTTGGTGGCACCATCCGGTAACGTCGGCGTGCTCGCCGGGGCTGAGTCATTCCCGGAACTTGGTTGGTCTACTGATAGCATGATTCCGGGATACTCTCGTTCAGGTTATTTTCCACTGCAGTCTCGAGCGCTTCCATGACCTCGGGATCCTTAATGACCTCGAGTGCCTCCAGGTCATCCATCGACTCGACGCCAATACTCGCCAACGCACCGGAGGCCTCCATCAGGATGAAAGCCTGCGTGTTTTTGTAGTTTTTGACGTTTTCAGAGAGGTCCTCCATCCATTTCCAGAGAGCCCGGAGATGAAGTTCTGGAGCCGGACGTGTCTGCGTCGGCACGCGGTCCTCCGAGAGGTCAATCGAGGACGTGTCAAAGCGATCGAAGCTCCCGGTCTCGTGCTGCGAATCGGCCGAGGTGACATCCTCTCGCCGTGGCTGACCGCTTTCAACACCGTCGCTTTCAACACCGTCGCCCCCCGTTTCGGTGGCAGAGGGGCCGTCACTCGACGATGGCGAAGGGGGTTCACTGGTTGCTGCCTGGGGTCGAAACGCGTCGTATGTGACGACATCTTCGGCGATCAGATCATGCGACTGTAGCAGACGAACCGCCGAGAACGTTTCCGACTCACTGAGCCCGAGATCGGAGGCAATGTCTGAGGTTGAGGTCTCCCCATCGACCTCATGGTAAAACGCCCAGCAAGACCGGGGTAACTGCAGCGACGAAGGAGGGTCGGACTTGCGGCTAAATATCGTCCCGGAAAACATGAATATGGGATAGAGTGAAAGTACGGACGGCCGGCCGACCGGATACGTGATTGAGAAACGTCACTCCGCTTCGGCTAGTGAATAGACTTTCGTAAACAATGTGATAACGCCGGGAATGATCCGTTAGATATACGGACATGTCGGTTAACGTACACATGTGACACCGAGTGTTGGGAGCCGACGCCCGCCTGTTCTATCGGTGCCCCGCGGTTCAGCGCCGATGATCTGACTGTCTGTCGGGCCGCGTCGGTTGACGAAGACGGAGCCGTTCGTATTTTTGGAATTCGACGGACTCGCTTTCTACCCGACCTTTCTCAGACAGCAAAATATGAACAGTGCATCGTTTCGCGTGGGCATTCTAACTGGAGGCGGAGACTGCCCGGGCCTGAATGCGGTCATTCGTGCTGTCGCCAAGAGCCTGATGCTGCAGCACGACGCTGAAATCATCGGCATCCGGGACGGCTTTCAGGGTCTCATCGAGCGTCACGTCGAGCCGCTCGAATACGTCGACGTGAGCGGGATTTTGACCCGTGGCGGGACCATTCTGGGTGCTTCGAATAAGGCCAACCCGTTTTCCTACTACCGGCGAGGAAATGCGGACGTATCCGCAGAAGCCCTAAAGACGTATCAGGGACTGGGCCTTGATGGGCTCGTCACCATCGGCGGAGACGGCACCATGTCGATCGCGCACCGGCTTGCGGAGATGGGAATGAACATCGTCGGCGTCCCGAAGACGATCGACAATGACCTTGTGGGAACGGATGAGACCTTCGGCTTCGACACGGCCGTATCGATCGCGACCGACGCCATGGATCGCATCCATACAACGGCGCAGAGTCATCATCGCGTCATGGTCGTCGAAACGATGGGTCGGTACGCGGGGTGGATCGCCCTCCATGCTGGCACCGCGAGCGGCGCGGACATTATCCTGATCCCGGAGATCGATTACGACGTGGAGGAGGTGGCCCGCGTGTGCCAGACTCGAGAGGACAGCGGGCAGCGTTTTACGATCATAGCCATTGCAGAAGGTGCAACCCCGGTCGGCGGTGAAATGGCCGTGCGAGAACGGATCGAGGACAGCCCGGACCCACTCCGGCTCGGCGGAATCGGCAACATGCTCGCCCACGACCTGAAGGATCGCGTCACGAGCGCCGTTCGCACAACCATTCTCGGACACGTTCAGCGTGGCGGTTCCCCGACCGCCTACGACCGCAATCTCTCAACAACGTTCGGCGCGATGGCAGCGAAAATGATGGCGGACGGACAGTTCGGGCGCATGGTCGCCTATCAGAACGGTGGATTCACCAGCGTGCCCCTGAGCGACGTGGCGGACAAAACGCGAACGGTCGGACTCGACAACCCGCTTCTTCGTAGCGCCCTCGCCGTCGGCACCTCATTCGGCCAGAAAGACCTGTCAAACATCAAAAGCTGAAGCTCCGGAGCGATGATTCAGCCGTGCCGACTGCGCCGCCCCCCTGTGGTCCTGACAACATCGGTGACACGTTCCCTCGGCAACATGGGTAGCACCTCCGGACCATCCTGACTCGTCTCTTCCGGTTCGATTTGATGCTCTGCCCTCCTTCCATTTTCGAAGGGATCAAGCGTCGCACAGCCGTGCGACGCTTTTTTTGTTCGCGATCTCAGTAGGCATTCCCTTCAGCTTATTCGGCAGCCCGTCGAACCCTGTAGTCTCGGCAACATCGTTCACATGTCAGCTCGGCAACACGGGAGGAGCACGTGCCCCCTGAACTCTGAACCTTGAACCCTGAACGCTGAACTCTGAACGTTGAACTCTGAACGTTGAACTCTGAACCCTACCCTCATCCCCGCGCCTTTTCCGCAAGGCGATCAACCTTCCGGACATACTCCTTCGGTTTCGCCTTCCGCTCCAGTCCGCCGCTGCTCATGTAGCGCGTCTTGCCGTACACGGGCCGTTCCTTCCAGGCACGGTCGTGTAGCCCAAAGATCCAAAGCACGTTGCTGAACGAGTTCGGGTCGCGTCCATCGAGGAAATAGGTGTTGTTGAGATGGAGGATGCGACGATGAGCCTCCTCCGGGTCGGGCGACCATTCCAGAATTTTCTTTCCCCAGTACATGCGCATGTAATTGTGCATGTATCCGGTCTCGCGCATTTCCTTCATCGATGCGTTCCAGTACGGGTCGTGCGTCTCGCCGTCGCGGAGTTCGTCCAGGCTATACAGGTGTTCACGCTCGTCATCGGCGTGCTCCTCCAGCGTCGTCGCCGCCCAGTCCGGTAGCGGGTCGAGCGTGTCGTAGCTGTTGCGATTATAGTAGCAGAAGTTCATCGTGATTTCCCGCCGCACCATCAGCTCCTCGATGTAGGAGTCGATCTCCGATTGCGGTGCATCGGACTCACGAATTCGATTGGCAATCCAGACCGGTGACACCTGGCCGAAGTGGAGAAACATGCTGGCGTACGATACCGCGCTGGTCTCGGGCCGATTCCGCTTCTCGTCGTAGTCGTTGAACTCCTTCGCTATGAACGTGCGCAGGACATCTTTGCCGTGGAGGGGCCCGCCTCGGTACAACGACGAAACCGGCGTTACGCTGCGATCCAGATCCAGCGCATCGGTAACGGCCTCAACGTCGGACAGGTCGATGTCTCCGTCCACGTCGAGGTCGAGCGAATCGTTTTCTACAGGCGTGGGCTCCAGGTCGATAAAAAAAGACTCGGCGTGCTCCCACAGCTTTGGGCGAATGGTGCGAGCGGCGTATTCACTCTTGCCCGACGCGAGTTCGACCGGTACGATGACATCGCCCTCGACCTGCACCACGCGGCAGGGCGCCTGCTCGGCCACTGTCTCGCGCCACGTTCGCTGGTGGCGGAGGTAGCCACGATCCGTGACGAGGACGACGGCGCGATCGGCATACTCGATCGCAACCTCGTCGGGGGAGCCGTGAGAAACGATCATCTTAATCCCCCTCTCGTCCGCGAGAACCTGCTGCGTCTCCTGAAGGCCCTCCAGCATGAACGTGTAGTGCCGGAGATTCGCCTCGGGGTAGTCGTCCATCAGACCGAACACGACGAGCAGCGGCGCATCGTGCTCATTCGCAATCTGGGCGGCCCGCTCCAGCGCCGGGTTATCCTCCGGGCGCTGCGACTGCTGCATCCAGTAGAGCACGTAGTCGCCATCCTCCTGCGGCGACGTGTCGTTCAGAACTTGGATCCGTTCATGCTGGATATCGGGCGTAGTGGTGGCCATGAGGCGAGGCGACAGAATTGAGAGAGGACGACGTTCAGAAACACCCAAACGTCGCTTTCTATCCTCATGTGCCGCAGCGATGACAGCCCCTACCGCATCGTTTCATTCAGCGAGGCTGCAGCGGCCAGACCGTGGAGCGTCAGAATCGATGTCCCCGCCCCAAACAAACAACGTCGCATTTTACATTTCGCACTTCGACCTTCCCACTTCGCCTTCCCCTGTACCCTCGCCTGGACTCGAACCAGGATTTACGGCTTAGGAGGCCATCGTTCTATCCCGTTGAACTACGAGGGCAGATGTGATTCGGAAACGGTGCGAATGGTCTCGACTATTTCTTGCACCAACTGCATCGTTTCCGGAGACGGGAAGGAGCAACGAGCAGTCGGTGCGTCGGTTTCCGGGATCCACGTTCCCGTCCCACCATTCAGTCAGTCCAGCCTCTTCTCGTTCCCATTCTCGACGTAACCATGCCTGACACGTCTGCTGCAGACCACGCAACAACGCCCCCCTCCGACAATGGGACATGGTCGCGCATCGCCTGGGGCCTCGCGGGTGCTGCTGGCACATACGCTGCAGTGAAAGGGCTGCAGGCGGCTGTCCGCGGTCAGTTGCCCGCACCGTCGACGCTGCCACCGGCGCTATCTGTTCGGGCGCGAGCTGTGGCCCTACCGGGAGGCCAGGCCAATTACTATCACCGGCCCGGGAATGGGACTCCCATCGTATTTGTCCACAGTTTCAATGCGGCTGCGTCCTCCTTCGAGATGGCGCCCATTTTCGAGTACTGGGCCGAGAATACGGATCGGCCACTCTACGTCATGGACTGGCTCGGCTTCGGACGGTCGGATCGGCCGAACATCGACTACACCCCTGACCTTTACCACTCGCATCTCTTTGCGTTTTTGCGTGACGTCGTCGAGACACCCGCAGATCTTGTCGCACTTTCGCTCGGGTGCGAGTATGCTGCGTCAATCGGCATGCAGGCTGCTCCCATGGTTCGCCGCCTGGTTCTCCTCCACCCGACGGGCCTCGGCGAACGGCGTGGCCCCGCTCCGCTCGCTCGCGCAATGATTCGATCGGCCGATGCCTCCGGTCTGTTCGAGCTCTTCTTCTACCGGCTCACTCGCACGGCATCCCTTCGAGACTTCTACGAGCGTCAGGTCTTTCTCCGGAAGGAAGACGTTCCCGACGCGCTCGTCGACTACGCTCACGTGACCAGCCATGCTCGCGGCGCCCATCACGCGCCGCGCCGCTTCGTGGACGGCTCCCTGTTTCTCGATAATGTCGCTTCAGACATTTACGCGCGTCTCTACCGGCCGACGCTACTCCTCACTCCTGCGGACCCGGCTCGAACGGTCCAGCAGTTTGACATGCTGCCCGACGTGCTAAAGAGCAACGAACGCGATCTCTCACACAGACCGCTTCCCGGCGGACTGCTACCGCACTGGGAACATGGCGTTGCCCGCAGCACGACACTTGAAGCTATCGAACAGTTTCTTACAGACTAAGGTGCCGTCCCCCCCTCGAGCCCTCTCTCTTCTCACATCACTTTTCTATGCCTGCATCTTTCTCCGACGACCTGGTATCCTCGCTACGAGAGGAGACACCCGGCACGCAACACGTGCTCCATTTCAACAATGCCGGTGCCTCTCTCCCGCCGCAACCCGTCGTCGATGCGCAAATGCACCACATCCGCCGCGAGGCCGAAATTGGTGGATATGAGGCCAAGGAAGAGGCAGAGGAAAAACTGGAAGACACATACGACGCGATCGCGACGATGCTCGGCTGTCAAGAGCACGAAGTCGCCCTCATGCAAAACGCGACGCGAGCCTGGGACATGGCGTTTTACGGCTTCCCCTTCGAGACGGGCGACCGGATATTGATCTCTCGTGCGGCCTACGCCAGCAACTACATCGCCGCCCTCCAGGTCGCCGAAAAGACCGGCGCCTCCATCGAGGTCATTCCATCGACGGAGATCGGCGAGGTCGACGTAGACGCACTACGAGAGATGATGGACGAGCGTGTGGCGATGATCACGCTCACGCACGTTCCGACGAACGGTGGCCTGGTCAACCCGGCTGCGGAGGTCGGCGCGATCGCACGAGACTGGGACGTGCCGTACCTGCTCGACGCCTGTCAGTCGGCCGGGCAAATGCCGCTGGATGTAAACGACATCGGCTGCACAATGCTGTCGGCAACCGGACGGAAATACCTGCGTGGGCCGCGCGGAACCGGCTTTCTGTACGTGCACGAGGACTGGATCGAGCGAATCACGCCACCGCTCCTCGACCTGCACGCCGCGACGTGGACAGGCCCGGAAAGCTACGCGATCCGTCCCGATGCGGCCCGATTCGAAACCTTCGAAACGTACGTTGGCGGGATGGTCGGCCTCGGCGTAGCCGTACGCTACGCACTCGACCTCGGACTCGAGGCTATTTTCGAGCGCCTTCAACCCCTCGCTGCAACACTACGCACCCGTCTCGACGCACTCGACGGCGTAACCGTTCACGACACGGGCACGACGCAGTGCGGAATCACCACGTTCTCGACCGACCGTATGGATGCGGTTGACCTCAAGCAGAAACTTCGAGAGCGAAGGGCGAACGTGTCGGTCTCCTCGCCGCCGTCTACACTGCTGGATGCTACCGCACGCAACCTGCCGAAAATGGTCCGTGCGTCTGTACACTACTACAACACAGCCGACGAAATCGAGACATTCACCGACCATCTCCAGAAGATCCTCCACGACGCCTCATGACGACCTCTTTTACGACGGAAAAGGTTCTGTTCGATGCACGCCACAGCGCAGGCGAGGGACCAGCGGCAAATACGAATTGGCATGTCGTGAACGACACCGTCATGGGTGGCGTCTCGGAAAGCTCGTTTGCTCGCACGGACGAGGGTGCCCGGTTCAGTGGGACAGTGTCGCTCGATCACGGCGGCGGATTTGCTTCCGTCCGGGCGCCGGAGCGAAACACGGATATCTCGAATGCGACTGGTTTTCTGATCGAGACGCGTGGCGATGGGAAAACCTACAAATGGACCGCATACACCGACACAGCAGGACCCGTCAGTTACCGAGCTTCCTTCACTCCGTCGGGCGAATGGCAGGAGATCTTTCTTCCATTCACTGATTTAATCCCATTTCGTCGTGGACACCAACTCGATTCGGCTCCACCGTTCGACGCGTCCCACCTGCGCACGTTCGGAATACTGATCAGCGACCGGCAAGCCGGTCCATTCCAGATCGACCTACGAACCGTCGCGGCTGTACGTCGACATCCTGACGAAGGATGATCCGGGTTGGTTTGCCCTTTCGGTTTGTCACGTTATCGGTCTAGCTCGAAGGTGACAGGCAGCGACATTACGACGTTGGTCGGCTCCCCGTTTAGCAGACCGGGGTCGAATTTCATTTTCCCAACGGCGTTGATTGCCGCCTGATCAAGCGCGCCATGGAGGCCGCGAACCACCTTGATGTCGACGGGCTTTCCCTCCGTTGTCACGATGAACTGGACGAACACACGCCCTTCGATACCCTGGCGCCGTGCCGAGTCCGGATAGTTCACCTGAGCGCGTAGAGCCTTCATGCCACCGATCATTCGAGGGGGGCGGTCGGCGACGACCACCGTGTCCCGCTCTGGGCTTACCGGATCCGCCTGACCCAGCGAATCCTCGGCTCCGTACCCTCCCAGCAGGAGCACACAGCAGACAAAGCAAGCGGGCAGATACTTGGATGTATGAGAAATCACCTCCATACCACTCATATTCTGTTACAACAGTAAGGGCTATCTTTAGGGACTAGATATCAACATAGTTCCCGTAACATATGGATAACACCCGGGTTTAGCGGTCCCATTCCGTTCCGGACGTTTCTTGACAGCGCGCTGAAAACCTGTTTGGTGGACAGCCTTCGGCCATCCATAAGGCTGGACCTGCCAACGGTCGGTCCTCGGGACGCCTGCGCGACCAGGCCTCGTTCGTTCCGCGCACCGTGTCTGTAGCACACGTGCCATACGATCACGATCAGGCATGCGAATAAACAGGAACGACCGAACTTACCTTTTTGGGCCCATCCGACAAACAGGTCTGAATGTGTTCAACAGATCCAAAAGGCCTCGGACACTCTATTCATGGCACCGATTGAAGCACGAATCAGTGGAGGGCGCAGCACATCCTGGCAGTCGTTCGTGGATTCAGCCTGCGCGGAATCGTCAAACAAAGTCTGGGCTTGAATCATTATTCTTACGCGTATGCTACCAGATCCGATGAGTAGTCGATAGGTTAGTGTACTCGATCCGGGTGATTCGCCCTTTTTTCCGTCGTCTCCGCATCCGCCCCCCTTCGCATGTCCGACCTGTTCGACTCCGCCCCGCGGAAGAAGAAGTACGTAGCCATTGCCGGAAATATTGGCGCCGGCAAGAGCTCTTTGACCGAAATCCTGAGCGAATACTTTGGCTGGGAGGCCTACTTCGAACGTGTAGATGATAATCCGTACCTCACGGATTTCTACAACGACATGCGTCGCTGGTCTTTCAACCTGCAGGTGTTCTTCCTGTCCAGCCGATTCAAGCACCAGCAGCGCATCGAAAATATGGAAGGGTCCGTCGTGCAGGATCGATCCATTTACGAGGACGCGGAGATTTTCGCCCGCAACCTGCACCAGATGGATCTCATGAGCCCGCGGGACTACGAGAATTACGTGGAGCTCTTTTCCATCATGACGTCGTACCTGAAGCCGCCGACGCTCCTGGTCTATCTCAAAGCGTCCGTTCCCACGCTCGTGAACCACATCCAGAGTCGGGGACGCGATTATGAGTCGACCATTCGCATCGACTACCTTGAGCGGCTCCAGGGACACTACGAGGACTGGATCTCGTCGTATGACCTCGGTCCCAAAATGATTATCGACGTAGACGAGCTCGATTTCGTAAACAACGACGCGGACCGTCGCGACGTACTCAACCGAATCGAGAGCCGTCTCTTCGGCCTATTTCCGGACGAATAGTCCGCCCCCGCTCGTGCCTCTGGCCCACCTGTCCGTCTCCAACGCTTCGATGGGACCGCTAACGCGTCGATCGCCACATCACGGGGTCTGCAGCGCGTTCGCTTCCGCTCTCCTGCTCGTCGCCCTCGCCTTCTTCATTCTGCCTGGGGTCGCCCACGCGCAGGGGTCGGACACGACGCGCGTCTCGCGGAACTCCGTTGCAACCGACTCGCTGGCACCGGCTGACGCACAGGAAACCCTGCCCGACACCGTCGCCGTCGACACGACCGGTGCGCGCCGCCCCGACCGCGATGGCCCGTTTCGCCCGCTTCCGTTCGTAACTGTTTCGCCCGGCCGAACGATCATAGATACTCTATCGGCGCGGCTCTCGGCGTCGAGCGTCTCCGAAATCGTTGGCCGAACCGAGGGAGCGTTCTTCTATGATGTGGGACCTGAAGGATGGCCTCATGGCGTAAGCTTGCTCGGCCTTCCGCCCCGTGCGACATCGTTTTGGCTGGAGGAGCGCCGCTTTCATGATCCGGTCAGTGGGCGGCCGCGCTACGACCTAACGCCGCTCGCCCTGCTGGAGCCGCTTCGCGTTGGCACCGATCTCGCCGGTGATCCCATCGCCGTGTACGCGGATGGACAGAGCTATGGTGGGGTCGAACCCCTGACGCAAATCCGCTACCGGCGCGACAGCAATGGATTCTCCCGCGTGGACGTTCTGCACACGCAAAAGCGAGAGTTCAGCCTCTTCGGCCCGCCCGGCATCCTCGACATTGAGTTCGGATATGGCGGGGCAACCGCGTCGGGCGAATACACTCCCGGTACCGAGTTCGACAAGTATCGCGGGTTCCTTGGCCGAGTGCGCTATCGAACGGGAGAATGGGCTGTCGGCATCAACAACTTTGCAATCCGGCATCGCGTCGCAGCTCACGGCGGAATTCCACCTGCTCAAGGTGTTTTTCAAAGTGTGTATCTCCGGACGCTGGGCCAGCCGCGCTACGAGACCGCCTTTCGGCAGACGGTCCGCAATGACCTCACCGCTCGTGTGCGCGGCCCCATGATTCCCGGCCTTCCATCTGCACAGGCATCGCTGACGTGGAGCTCCGATACGTTTGACTTCACGACGGGTTATGGTGAAACGGGCGCCGCCTCGGACACCAGCTGGGTGGTCAAAACGAACGCGCTGCATGGTGCATTGACGCAGCCTCTCCAGATCGGCCCACACCGCCTCTCGATCATCGGTCGCACACGCATCCAATCTCGCGCTCGCGGCACGACCCTGTCTAGTGGAGGCCGACGCGCTGAACTCCACGCGTCGATTCGCGACTCCGTTCGAGCAGCCGGAATCAACTGGATTCTTGAGGCCGGGGCGCATGGGACCGAGACCCAACCCTTCTACCCGTCAGCCTCGGTCCGCGCAGAGACGCGCCCGTTCGGAACGAATCTCTTTGCCGGCGCTCGCCTCACCGGACAGCGCTATGCCTGGATGGAGACCTCCGGCTTCGAGGGATTCGTCGAGCCGATCGATGATCCGGTCTCGTCTCAAACGATTGTGCTTGAAGCCGGACTTCAGCGTTCGCTCGGTCCATTCGATATCGGAATCCGAGGATACGCACACGAGCAAAGGAATCCGGTCGACCTGTACGCCACGACCAACGACATGACGCCCGCAGCCGCTCGGTCGGATACGGTTGAGGTCCTGTCTGCAGACACGCCCTTCCGGCAGGCCGGCCTCGTCGTCGATCTCGGATGGCGCACCCAGGCGCGCCGCGGCTTCTACGCCCGTGTCACCGGCACAGCCCACGAGTTCCTGAATGCTAACGCGTCTGTCCTCCACGCTCGCGTTTCACGCACCCTTCCATCGTTGCATGCGCGCGGCGCGATTGGCGCACGGTTTCTCCTTTTCCAGGACCTGATTTTCGATGCACGTATCGGTGGTCGCATGTGGTCTGAGATGAGCAGTCGACTCTTCCACACGCCTACCGGTCGCCTGGCGGTTCCTCCGCTTAACGCCCCCGAACCCTCGCTGCTCTCGCGCCCCATCAACTCTCCGTTGATCGGACCGGATGGTGTCCTCGACGTAAACATCGACATCGACCTGTACGGGGCGACACTGTTCTTCACGTTCGAAAACGTTCTCGGGGGAACGGAAGCCGACTTCGGATCGATTCTCATCCCGACGTATCCCCTCCCCGATCAGCAATTCCGGTTCGGCGTCTACTGGGCGATCTTCGACTAAGCGGTGACCGCCCAACGGTGCGACACGCGGCAAGAACACACTCCGAGACCGGTCGTCGACCGCATGCCCCCTTCTTTTGTGCATTTCGTCTCCGCCCAAAATGCACTCACAAACCGGGGATACCTGCTTGCAGATCCGGCATGCTATCTGTAGTATAGACAGTTGTGATAGCGCTTTCACAAACACCTCGATGGGCTGTTGTCGGGGTCCCGTTGCGCATCATTTCCGGCCCCGGTAATGCCTCTACCGTCGCCGGATCTATTCTCTACCCGATCCACCGCCTACTATGAGCAACCGTCGTACCGGCGATAACGTTATTCGGTGTTCCTTCTGTGGCTCGTCTGCCCAGGAGGCCAACTCGATGGTTGCCGGACCGGACGTGTACATCTGCGATCGCTGCATCCATGAAGCGTCGGGGATCGTCAAGGGCAACAAGTCGGGCCGGTACCAGGCCGGGCGCGGCACGGAAACGGCGCGTACGTCCCTGATGGCGCCGCACGAGATCAAGTCGGCGCTGGATGAATACGTGATCGGGCAGCACGCCGCGAAGAAGGCGATGTCCGTCGCCGTGTACAACCACTTCAAACGCATCGACGCCGACCAGTACGTCCACGACTTCAACGACGTGGAACTGGAAAAGTCGAATATCCTCCTCATGGGGCCAACCGGGACGGGCAAAACGCTGCTGGCTCGAACGCTGGCACGCATTCTCGATGTCCCCTTCTCGATCTCGGATGCCACTGCACTGACGGAGGCAGGATACGTCGGCGAGGATGTCGAGAGCATTCTGTCCAACCTGCTTCGCTCCTGCGACTTTGACGTCAACGATGCACAGCGGGGGATCATTTACATCGATGAAATCGACAAAATCGCGAGGAAGGCCGAGAATGCGTCCATCACCCGAGACGTATCCGGTGAAGGTGTGCAGCAGGCCCTTTTGAAACTGCTCGAAGGTACAGAGGCCGGTGTCCCTCCCAAGGGCGGACGCAAGCATCCGGAGCAAAGTCTCGTGAGCGTCGATACCCGCAACATCTTGTTCATCTGCGGCGGTGCGTTTGACGGACTCGGCGAGATCGTCCAACGACGCCTCTCACAGTCGACCCTCGGCTTCCGCTCGGAACGCCAGGACCGGATGCAACTCGACAAGGACGATCCGGAGATTTTTCAACATGTTGAACCGGACGATCTCCTCCGCTTCGGTCTCATTCCAGAGTTGGTAGGACGACTTCCCGTGACGACGGCGCTCACCACGCTGAATGACGAGGAGATGAAGCGGATTCTTACAGAGCCAAAGAATGCGCTCATCAAGCAATATCAGAAGCTTTTTGCGATGGACGGGATCGACCTCACGTTCGACGAAGACGCCCTGCAAAGCGTTGTTGAACGGGCACGCCGTCTGGGTACAGGGGCCCGCGGCCTGCGCTCGGTGATGGAAGGTATCATGCTTGACATTATGTTCGAGGTGCACAGCATGCAGGGCGTCGGGGCCGTCCGCGTTACGGAGAGTACCATCCGAGAGAGATCCGGCCCCATCTACGACGAGCGGAAGGCGAGTGCATAACGTCGCCGGCTGACGTCCCAGCCACGCACAACGGAGACGACTTTCCGCGTCTTCCTCTACTCGGAACGTAACATCCCTGCGGAGCGTCATTCCGCACAGCACTGAACATCGGCACCAACCCCGCGTCGGGATCGATTTTTGCGACGTGAGGTACAGAGGATGCGGATGTATCCTGTATGTTCTCCGTTCGTCGTGTGCTGTCGTATGAAACCACTGATTCCGCTCGACAGGTCGAGATCGCCGTTTTCACTCAGCGCATCGACCCGATCCACGCTTCGCGTGTGGAAAACGGCTCTTCTGTATGCACTGGGAATTGCGCTGTCACTGAATCTCTTCGTGGCCCGGCCGTTCGTGGTGCCCACCCCCTCGATGGCCCGCACCGTCATCCCGGGCGACTATATTCTGGTGTCAAAGCTACATTACGGGCCGCGCACCCCGATCACCGTGCGCTTGCCCTTCGGGGGGCCCGTGGCCGATGTTGAGCTTCCGTCGGTCCGGCTGCCCGGCTTTACGGCGCCCGAGCGCGGAGATGTCGTCGTCTTTAATCTTCCGACAGAGAGCGGACCGGTCGATCAGCGAACCCCCTACCTGAAGCGTATCGTCGCCCTCCCCGGCGATACGCTATCGATCCGAGACAAGCAGGTTTACATCAACGGACTCGCACAACGCCTGCCACAGACGGCTCAACAGCGATGGCGGGTCGAAATGACGGGTACGCAACTCTGGGTGTCTCCGGACGAGTTGCGCGACCTGGGTGCTGGGACGGCGTATGGTACCGACCGAACGGGCACATTTGAAGTCAGTGCGACGCGCGACGTCGCAGCTCGAATTCGGGAGTTGCCGGAGGTAGAGTCCGTACACCCGTCCGTCGTGGCACGTGGTCGCCGAACGTCCGTCTCTCTCTTTCCCGACGGATCCGGCAACACACCCGATCGATTCCATCCCCTTCGCATCCCAAAAGCTGGCGACACAATCTGGTTGTCCCCTCGGACGCTGCCCACGTACCGCGACATCCTTGAGCGCCATGAGGGCCGCACGGTGGATGTGAGAGCCGGAACCGTTTTCGTGGACGGCAAACCGACGAAACGATATACCGTCGGGCAAGACTACTACTTTACGCTCGGCGACAACCGCGACAATTCATTCGACAGCCGTTTCTGGGGCTTTGTGCCGGAAAGTCACATGATCGGAAAAGCCGTCTGGACGTTCTTCTCCTGGGATCCGCAATCGGATGCGATGCGCCCGGACCGTTTCGGTCCGCTCCGTTAACCGGACGGGCCCGAGGACGTCTTGATCTCTACTGGACGGAGCCCCTTTCGTCTCGGCGATGGAGCGTTACCGTCGGGCTGCCTCGACATCCTCCAATGTCGTCGTACCCGAGGTTTCTTCCGACATCTGCGACAGCCTGTACGCGCGGGTTTCGATCCGCTCTCGAAGGGCCCGCATCATCCCTGCGTACACGATTCGATGCGGAATCGCGATCATATTCCAGTAGATCGTTCCGGTCAGGCCTTTGGGTTCGAAGAAGACCTGCTGGGTCACTCTGCACCGCTCCCGCGCGATCGGTTCCACCTCGAACTGAAGCCACGCGCGACCCGGCAGTCGCATCTCCGCCCGAAGCCGGAGCATCTTTTCTTCCCCGACCTCCTCCATCGATTCGACGCGCCAAAAGTCGACGGCGTCGCCGACGCGAAGGTCCGTAGGATTGCGTCGGCCTCTGCGAAATCCTACCCCGCCGGACAACTGATCGAGCCAGCCACGTACGTGCCAGAGCGGGTCTGCATACAACCACCCGGTCTGGCCCCCGAGTGATTTGATGACGTCAAAGGCCGTGTCGGCGTCGGCATGTACGTTAATGCGACGCGTTTCCTTGTAGAGGCCCTCCGTCGTCTCCAAATCCGCCGTCATTTCATTTGCCCGCGGTGAAGACGAGCGCGCGCTGTTCCAGACGGTCGGGACCTCGTCGGACTCTGCCCGGCGAAGCGCTAGCCGCAGCGCCGCCTCGAACTTAATCGGCTCGATGTCGGGAAACATGGAGCGAGCACGATCGGGATCGTCAACGACGACCTCGTTGTCGAGCCCCTCGATAAGCGGGCGGGCGATGCTATTGGCGATCGGCGTCACGAGACCGACCCAGTGTGACGAAAGGCGCGGCGTGAAAAACGGTACCGCGATCAGTGTCCGCTGTAAATCGCGGACCTTTGCGTAGGCTCGAAACATGTCTCCATACGTTAGGACATCTGCGCCGCCAATCTCGATCGTTTCACCTGTACTCTCCGGTGTTTCGAGAGCCGAAGTCAGGTACTGGAGCACGTTTCGAATTGCGATTGGTTGCGTGGGCGTGCTCACCCACTTTGGACAGATCAGAACCGGTATTCGCTCGGTCAGGTAGCGGACGAGCTCAAACGATAGAGACCCGGACCCGATGATCTGTGCTGCGCGAAACTCGGTAACGGGCACGGGCCCATCCCGAAGATGGTCTCCGGTTTCGATCCGGCTGAGCAAATGTTCAGACTTTTGCTCACCCTTGGGGCGCATTCCGCCCATATAAATGATACGCTGTACCCCCTTCTTCTCAGCTGCCCGGCGGAAATTCGTGGCAATCTTTCGGTCACGTTCCGCAAAGTCCTCACCGGTACCAAGGGAATGAATTAAGAAGTAGGCGACGTCGATGCCCTCCATCGCCTTCTCGATGTCCTCCTCGTTCATGGCGTCTCCCACGGCCACGCGGACCCGATCGCCCCAGGGCTGAGCACGAAGCCGTTTCTCGCTGCGGACGAAGCAACACACGTCGTAGCCCGCCTGCAAAAGACAGGGCACCAGCCGTCCGCCGACATAACCCGTCGCACCACTTACAAGAATACGTTGAGGCTTGGAATCAGACATAACGCATGGACGATCATTCTAAGAGCCTGCGAGAAGCGGAAGAGTCGCCGAAGTGATATGCTGCGACTGTCACGATACGGGCGTTACGGGTAACTGGACGTGAGTGCTACGCCACCGCGACCGGTAGAGTTGATGGTCGTAACCAGTTCTGGACGTTCTGATTACGAAAATCTCTCACTATAAAGGCACTACGTTTCTTCACAGAGGTTAACAACTATCACAACAGGGGCGGTTCGACGCCGCTCGTGGTGGCGGTTCTGCCGCCTCCTTCTGTACTCAGAACGTCCTCTTTTTCAAACATTGGACACCCTCTTATGGCAGACACGAAGGAAGGAACAGAAACCTGGCCCGAGCTCGCTATTGGCCTGTACGATCGCCTGACTGGTCGCGGCGCAGAGATCACCTACGAGTTCGAAGATTTCGAACTGTTCGTACCCAGTAAGGTCGGTGGTGACGCTGACCATGCACAATGGAAAATGAACGGTAGTCTCAAAATTCGCACGACGGACAAGCGGAACTGATCTCATTTCGACCGTTGCGGGGGAGGACCCGGCACAGATGCTGAACCCCGATTCAGGACGCGCCTTGCGTCCGTCTCGGGGTTTCTGTGTCGATGAGCACCGTTGCCTCCGTCGTACTTTGTCCGCGCGTGCACCGGTTCGCAACCGGAGCGCCATTTCTTGTATGATCACTTCACGACTCGACCCATGCCTCTTCCTCTCGAAGTACTCGCGGACCTAACGCTCGCTATTGATGGTGAAGACATTCAGATCCAGGGAGATGGCGATGTTGTGGTTGTGGACCTCCCCTCCATCCGTGCAGGAAAACGTCTCCTACAGGCCGGCCCCTGGAGCGGAGACGTCCGACGCATGCGAACCGAGCAGTTCAACCAGGCGCTTCGCACAGCAGGAGTAACAATCAACGTGCAATACAAAGGAGAAACGATCGCACGTCTGGGCGAAACGGCCTCACCAAACGCCGTTGCCCACCTCTTAGACTTTGGGGAGGTCGAGCTTCACCCCGTCAAGGCGCTTCAGGCCGAAGCGCGTTCTCGACCGCTCGCCACCCTGGCTGTCGTTGGCGGCGCGTCTGCTGTCCTTGCGTACATCATCTCCCGTCTTCGGAAATAAACCGAGCGATCGGACCTATTTTCAGCACGTCCGACATGTGTTACGCATTTGGCGAGCGAAGGAGGTGTCGGTTCTTCAATGACACCTCTACGACGGTGCCGCGCTCCGATGGGCGGATTGTAAATCCGGCTTGGATCGCCCGCGCCCGCTGACGCATGATCCTCAATCCCATACCCGTGGATTCCTCCAAATCATCGGGGGAAATGCTTGTCCCGTTGTTCTCGATGGCAAGTGTTAGATGGCCATTTGTCGACGAGATGGTGACATCGATGATTGTCGCGCCACCGTGCTTAACGGAGTTGGTGATCGCCTCCTGCGTAATACGGTAGAGTTGCGTGGCCACGTCGGAGGATGCTATCGTCGTATCCCCGCTGGACTTGACACGGCATGTGACCCCGTACAACGCCTCCGCGTTCGACGCCAACTCCTTCAGCCCCGGCAATAGACCGTCGTCAGCCAGACTCACAGGATACAGCTCGCGCACGTGACGCCGTATCCGATCGAGCGCGCTGCGCATGTGACGACGCAGGTCGCCGAATTCTCGCGTCAATGCCTCATCCTGACGTTCTTCGACACGATTTTCCAGCGCTCGCATTCGCATGAGCATACCACTCATGGTCTGCCCAAGGTTGTCGTGCAGATCCTCGGCAATCCGTTTCTGCTCTCGCGTGCTCACGTCGAGCACCTCTCGTTCGACCAGGTGCCTCTCGGTGACATCTCGCTGCAAGGCTACCCAATAACGCACCTCTCCACTTTTAGACCGTATCGGACTAATCTCCCATTCGAGTACATACTCCGACCCGTCCTTTCGGTAATTAATGGCCTCTCCCTTGAAGTGGCCGTCTTCTCGCAACCGACGCTTCAGGAGGTCGAGCGTCAGTGGATCCGTTCGTTCGCCCTGGAGGATGCGTGGCGACTTACCTAATACCTCGTCCAACTCGTACCCCGTCAGTCGAGTGAATGCCGGGTTGACGTAAAGAATCGTTGGCCCGGGCTTCTCAAGCTCCGCACTCGTGAGTATGACCGGATCCTGGATCTGGTCTAATGCGGCAGCGAGGAGACCGTGAGAAACCGGTACTTCCGGAGGATTATCGAACGTTTCGGACACGGAGTCCGCAGTGGAGAGAGACATATTGCAACCGGCAAAGCGATTCGATGGAGTCACAAACGACAAGGGTTAAAGCCAGTAAGTCGTTTCCATAAAGAAAATCACCTGGGTTATTAGGCGCCTTAAACGAAATCCTCCTCCATCGTCATACATTCCCTCCCCCGCAGTGTCAGGGATGAGCGCATCCTGAACGAAACATTCTCATCATCATCGTCCGTCCCGGAGAGTTGTCACTCGAACGGAGTCGAGTTCTACACGCGAGACTTCCTGCAGCGTCGAAGCAGATAGGCGTCGGGCGTAATTTTCGATCGTAGACGGCGTGATCGTCGTATCCGTATAATTCTTGTAGTCGGCAATCCGCACGTTCTCGATCTCACGGACATTATACGCTTCGCGAAAACGATGTCCGGGCTCTTCATCTCCGCCCAATCCATACGCGTAGGCGAGGAAATCCATGTGGTAGGATTCGGTATCGAACCAGTAGACGAATCGATCCTCCCAGTCTTGCCCTCCCCCTTCGGACGCGAACGTCACTTCGACTCGATAATAAGGCGTGCTACGAACCGTATCCACGCCGAGTCGCTGCGCATTCACGGCCGGGTCCGACAGTTTGTACGGCAGGAGCGCGAAGTACGAGACGGAGTTTACCGTCGTGTTCATGCTCTCCCGTTCTTCCGCCGACAGGCTGACAGTGTCGCCGTTGACTTCACGGTATAGGCTATCATTCGACAGTACTTCTCGCACCGTCTGTCCCAGAGAGTCCGTCGTTCGACGCACATATCGGAATCTTCCTTCGTCGTGAACCAGGCGAAACTGAGCTCCGCGGAAGTCGAATGTGACCACAGAGGTATCGAGAACGGAACCGCCATGTGCTGCAATTGCCTTTTGAATGATCGAATCCGCAGAGATTGCGTCTCGATCGTTTGAAGTCGGCGATGTGGATTCGGAGCCACATCCGACGACGAGAAAAGCTGTCATCAGAAGGCACGCGAACAATATATAGCGCAATGCAGACGGCGAAACGTTAGAGTACATAAGGTGAGCTAAGAGGGAATGGGGCGTTTCGGTTCATAAAAATAGATTCGGCGCCCCGGGGATCCGGGACGCCGATCGAGTAACCCGCAAAAGGCTGGTTACATCATAACATGTTTTGCCACACCGGCGGCGAACTCATTTTGCCTTCCACTCTTCGAGAGCATTCTTGAGTCCCTCGAGTCCCCGAGGTGTCTCCTCCATGTTTTCCGCGAGTTCAACGGCACGCTCAGCCGACTCGATGGCGGACTGATAGTCGCCGTTCTTTGCCTGAAGGCGGGCCTTAACGGCCAGTGCTGGAAACGTCTCTTGTATCTCGAGCGAGGCATCGGTCCAGTCAATTGCTTCCTCGATCAAAATGTCGTTCTGAAGCGCATATCCTGCATATTGGAGAGGTGTTTGCCAGTTCTCAGCCGCGTCGACAGCACTGGCTGCCCGACTCGCGATCACCTCCTTCGTGTCGACGGTGATCTCGAGGGGAACGCGTGTCTCATCCCACATCAGGGCGAGCGTGGCCGACGAATCCGTCACGCTTGGAAACGCGAACGTGAGCCGCTCATGCATGGGCCCCGTCGTCGGCTCGGTGGTCACGCGAAGAACGTCCTTACTTTCCTCGTAGTTGTACGCTCCCCA
Source organism: Longibacter salinarum (assembly GCF_002554795.1). Classification (NCBI taxonomy): domain Bacteria; kingdom Pseudomonadati; phylum Rhodothermota; class Rhodothermia; order Rhodothermales; family Salisaetaceae; genus Longibacter; species Longibacter salinarum. The sequence continues at coordinate 192,289 of NZ_PDEQ01000003.1, read as the reverse complement.
CTGCTCCACCGTGTCGTTAAAGATAAACGTCCACTCTTCCTCCCCCGGCACCGTAAAGAGCGAATACATGCCGGCGTCGAGCGACTCACCCTCAATTTGTACGGGCGTGGAGAAAGCGATGACGGTCGCCTCATTCGCACCGGTTCGCCACACATCGCCGTAGGGAACGAGCTTGCCGAAGACCTGGCGATCCCGAACGGCCGGGCGCCCATAGTGCACCTCCACGGTCGTGACGCCAATAGACTGGCTGACGCTCGCGTTCGGGCTGACGCGTGGAAGCATCGAGTTGCGCTCCTGCGCCGCCGCGGTATCTGGAACGACCATCGTCACCGCGAAGACAAGCATCGTGAGAGAAAAAACACTGGCGAATCGACGTATCAAAGTCATATCTGGATCGGAGCGAAAATAGAGGTGGAGATTAAGGTTGGGAGGTGAAAGCGCGTCGTGCTTCCAGACAAACTTCACGCTCAAGTACGCACCGAAGTTCGCCCGTTCAAAGATGGTTGCCTTCCGCCCGCAATGATTCGGACCATGCGCCGACGCATCGTGGAACGATCTAACCTGCTCGATGCCGTTGCTTTGACTCTACGCTACGCGCTGTTCAGCCACCAGAGCGACGCATTCAGCATAGTCGCGTATGCGACCCAGACGCAATAGGGAACCAGCAGCCAGAAAGCCCACCGGTCGACGCGGCGGAAGAGACGCATCGTCACCAGGATCGCGATGAGCAATGCGACAATCACCACGAGCCCCCACGCAATCGACTGGAAGCCGAAGAAAACGAGCGACCACGCACCGTTGAGAAGCAATTGCAAACCGTAGGCGACGAGAGCCATCTGTCCGGTTGCACGTCGAGCGCCCCGATCCCAGACACGCCAGGACGCGACTCCCATCATAAAATAGAGAGTGATCCAGACGGGCGCAAAGACGGCATCCGGGGGCGTGAACCAGGGCCTCGACAATGTCGGATACCAGGTCGTGACGGACGACTGCGTGGCAAGACCCGCAAGCGCCCCGACCGCTTCAGGAATGATCACAGCAACGACAAATGCGATGATCTTGCGAACCATGGTAGGCAAGCTCGTATGCTGTGGATGAAACGGATGCTAGGGGACATTACCGGACGGCGATCGCGGCGACCGACAATCGTTAACGCAACCACCTAGGCTAGTGGGGCGCGGCAGACTGCGCGTTAGCTATACGCTTCATCGGGGTCAAACACCATCTGGCCATCGTCTTTCCACCCGTCCGCGGTCGCGCGACGGTAGAAGCACGACTGGTGCCCGGTATGGCAGGCTCCGCCTTTTTGAGCCACGCTGAATAGCAACGCGTCGCCATCGCAATCAACGTGTACGGACTCGACTTTCTGCGTATTTCCGCTGGTTGCCCCCTTAATCCAGATCTCCTGTCGCGAGCGACTCCAGTACGTCATTCTACCTGTCTCGAGCGTCATCTCGAGCGTTTGCTCATTCATATAGGCCATCATGAGGACCTCGTTTGTTTCTGCGTCCTGCACAATTGCAGCGACGAGGCCGTCTTCATCAAAACGGACGTCATCGAGAAGAGCAGCTGGCTGGTCGATCATTCGGAGGAAGAAGAAACGTGGGAAGAGACAGGTTCATCCGCAGGGGACTGTGCATCGGATGTGCCGGACGGATCAGACGCATGGTGGCATTCCTCATGGGGAAGTGATTCCCCAAACCAACGCGGCGGATCGTAGCCATACCCGCCCCAGGGATGACACCGTCCGAGTCGGTAGATTGTCAGGATAAGTCCTTTTACGGCCCCATATTCTCGAAATGCCTGAATGCTGTACGTCGAACACGTCGGTTGAAACCGACACGTAGGAGGGAGATGCGGGGACAAAAGGAGTTGATACCCGCGAACAAGGCCTACAAAGGCGAGGCGCGGCAGTCGGTATAAAAACGAAAGGAATTGGCTCATTTTCGCCAGCGGATCAATCGAATCGATGCAATAAAGAAAACGACGGCCGGCGGCGTGAGTTCGGCAGGTCGACCTCACGTTCTCACGTTGTGATTGTTGAACGGTCTAATTTCCTTACCCCACAGTTTCTCTTCGATACGGCATATCTTGTTGCGCCATCTAGAAAAGGTCCTCGTAGGTCTCATGGATCGTAGAAACATAGACGTAAACATCAAAGGAGGTACGAGCTCTCACGCGTCCATACTCTCATAACCCCACGCATTTCGGGGCAGTCGCGCCAGGGATTCTTGAGGTGCCACCTACTCAGGGCAAGTGTCCGGTAGGTAGCAGTCTAAATTGGACGATCTAATCCGTCCTCGGCTCGAACGGTTCGTAAGCTACCACCTTGCTTGAGGTTTGAGCGACGACCGTCCCTTTTCCTGCCCCAACTTCCCAGACGTACGTCCCGTCCAAGGGCGGCTCCACGTGCACGACCTCACCGGAGTCCACGTCAACCACGTACATCGCAACGCCATGAGGATGATAAATGAAGCCGTCGAGGTAGGCCATCCCTGACTCCCCGTGTCCAGCCTCTAGATCCGTCATCCAGATGCGACTACCGGTTTCAGGATCAAGCGCCCACAGCTTCTGACGGTCATTGACGATGATCTTCCCGTCCGCCCAGATGGCCGCATACGTCCGAACATACCGGTTCGACCAGATCTTTTCACCTGTCTCTGCATCGAGCGCGACGAACTCGACGCGATCGCCCGTCTTGGTACCAGCATAGACCCGTCCGTCACGAACGATGGGCCTCATTCGTAAAAACCCACCTGATTCGGTCTGGTATGTCCATATCGATTCGCCAGTATCTGCTGTAACCTTTTGAATGCCTCCCACGGCTTGACCTTCCCCTCCTTGCGGGACATAACCATACCCAAAATACACAGACTGATCGTGGTACGTTAATCCACGAGGAAGCGACTCGAACTTACGCTGGAATATAGGCTTACCTGTCCGGCGCTCCAAAGCAAGCAGATTTCCTGACTGATCGCCGGCATAGAGTGCGTCTTTTCCGACTGCCAGATAAGCGAGTGGATATACTTCGGAGTCAGAGTAATACCATAATGTATGTCCTGTACCCTGGTCCCACGCGCCAGCTTTATAGAAGTAGTGGCAGGTAAAAACCTCGCCAGAATCGACGACAAAATCCGGTCCGATGAGCTCTTGTTTTGGCTCGAGCTGGGTAGCCCAGATATCCTCACCATTCTCCAGCGACATGGCTCTTAGTGAACCAGCTGCAGACGTCAAAACGGCCGGGGCTTGCTCCACCGTCAATATTGCCGGTTCAGTCGATGGGGATGTCGTGGCAGGCAGATAGTCCCTCTCCCACCTAACGTCCAGTCGCTGTGCAGAAGCACGATCTTTATTTGTGTCGCAGCCGACAAAAAATGTAAGTGACAGTACAAAAAACACCGATGAAAGAAATACACTCGACCTAGTCATTTTACCCTCACATCAATGATCATTGTCAAGAATCGAGGGGTAGGTCGCTTGATTCAAAAAATCTCATTTAGCGACCTACCCTTGATTGTAGTGTATACAAAGCATGAAGAGCAAGACTTACAATCCTGACTCTATCATGAAGTCGCGGACATCACGCGTTGGTGGATTCAAATCGCCTCGAGAGAACGACCCGTCGGGGATGCCGGGATCCTGGTTCGCACTGTATCTACGTCGTGCATAGATCATCTCGGCGTGGTTAAAGCCCGTGCCTCCCTTGTAGTACTGATTTCGGCTGGGCGTATCGGAATACACGATGGTCTCCGGCCCAGCGTGAGTGTACATAAAGTCAGGATCTCCGTCCCAACCGGTCGTCACAGACCCCAATAATCCATCCGTCTTATTCGGCACGCTTACGAGATACGTATATGTCTCATTCCAGCACTCATTGCCTGGCGTGCCATCGTTGTCGTCTCGTCCGTCACCGTCATCGTCCGGGGGTTCGAAACGCCCGTGCACGAAACTTTCCGCCGACGGGACATCGAACGTTGCCTGGACCATGCTGCGACCCACGACTTCTCCCGTGGTCGGGTCTTTGCAAACGAGGCGCTCTCCCTGGCGGGTTGCCATCCGATCTGCGGCAAGTATGTAGCTATACGTGGACTCGAAGCCTTCCAGCGCTTGCCGGCCATCCTTCCATCGATTCCATTTTCTGTAGTCCCCCGTCGCGCAGGATATTCCCAGCGTCCAATAGCAGCGATGCCGGTAATAGTCCGCAGCATCACGATAGACACCTTTGAGTTGATAGAACAGGTTAACGGTCTTGGGCTCTTCGCCCGGACGAACCAACTGATCGCGAGTGAAGACATTTCTAAACGTAGCGTAGCGTGGATTTCCTAACGCCGCCATGTCCTCAAGAATGCCAAATCGCTCGAAGGGGGAGAATCCTATCGTGTTCACGGCTTCTGTGCTCGCACCGCTAGCAACGCGAGCAAATGCAGGTGCGCGCTCGATCCCTAAAAGAGCGCGATAGTTTTCCGGATCGGGTGCATTATTGATCTCCTCAATCAGATAACCATCGGGACCAATGGCGTCCTTCGCTCGCTTTTCCACTGCCATGCCATTCAGCGACTGGGCGATGTCCTCTTCCTGCAACCGTATGATCCGTTCCGCTGCGTATTCGTACGGATCCCAAAAGTTTGAGATGATATTTATCGGCATGTGACCCCACGGAACCCAAAATTCCACCAGTCCCTCCCCGGCCTCGGCAAGCGGAGCTTTCAAGATGTCCTTCAAAAAACCATTGACCTTGGGCTTCGCGTTCTTGTACCCGGATCGTTTCCCATAGGACACGGTCGTCGGCTTCGCACCCTGCATCGGCGATGCAATCGCAATCACCGTGGACACGTTGAGCTCAGGTGCGTACTTCCGGACGTGCTCGCGTAAAAGCCGAACGACGATTCCGCCCTGACTGTGGCCAATCAGCAGCCACTCCGCGTTCGGAGCGGTATTCTTCATTTTGCGAACGAACCGTTCCATCATCGCCTGGCGCGTGTTATCGAGCGTTCGGTCTCGGCTTCCACCGTAGAGATCCCGGTCGAAATATTTCAGCATGACGTGACCGTCAATGACACCAACCTGGTTTTGAAGATAGTCGATGGTTCCACTCGCTTTCCATCTCTGTCCCTTCGCATTCAGAATGTCCTGAGCGGTTGCCCCCGACTGAGGGCGATCATCTCCGAACGTAAAACCATGAACGAAAGCTGCGTATCGGGACTGGGCCTGGACGTCCTGAAGTCCACTCATCACGATGAGCAACACGGCAAGAACGCCGATGGGCCTCGCTAAACCTTTGATTAATCGCATGGTACTGACCTTTCCTTATTTGAGAAGTGTTTTTTCCCAGATCCGGCGGGTTTGATTTCCAGGACCTGAGTTCTGCTCGACGTTCAGAGGAGTCAGTTAAAGCGCACGTTGATATTGCTACGAATAGTCTCAGATCGGGAGACAACTCCCCATTCTCCCTTCCGATCGTCATACTTGTAGGTGACAATACGCTCTGGAAACGGCATTCCGCTGTACATCCCGTACCTGCGTGTCTGCACCATGTCTACGTTGCCATTCTTGAGGCGATACTTCAGGTAAATCGGTTCGCCAATTCGGAGGTCAACGACGGTTTCGACGGTCGGGGCACCCTCCGAACTCGACACGGATTTGGTGAATGAGACACGATTGTCGTCCAACTGCCTGAAGGATACACCCCGAGATCGAAGAGATGTAAGGGTCTGCTCTCGACGCTCATCGACGGACGCAGATACTGTAGACCGAGCCTCTAGACTATCCATCGCTTCTGGGCTCAACCGAAACGCTTCTGGATCGACCGATCGCTGTCGCGCCACGGAGCCGTCAGCATGATATGCCGTGAGGCGGCCGTTTTTCACCTCAGATCGCACGACGGGATTCTCATCCTCTGGATCGTACGGCATGTCATTCTGAAGCTCCGCGTACAGATCAGCCGGCATATTCATTCCAGGATGGCCTTCGATGAACCTGGATGACGAGGTCAGGTAGCCTTCGCGATCGTATGATCGCACCTGACTCGTCTCTTCGTACTCCGTCATGTAAACGGTTCCTTCGGATTTGGCTGACTTCGACTCATTGCCGACAATCACATCTGGCCAAACGGACGAGTACGTCGCATCCGTTTCGTCGAAGGAGATTTGCAAGCGAACATTTGGCCCGAGATCCGTCGCGCCCCCACCTTCCGGGGGACCCGTCGATGCATCGATGCCAGAAGTGTCGCATCCGCTAAGAACAATCACGGTACCGGCCAGCGCTGCCATGATGATGATGCTCCAGCCAAGCCGCTTCGTACGGTTGGTTATAAACATGGGTCATAGATGATATGATTGATGTGGATACGTCCCGATGCAATCACACCGGGACCGATGACAATCAGAAGTAGATCGTCATCGAATGAGGACGACCTTTCGGACGTCCCGAGTCGTGTGCCCATCTCGCAGCCGCCGCATCGTGACGCGGACGAAGTACATTCCAGATGCGAGTGAACGCAGGTCAATGGGAAGAGCAAAGGATCCGACATTCGTGCGTCGCGAAGGATGTTTGCGCACTCGGCGTCCGAGCACATCAAAAAGGCTCACGCGTACATCAGCCGGCTCGCGAAGAACGATCGGAAGGGTAGCCGACTGACGGGTCGGATTTGGATAGGGCGAGCGTACCTCTGCAGACGACAGATCGGGCCCCTGCCAGCGTACACCCGTCTTTAGAATACCGTAATCCACCGTCTCGACGCGTGCGTGCAGCACATATGGACCGCCGGTTTCGACGGGGAAGTTGAATATCGCCCCGGCGTTTGGAGGCACCGCCTCTCTGACGTCAGCCTCCAGACTGTCCATCGGAATCGGCGTAAGCGCCTGCAGATACCGTCCGGACGGCATCTGCGCCACGATTCTGGATGTTTCCGGCTTCATCTCTACATCGGACGAGACACTCACCCAGATGTGATCTCCGTGATACACGGGCTGAATGTTTAGTCGACTGAAGGCGTCACGGCGATTGGGCCAGGCGACATTTGCTCGGATCATCGGCCGGTACCCTTCCAGCGACTGACCGTCCACGCGAACATGTGCCATTGGACGCCATCCCCCCCTATGGTGAACGCCCCGCACCTTCGCGTCAGACGGGCTGTTGTCGAGCGCGATCGCGACTGGATTGGAATCGAGGCCGGAGCCAATGAGGACATAGACCGGTTCATTCATTTGAGAGAGCTGGTCATAAAAACGTCCCAACGACACAGTCACACTCCCGATCTGACCTTCCTCTCGGGTGATCTCAAATGTTTCGGGTCCGGCGACACGTGCGCCGGGAAGCCCATCCTCTACGCTTCGAATTTCGACCTCCAGACGTTTGGGGGTTTGATTCGAGATTCCAGAGCCTTCGATCTCGCTGAGAAAAACCACGTCCAGATCGATTGATCGCATCCAGAACTCGGTTAGCGGGTCAAACTTCAATCCGGCCTGCTCGTGTGCGCGCTCCAGGAGCAGATATCGGGCACCGAGTCCAAACGCATCCGCCACCCCGTCGTCATGTCGAAGCGTAGTCTGCGTTAGGCTACGACGGCCGTTGAATACGACCTGTACCCGGGGCATCGAAGAATCAGGTCCCGATTCTACGTTAGAGACCAGAACCTGCAGAGTCGCTTGTCCGCCATCATCAACCCGTATCTTCTGCCCTGACTGCATCTGAACCGACCTCGATCGGCCGGATGGATGCACCACTTGACCATGTAGTTGAACGGCAGCCTGACTTCGAATATGGACGGTTGCGTCGCGAACCAGCGGCACGTCGAATCGACCGTGACTCCATGCCCCGAGCTCGCCGTTTCTAAGTTCCGGCAGGGTTCGTATTTCCACACCGGGTGCACCCTTTCCTACCGCTACTCGATCGGGATGCCGATATCCAACTCGCGAGTCGGGTGCCGCAAGCAGGGTGGCCTGGCCCCAATCCTCGAACACCTCTTCGAAGCGTCCCGCATTCGTTTGCTGCAGAACGGCGCGGACCGCCCTCTCACCGTGACGGTTAGGCGTCTGCACGAGATCAGAGACATGCTCATACCCGATCTGTTCGGCGAGGTAATGCAGGAAGAGACTCGCACGCGCATAGTCCGGTAGCGGATTTCCGTACGACCAGCTAAATAGCGGCCGGACTGGATCCGCGAAGTATGCGCCGGCAGATCGGGGCTCGAAGCCACAGACGATCTCTGCTAGCTCAGATAGCCCCTCGTTGACGAAGGTCGTTTCCACCTCTCGGCCCTCGTAGTTGGCGTGGACGAGGTGCTGATATTCGTGCGCTATGGTTGCTGTCGCGGTCGATACATCAACAGATCCGTCGCGGAGTATCGTCGGGCGCGTGTCGATATAGAGCAGATCGCGGCGATTTGAGTTCGCGTTAGAAGTGAGGTCATTGGGGTCGAAAAAGCCCGCTACGAAAGCCCCGGTTTCCTCAAACTGATCGTGAATGTCTAGCAGGAGGATGTCGACGCGACCATCCCGATCCACGTCGGGTGGGTGACCGAAATACCGATGGAGCAACGACAGAACCCCAAGCGTCGAGTCGAGGGACGCTACCGAGGTCCGATAGCTCAACGTAGTTTGAATCTGCTGCACCACCGAACCGAGTATGCCCCGTCGCCGGAAGCGATTGGCCTCGGCCACCTCCATCCATACATTTGTCTCCGGCGTCGAAGCGAGTCGCCGGGCCTCGACATCCGCCCACTCCGACTGATCGAGTATATTTCGGACGCGAAAGGTGCGAGTATCTGTATCAAGACGAGTCTTGGGACGAACGGCTTGCTTGCGTAGACGCTTGATGTGCGCCTGAACCCGGCTGTAATCCGATGCGCGAATGAGGTCCGCTGTGACGTGCCGAATATGCGTGTCACTTCCACGACCGTGATGCGTTGGCCCGCTCTGAGCGAACGTTTTGCTCGCGGTACCTAATCCCAGAAAGACGAGCATGGCGCCGAAAACCAGGGCGACGTGCTTTTCCCACATACAGCGAGCCCTCCACCATTTCGCTCTGCATTTCCACTGCTGCATACGTGCACCCACCAGACCCTATCCATTTATCTGGTACACACTATATGTATTTATTTATTTATATAAAGATATAAAGTGTTTATTTACGTTATAGTAACATGAGATTAGAGCCCACATGTATGTGCACCACCTTTCCAAACGCCTTGACACATCCACGTGCGTGGGTTTACCCACGCGGGCCATCGGGCGAACGGGTTGCCTCGTTTCGGTCAAAAATGCACCGTTCGATGGCGGCACAATCCCGGGCGCGCCGTGTACGGTTCTATCGCTGTCCGTCTCGACGTACGCGACGATTTTTCTCCCACACCGCCGATTCCAGCACCGCATGGCCGAACGTACGCTTCGCCTCTACAATACGCTCACTCGTGAGACCGAATCTGTCGAGCCCATAGAGGAAGGACACCTCCGTTTTTACAGTTGCGGCCCCACGGTGTACAACTACGCGCACATCGGCAACTTTCGGTCGTTTTTGACGGCCGACCTGATTCTCCGTACCGCGCGAGCGATCGGCTGGGACACGACATACGTCAGCAACATTACCGACGTCGGACATCTGACGCAGGACGACCTCGTCGACCCGTCCGGGGAAGACCGAATGGCCGAGGCCCTGGAACGGGAAGGCGAGCGATTCGCCAATATCTATGACCTTGCCCGCTACTATAGCGACGCACTCCTACGTGACTGGCACGCACTCAACCTGCGAGATCCGAACGTCCGCCCGCGTGCCACCGAGCACGTCACCGATCAGCTCGAGGCCGTAATCTGTCTCGTCGAAAGTGGACATGCGTACGCGACGGACAAGGGCGTGTACTTCTCGGTCGAGTCCGCTCCCGATTACGGCAAACTGAGTGGGAATCGCGAAGCCGAGCAGTTGCAGGCGACCGAACGCGAGGTAGTGGAGGACGAAGGCAAACGCGACCCGCGCGACTTTGCGCTCTGGAAGCTGGACGACGACCATCTGATGAAGTGGCACAGCCCATGGGGCTGGGGCTATCCCGGCTGGCACATCGAATGCAGCGTCATGGGAATGCGATATCTCGGCGACCGCTTCGATCTACACGCTGGAGGCGAAGACCTTATTTTCCCCCACCACGAGTGCGAGGTGGCACAGAACGAAGCGCTGGCCGGCCACGAGGTTATCCCCTACTGGGTGCACACCCGCTTCCTGCAGGTCGAGGGCGAGAAGATGTCGAAGTCGAAAGGCAACTTCTACACGGTACGCGACCTCATCGCGCCAGACCCCAACGACGAGCACGTGCCGGAGGCCATCCGTCAGCAGGGCGGCGTCGACCCACTTGCCCTCCGCTACGCGCTTCTCAGCGGTCAGTACCGCAAGCCGTTCAACTTCACGCTCAAAACGCTGCGCGACAGCTCGCGCGCCGTCAAACGCTACCAGGATATCCAGGAGCGAGTCGAGGAAGCACTGGCTGCGGAGCCCGATGGTACCGGCGAGTCCGATCTCACGTCGAAGCTTCGCGAGAGTTATGAAGCCACGCTGGATGCAATGTGCGACGACCTTAACACGCCGGGTGCACTCGCCGCGGCGCTCCAGGGCGTAAAAGCACTCGAGCAGGTCGATACGTTCACGGCCACGGATGCACGCGCGGCGCGTGCGTGGCTGAGTGACATCAACGATTTGCTTGGCATCGTGCAGCCGGAGCACGAGGCATCAGAGCGCACAGACGGTAAAGACGAAGACGACGAGTTCGCCGAACGCGTCGAGGCGCTCATCGAAGAGCGCGCAGATGCCCGCGCAGACGGTAATTACGATCGGGCAGACGCGATCCGGGACGAACTCGACGCGATGGGCGTAGACGTCAAAGACAGCGCGGATGGCACGACGTGGGAGCGAAAAGGCCTCTAATGCACACCAGGATCTGACCGCGGGATTTGGACCAGTCGCCTGGCCCACTTGCCCGCGATGATAGCATTTATCTCAACGAAGAACGAAGACCACCTATGTCTGACGAAGCCACGAACGACTTTACAGAAATCGTCGAATCTCTCGTCGAAGAGCGCGAACAGGCCCGAGCGGAAGGCAACTATGAACGCGCCGATGCCATCCGAGAAAAGCTCGACAACCTCGGCATTGTCGTTATGGACGACGATGGAGAAACAACCTGGCGCCGGGAGGAATCCTGAAGCGCGCGTCGTGCCCGATCACGGGTGCTCCGCCAGGATGCGCCGGGACGTGTTCGTACTCTGCCCCGCGCGCACCCGCCACATCAAAGATACGTTGTCATTTCCCCCATCTTCCTCCCCGATGTCGCTTTACGATCTACCCGAGCGTCCGCGTCGCCTCCGTCGCACCGAAAACATTCGACGGCTGTCGCGCGAAACGCGCCTGTCCACGGACAACCTGATCCACCCGCTCTTCGTCAAGGCCGGAACGAATGATCGTCAGGAAATCGGCTCGATGCCCGGCCAGTATCGCCTCACCGTTGACCAACTCGTCGAAGAAGCGCGTGAACTCGACGCGCTCGGCATCCCCGGCGTCGCCCTCTTCCCGAAGATTCCGGACGATCGAAAGACGCCGGATGCCAAGTATGCTACGGATGCAGACGGCCTCTATCCGCGTGCGATTCGCGCTCTGAAATCGGAGGTACCCGATCTTCTCGTCATCACCGATACGGCACTCGACCCGTACAACAGTGATGGCCATGACGGCATCGTACGGGATGGGGACATCGATAACGACGCGACGCTCGACGTGATGCGCAAGATCGCCGTGGCACATGCCGAAGCGGGAGCGGATATCGTCGCCCCCTCGGACATGATGGACGGGCGCATTGGAGCCATTCGGGATGCCCTGGACGATGCGGGTCACACGTCGACGGCGCTGATGTCGTACACGGCCAAGTACGCGTCGGCCTACTACGGCCCATTCCGGGATGCCCTCGACTCTGCCCCGCGCCGCCGCGAAGGTGTGCCGGTCGACAAGGCGACGTACCAGATGGACCCGGCCAACAGCGACGAGGCCCTCCGTGAGCTTCGGTTAGACCTACAGGAAGGGGCAGACTTCGTCATGGTGAAGCCGGCGCTTCCGTACCTCGATGTCATCCGCCGCGTCAAAGATCACAGCGATGTCCCCGTCGTGGCGTATCACGTGAGCGGCGAGTACGCGATGATCAAAGCTGCGTCTGCAAACGGCTGGCTCGATGAGAAAGCCGGAGCCCTCGAAGCCCTGACGGCGATTCACCGTGGAGGTGCCGATGTCATTCTGACGTACTTCGCCAAGCAAGTGGCGCAGTGGATCAGCGAGTCTTGACCGTTGCCGAATTCTCGTCCCGGCTACCGAGTGATAGCGTTCCCCCTCTTTTGTGGCGCAGAAAACGGCGTAATTTCCATTTTCCGCAACACACATCAGCGTAACAACCGAGCGTGACACCACTCGTTTGGCGGGGGCGAACATATTTTGCTCACTGACACCACGCTACGATGAAACGCCTCGGTATCTTTGCGGCTCTACTCCTTTTCCTAGCGGCGTCGAGCCCGGACGTCACCCAGGCGCAGACGCCAGCCTGGAAGCACCAGATCTATTTCAACTCCGGTCCGCAGTTCGTAACGGGTGACGCCTCCGACGGTTACAAAACCGGACTGGCAATCGATGGCGGGTACTATTACCGTGCGGCCGACGCCTTCTTCATTGGCGTCGCCGGTGGGTATCACCAGTTTTCAGGTGAAGGAAACGTCGCCGATGTCGACATCATCCCCGTCCACGTTGCCGCGAAGTATAACTTCCGCCTGACGGGTATTCAGCCGTACATCGGCGTAGAAGGCGGTCCAACGTTCGTCAGCGGCGCGACGGATGAGACGAACTTCGGCGTTGCGCCCCGGCTGGGTCTTCGAATCCCGCTCTCCCGCGGCTTCGACCTCGACCTCAACCTGAAGTACAACGTCGTGTTTACCGAGGGGGACGACTTCACGTATGTCGGTGTAAATGGTGGACCGGCGTACATCCCGGATCGCCCTGCCATGCGTTAATCAGTGAACGAGGACTCTCCTGCCCTGCGCAATTTGACGGACCCTGGCTGCCACAGTCGGGGTCCGTTTTTTATTTCCCTCGCTGTATCTTTCCGGCTCCGACAAGCGCGGAAGAGTCGCCAGATCTTGCAAACTCTGATGTGCGGCTTGTCATTTCCGATAGCGCGCTACTACCTTCTGCCCTGGACCGTTCACTGCTTCCGGAAATTATACTGAACGAAATAGCATATGGCGATCGAAGTTACACACATCGACTACGGCGATCTAAAGGGCGGTCTCGTCCGCATGATGGAACGCTTCAAAGAGGAAGGCACCCTAACGGGGGAGCCTGAAGACGACGACCGGCTTCGCGAAGACCCCAACGCCGCGCTTCTCGGCCTCCTGTACGACCAGCGTGTCCGAGCCGAATTCGCATTCACCGGCCCCCTTCGCCTGAAGGACCGGCTCGGTCATCTGGACATGAAGAAGATCGCGGCAATGGACTTCGACGAATTCCAGGAGCTCTTCGCTCAGAAACCGGCGGTGCACCGCTTCACCAACAAGATGGCGGAGAACACGCAGAAGGTCGCTGCGATGCTCGTCGAAGAGTACGACGGCAATGCCGCCAATATCTGGAACGACGGAGTGGACATCGACACCATCGAGAAGCGAATTCGCAAATTCCCGGGCTTCGGGAAAGGCAAAGCGTCAAAAATCAAGTACGTGCTGCACTACTTCGGACACAGAGACTTTTCCGACGAGTAGCGCGCTGCTATTTCTGCCGGAATCTCGCGTCCCACGCCTGCCTAGGTGTGGGACGCTTTTTTGTGTATCGTACCGTCGATTTTATCAACCAAGCCGCCCGTACATTCATGTGTGACGATCTGATCTCTGGAGGAACGGCGCGTCGTTCGGTATCTTCTGGATATGTACCGCGACGTTTCATGCTTCCCTAGCTGACAAAGAACGCTGTCGCATGCCGGATTCCACAAGCGCCGCTTCGTTTGGATCAACCGCCGTCGTCGTATGTGTTCTCGTCGCGAGCGTGATAAGCGCCTGCAGTCCTGAACGAAGTGTACCTGAGCCCGTCGAGGCACCCGCGTCGTTTTCGCAGCAGGGCTCAGCCGACCAAATCGACCGATGGTGGACCGCCTTCGGTGACGACTCCCTCAATGCAGCCATCGACACGGCCCTATCGGCAAACTTCACGCTCCGCGCAGCCTGGGCTCGCTTGCAGGAGGCCCGCGCGATCGTAGACCAGGAGCAAGCAGGGCTTTTCCCCCAGATCGACGCATCAGCTTCCGCCGTAACCGAGCGTCGATCCGAAGATGGAGCTGGACGCAATCCCAGCGAGCGCGACCTCGAACTAGGGGCTGCTGCATCTTACGAGATCGATCTCTGGGGCCGCATTCGCGCCCGTGCAAATGCCGAACAGGCCCGTGCCGAGGCAACCCTGTCAGACTACCGCGCAGCGAGCCTTTCGATTGCGGCAGAAGTAACTCGTGCATGGATGCAGCTGGCCGAAGCGAGGCGTCAGCTCGACCTCACAGAACAGCAGGTTCAGACAAACCAACAGGTCCTCAGCCTCCTCCGTGAACGGTTCGGGACCGGGCAGATACGCAGCGTCGACATCCTCCGGCAACGCCAACTCATCGCTGCCTCGGAGCAGGACCGATCTGCCGCTCGGGCTCGCGTAGGCGTGCTCGAACACCAGCTCGCCGTCCTTCTCGGCACCTCTCCGCCTCGCCAGCCTGTTGCGGGGCCGGATTCACTGCCCGACCTTCCTCCTGCACCTGAAACTGGCGTGCCAGCCGAGCTGATTCGCCGCCGCCCGGATGTTCGAGCGGCACGCTTCCGCGTCGCAGCAGCCGATCGTGACCTCGCCGCGGCGATGAGCGATCGCTACCCTCGTCTTACCCTCACGGCATCGGCCGCCACGTCCGCGCAGGCGGCGGAAAACCTGTTCGACGACTGGGTGGCACGCGTGGCAGGCGACCTTCTCGCGCCGATTTTCTACGGTGGAGCGCTACAGGCGGAGGTCGACCGTGCCGAGGCACGCAAGCGAGAGTTGGTATACGCGTATGGGCAGACCGTTCTCCAGGCATTTCGGGACGTCGAGGATGCCCTGGTGCTCGAAACGAGCCAGCGCAAACAGGTCGAAAAACTGATCCAGCAGGAAGAACTCGCCCAGCAGGCGTACGAGCAGCTGCGCGTGCAGTACCTGAATGGCTCCGGCTCGTACCTGGACGTGCTGACGGCCCTACGCGATGTGCAACGGCTCCAGCGCGACCTTCTCGCGGCCCGTCGCATCCTGGCGGAAGACCGAATAGCGCTTTACCGCGCACTCGCCGGGGCCTTCACGACCGAGCGCGAACGAGACGACACGTAGCTTCGGCATTCCGATTAAGCATTCTCTCTGACCTCCCTCGCCTCCGACATGTCTCTTTCGCTCCCGAACTCTTCCAGCGGATGGATGCACACGGTGCTCATTTGTGCAGGTATCATCGCCGGTGCAGCCGTCCTCATGGCGCTCATTTTCTCGACCGAGCCAACGGCACAGACCTCCGGCGCGACGAAAGAAAGTGCCATGCTGGTGGACGTGATCACACTCGAACGCGACACCATTCGTCCCACCATCCGCGCAATGGGCACCGTTCGTCCGGTGGATGAGATCGTCCTCAGTCCACGCGTCGAAGGCCAGATCATCGATCGATCGGCCGCCTTCGATCCGGGCCGCGATGTCCAGGAGGGCGACATCCTCGTGCAAATCGATCCCTCGGACTACCGAAATGCTCTTCAGCAACGACAGAGCGAGCTTCAACAGGCAGAGTCGGATCTGAAGCTCGAAATGGGACGGCAAAATGTCGCCCGGCAGGATTACAAACTGCTCGACGATACGCTTGCCGAGGAAAACCAGGATCTCGTCCTCCGCAGGCCGCAGCTACAGGCGGCCCAGTCGGAGGTCGAGTCTGCCCGCGCCGCCGTGCAACAGGCACGCCTCGCGCTCAACCGAACCACGATCCGGGCGCCCTTCGACGCCCACGTTCTGGAGCGCAATGTGAGCGTCGGATCGCAGGTCCAGCCAAGCGACCCGATCGCGAGTCTCGTCGGGCGCGATCGATACTGGGTCGAAGCCACCGTTCCACTCTCTCACCTGCAGTGGCTATCCACCTCTACCTCCATGGAAGAAGCGACGGCGAACGGGTCTGCGGTACGCATTCGTAATCGGACGGCCTGGATGGATGATCAGTACCGCACCGGATACCTGGCCCGGCGCATCGGGGCACTGGAAGATCGGACCCGCATGGCTCGCGTGCTGATTTCTGTTCCGGACCCCGGAGCCACGCGTCCGGAGCACCAGGATGCTCCTCCACTCATGCTTGGCTCGTATGTGGAGGCACAAATCCCGGCCGAGCCGCTTCCTGATGTCATCCGCCTGAATCGCGACTTCCTGCGAGCAGACGATACGGTCTGGATTATGGATGCCGATACACTCCGAATCGAGAATGTTGACGTGGTACTCAAAGATGCCGTCTACGCGTACGTCCGCGACGGCATCGAAGAGAACGACCGCATTATTACGTCGACGCTCGCCACTGTGCGCGAAGGAGCGCCCCTCCGTCTCGCCTCGGACACAAGTGATACGTCCGACGAGAAACGTCTCCCCGATCCGTCGCGGTAACGATCCCGCATCCTCCGCTCTGTCCTCGCGCTGCCCCGCTCCTGACGGGCTCGATCCACTTCTGCTATGGCTACTTCCCCGCCCAACGACTCCAACTCCCCTTCCACGGGCGACACGCCCCCGGAAGGCTGGTTCTCCGGTCCGATCGCGTTCATGGTTCGGACCCCGATCGCGGCCAACCTGCTGATGGTCATTCTCATCGGTGGCGGACTGTGGTCGATGTACACCATCCAAAAGGAGGTCTTTCCGCAGTACCAACTGGACGTAGTCGACGTCGACGTGACGTATCCGGGCGCTGCGCCAGCCGAGGTCGAGCAGGGGATCCTCCGTCCCGTCGAAGAGGCCATCCGGGGCGTTCAGGGCATCAAAGAAGTCGCCTCCACAGCAGAGGAAGGGCGCGGAACGGTGAGTATTGAGCTCGTCGCCGGAACCGACCGCATGAAGGCGTTTCAGGACATCGACCAGGCCGTCAATCGCATCCGCACGTTTCCGGACGACATCGAAGAGCCGGAGGTGCAACTGCAGTCCAACCAGCGGGAGGTGATGTCGATCGGTATCTACGGGGAGGCGGACATCTGGACCCTGCGAAAGCTCGCCGAGTCGGTCCGCGATCAACTTCTGAGCACGGAGGGCATCACCCAGGTCGAAATTGGCAACGTGCCAGATTACGTGACGCACGTGGAGATTCCACGGGATCGGCTACGCGAATATGGAATGACGCTCAGCGATGTTGCCCAGCTCCTTCAGGCATCCAGCGAGGACGTACCGGCGGGCGCGGTGGAAACGAGCGATGGTGAAATCCTGCTTCGGATGCAAGAGCGAAAGCAATGGGCCGACGAGTTCGGTAACATCGAAATCGTGACATCCGATATCGGCAGCAACGTCCTGCTTGCCGACATCGCAGAGATTACCGACGGGTTCGAGGAGACCGGCTTCCACGGCAAGTTCAACCGCCAACCCACCGTCGATCTGCAGATTTACCGTATCGGTGATCAATCCCCTCTGGATATTGCTGAAACGGCACTCGGCGTACTCGAAACCGCCTCGGCCTCGTTCCCGCCCGGCATCACCTATCGCGTAGACAGTAACGCGGCCAACGACTACCGGCAGCGTCTGACACTGCTCACGGAAAATGGTGTGCTGGCGGTAATCATTGTGCTGTTCATCCTCGCCCTGTTCCTCGATCTGCGGCTCGCCTTCTGGGTGATGATGGGAATGGCGATCTCGTTTATCGGGGCGATGCTCTTCCTGCCTATCGCCGGACTGAGCATCAACATGATCTCGATGTTCGGCTTTCTCGTCGCACTCGGGATCGTGGTGGATGACGCGATTGTGGTGGGCGAGAATGTCTACGCGCTTCGCGAGGATGGCATGGGCGCGATGGAAGCAGCCGTACATGGCGCGCGCGACATGGCCAAGCCGGTCACCTTCGCCATCCTCACCAACATCATTGCATTCGTTCCACTTCTCTTCATCCCCGGAACGACCGGCAAATACTGGTGGCCCCTGCCCGCAGTCGTCATCGTGGTTCTTGCAGTCTCTTTGCTGGAGGCGCTGTTCATCCTTCCGGCGCACCTGGCCCACACCGCCGACTCGGCGCAGTATCGTGTCACGAAGTGGATCGAACAGCGACAGCAGAACTTCGCCCGTCGATTCAATCATTTCGTCAACACACACTACCGGTCGTTCCTGGATACCTGTTTGAACGCCCGATACGTCACCCTCACCGCATCGATTGCGCTCCTCCTGGTCGTCGGAGGCTACGGATACAGTGATCACATGGGCATGGTGCTGATGCCCGAGGTTGCCACTGACGAGATTGAGGCCGGTGCGAGCCTGCCCGTTGGAACGACCGTCGATCAGGCCGGAAAGGTGGCGAAGGACATCACCAACGCCACCTACCGGATGTTCGAAGAGAACGACCTCTACCGCGTGGCGGAAGGAATCAAAACGAACGTGCGCGGACAGAACTTCATCGATGTCGAGATCGTGATGAAGCCGCCAACCGAGCGCGACATGTCTGCACAAGAGGTCATCGAGATCTGGCGCGATGAAATTGGAGACATCCAGGGGCTCGACCAGATCACGTTCGAGGCAGAGCGCGGTCCCGGTGGCTACCGACAGGACATCAGCGTGGACCTGAGCCACTCCGACATCGAGGTCCTTGAGGAAGCGAGCGAAACCTTTCTGACTCGCGCGGAGTCGTTCGCCGCGACGCGCGACGTCAACGACAACTACAATCGCGGGAAGTCCCAGTTCGACTTCCACCTCCTCCCGGAAGGGCGCCGCCTCGGTCTCACCTCAGCCACGGTCGGGGAGCAAATTCGAAATGCATTCTACGGTGCTCTCGCCAAGCGACAGTTGCGAGGAACGAACGAGATCGAGGTGCGCGTAAAGCTTCCACGAGAGGAGCGAAAGGACCTGTACCACCTGGAGGATTTCGTTCTGCAGACACCGAATGGCACAGATGTCCCGTTTCTCGACGTGGTCGGAATCAACGAGGGCGAAGCATTCACGTCGATCAACCGGCGGGACGGGCGACGCGTCGTGACCGTTAGCATGGATGCCGACCCACCGAGCGCCGTCACCCGCGTGATCGAGGCCATCCGGACGGACGTTCTGCCCGATCTCCGGAATCAGTTTCCGGGCCTCACGTGGAGCTTCGAGGGAAGTCAGGCGGATATGCGCGAGTCGACGCAAGCCCTGTGGGGAGGATTTGCTCTCGCGATGCTCATCATCTACGCCCTCCTCGCAGTGGCCTTCAACAGCTACTCGCAGCCGTTCGTCGTGCTGGGCGCGATTCCGTTCGGACTCGTCGGTGCGGTGATCGGCCACATTTTGCTCGGCTACGACCTCTCGCTCGTGAGCCTGATGGGCGTGATCGCGCTGTCAGGCGTCGTGCTAAACGACTCACTGATCATGATCGACTTCGCCAACAAAAAGCGGCGCGAGATGTCGGTCTTCGACGCCGTCAAAGAAGCTGGCGTCCGGCGCTTCCGCCCCATCATCCTGACAACCCTCACGACCTTTGGTGGCCTCTCGCCGATCATCCTCGAGCGGTCGAGCCAAGCCTACCAGCTTATCCCGATGGCCATCTCGCTCGGATTCGGGATTGTCTTTGCGACATCGATCATCCTGATCATCGTGCCCTGCCTCTACCTCATCCTGGAGGACGTCACCACGCTCTGACGACAGTGCGAAATGCGAAGGTGGAAGGGTGAAGTTCGAAGTGAGGGTTGGGGATTTAGGATTGGGGATCGGGGGTTGCAGAGTCGGCTCGCCTGCCCGCCCTGATCCCGACTCCCTACGTCCCCACCTCCAAACTTTAACACCTCAACACCTTCACACCTCCATACTATCCGCCACAGCGTCAACGGTCCGCGATCCATCTACGGGTGCCGGTTCCAGACGTCGCCGGTGAACGACCATGTACGCCGCCGGAAGCACGACCAGCGTGAGCATTGCAGCACTCGCCAATCCTCCCACCATCGGCGTAGCGAGACGCTGCATGACCTGTGCCCCCGTGCCGGTGCTGAACATCAACGGAAGCAGGCCGAAGAACGTCGTGAACACCGTCATTAGCAGCGGTCGCACGCGCATCACGGATCCGGCTTCGAGGGCGCTGCGCAGAGCCTCGATAGAACCGAGGTCGCCTCGATCGCGGTATCGCTCGATCGCCTCGTCGAGGTAGACCAGCATCACGACGCCCGTTTCCGCGGCGAGTCCTGCCACGGCGATGAACCCGACGCCGACGGCGATGCTCATGTTGAAGTCGAGCATCCACATCAGCCAGATCGCGCCAACGGCGCAAAAAGGCAACAGCCCGAGGAGAAGGGCCGATTTCATCGCGCTCCGAAAATGAATCAGGAGCAGTAGGAAAATGATGGCGATCGTGATCGGCACAAGAAGCTGCAGTCGTTCATTCGCTCGCTCCATGTACTGATACTGACCGCTCCATGTGAGTGCGTATCCGGCCGGAAGGTCGATCTGCTCGCGAACGACCTCCTTCGCATTCTGGACATACGTTCCGACGTCGGTGCGATCCGTGATGTCGACGAAGACCCACGCGTTGGGCCTTGCCTGCTCGCTTTTGATCATCGGCGGGCCTTCGACGCGCTCGAACGTGGCGACCTGTCCCAGCGGAATCTCTCCGCCCCTCGGAAGGGGAACGCGAACGTCGCGTAGCGCCGGTAGATTATCGCGGAGTCCACGCGGATAGCGCACATTGACCGAGTACCGCTCCAGTCCCTCGACCGTCGTCGTCACGGGCATGCCGCCAATGGCCGTCTGGATCACATCCTGCACGTCGCCGGTCGTGAGGCCATACCTCGCGACTTCGCGGCGATCGACCTCGATGTCCAAAAACGTCCCGCCCATCACGCGCTCGGCGTACACCGATTGCGTGCCGGACAGGGGCGCGAGCACCGCTTCGAGTTGCTCGCCGATCTGTTCGAGCGTTTTCAGATCCTCACCGGCAACCTTAATCCCGACCGGCGTTTTGATTCCCGTCGCGAGCATGTCCGTTCGCGCCTCGATTGGCTGCGTCCAGGCGTTCGTGAGCCCCGGAATCTGCAGGGCCGCATCCATTTCGCGGATCAGCTTCTGCCGCGTCATGCCGTCTCGCCACTCGTCCTTCGGCTTAAGCTGGATCGTGGTTTCCAGCATCGATAGCGGTGCGGGATCCGTCGCGGTTTCCGCACGCCCTGCTTTTCCAAACACCGATTCGACTTCGGGGAATTGCGCGATGATGCGATCCGTCTGCTGGAGCAATTCCTTAGCCTTCTGCGGAGACACGCCGGGCAGCGTGGTCGGCATGTACAGAAGATCGCCCTCGTTTAGTGGGGGCATAAATTCCGACCCGATCTGCGGGAACGGAACGTACGCCGTCCCAAGCGTCATCCGCTGAATCGGAAGCAGCGTAATCAGAAGCAAGGCCGTGGCACCAACGAGCACCGTCACGGGTCGGCGGAGCACATGCCGGATAACCGGGCGGTACGCGCCGATGAAAAATCGGGCGATCGGGTTCTCCGACTCCTTCCGGATCCGCCCTTTCACGAACGTGACCATGAGTGCGGGAACGAGCGTCACCGCAAGCAGCGAGGCCGCGGCCATCGCAAAGGTCTTGGTGAACGCCAGCGGCCGGAAAAGTCTTCCTTCCACCTGCTGCAGCGTGAATACCGGCAGGAAGCTGACCGTAATGATCAGCAGCGAAAAGAACAGGCTCGGCCCGACCTCTTTTGCCGCAGCGATTACAGCCTCAATCCGCTCGCCGTTGTCGATCTCAGGCTCTTCCCCTGAAGCACCATCCCCTGCTCCGTCACCGGTCGCTTCTGCGTATCGGGCCTCGCGTATTCGCTCCAGATGCTTGTGGGCGTTCTCCACCATCACGAGCGACGCATCCACCATCACGCCGATGGCGATCGCGATCCCGCCGAGACTCATCACGTTCGCGTTGATGCCCAGTAGGTGCATCACGAGCAAGGACACGACGATCCCGACCGGTACGGTAATCAGCGCAACAACAGCACTTCTCGCATGCAGGAGAAAGAGCAGCACGACCAGCGCAACGACGATCATTTCCTCGATGAGCTGCGTGGTCAGCGTGTCGATCGCGCGCTCGATGAGTGGACGACGGTTGTATTGCGTGACAATCTCGACTCCGCTCGGCAAGCTGGCAGATAGTTCATCGAGTCGCGCCTCCGTCCGCTCGATGACTTCCATCGCGTTCTCGCCACTTCGCATCACGACGATTCCCCCGACCACCTCGCCCACGCCGTCCACCTCGGCAATTCCGCGGCGAAGCTCTGGGCCTACCTGAACGCGGGCGATATCTCCGATCGTGAGCGGCGTCCCGTTGCTCGACGTGAGACCCACCGAACGGATATCGTCAACGCCCTCCAGATAGCCTTTTCCTCGCACGATGAACTCGCGCTCCCCCATCTCGAGCAGGCGCCCGCCGACATCCTGATTGGATCGTTTGAGCGCCATTTTGACATGCTGTAACGGCACGCCATAGGCCGACAGCTTCTGCGGATCGACGACGACCTGGTACTGCTTCTTAAATCCGCCCACCGACGCGACCTCCGACACTCCGTCCACACCCTGCAACTCATATCGCAGGAAGAAATCCTGGATCGAGCGAAGCTCGGCGAGATCGTGCTGCCCGGTCGTGTCCCGCAACGTGTACTGATAGACCCATCCAACCCCGCTCGCGTCCGGACCGAGTGCCGGCTTGGCCGACGCCGGGAGATCCTCGGAAACCGTGTTCAGGTACTCGAGCACCCGGCTTCTCGCCCAGTACATGTCCGTCCCATCCTCAAAAATGACGTAGACGAACGACGTCCCAAACATCGAATAGCCGCGCACCGTCTTCGCAAACGGAACGGACATCAGCGATGTCGTCAGCGGATACGTGACCTGCTGCTCGACAATCTGCGGCCCCTGTCCGGGGTATTCCGTCTTCACGATCACCTGTGTGGGCGACAGGTCCGGAAAGGCGTCGATCGGAATGCTCAGAGTCGCCCACGTTCCCGCAGCCGCGAGAAGAAGCGTCAGCATGCCGACGAGAAGCCGGTTTCGGGCGCTCCATTCGATAACAGAAGAAAGCATGATAACCTGTTCGGTGGATGAATCGCGAATAAGGAAGGGCAGACGGTCGCGTCTCAGGTAGGGCTGAAGGTCAAACTTTGGTACGGACGCAGTCGGCTCGGTGAGCGCGATCCACGACGTCAAAATCGTGCGCGCGCCGCGAGGACCGGCCGTCGGGAGGTTCGTACCTTGGGGTGGCCGAAGGCTGTCCGCCAAACAGGTTTTGGTCATTCGGTCCTCAATAGCAAAGGGGGTGACGGCGGAGGCGTTCAGGCAATCACCCCTTGGATGCCCGTTCGACCATGACCGTACCTTCGATCATGTCCATTCCGCAGGCAAATGTGAATGATCCCGTCTTCTCCGGCGTCACCTCGATCGCGACGGCCTCGTTCATGGGCAGATCCGTCGGTTTCACATCGAGCGCAGGAATCTGAACATTGGTTGCGCAGGTGGACTCGGTCTGACGGATGAAGCGAAACACGGTCTGATCCCCCTTCTTCACGTGGACCATCGACGGCTCAAACCCGCTTTTCGTGACGCGAATGTCGACGGTGTCCCGAGTGGTCATCTGACCGCCGGTCATGTCGTGAGACTCAGACGGCATCTGCTCGGCCGACATCTCTGCGTGGTCGCTAGCCGAGTGATTTGCCGGCTCGTGGTCTGCACGTGACTCCTCCCGGTCATTCGACATCGCATCGGATGAACCGTGGTCATGCCCCGGCATCGTCATCGCCGACAGCGCGCCCTGAAGCCGGGCTTCAGAGTCGATCAGGAATTGCGCGCTCGTCACCACGGTCTCGTTTCCACGCAGACCCTCGACGACCTGCACCTTTCCATCCGCCGTGCGCCCCGTCTGGACGGGCACCGGACGGAATCGCCCATTCCCCTCGGCAAGAATCACAATGTCGCGGTCTCCGGAGTCGACGATCGACTCCTGCGGGACGACCGGGTAGGGCTCCGTCTCGTCGCCCTCGATCATAACAACCGCGTACATTCCGGGACGCAGATTACGGTCCGGGTTCGGAACCGACACGCGAGCGCGTACCGTGCGAGTCTGTCCATCGACCTCGTCGTAAATGTAGTCGACTTCAGCTTCAACCTCCGCTGTGGGATCGTACGGCAGACGGACCCGCGCCTTGCTGCCCGTATCAATCCAGGCGAGGTCCTGCTCGTAAATATCAGCCATCAGCCAGAGCGAACTCAGGTTGGCAATCTGCATGAGCGTCTCACCCGGAGAGAACTTCTCCCCTTCGGTGATCGACTTCTTCGTCACGGTCCCGGCCGAGGGCGCATAGAACGTGAGCGTACGCATCGGCTCTCGGGTCTCCTTCAGACGCTCGATCTGGGCGTCGGAGATGTCCCAGTACGCGAGCCGTCGACGCGCTGCCTCCACGAGTCGCTGGGAGGAGGCATCATCGAGACGTTCGGCCGCGCGGAGAGCGCTCAGGTACTCCTCCTGCGTGGCGACGAGCTCCGGGCTGTACAGTTCGATAAGCGGCTGCCCTGTTCCGACCCGCGCGCCTTCGTAATCGACGTACAGCTTGTCGACCCATCCGCCCACTTTCGGAGCGACGGCGGTCGTGCGCCGCTCATTTACCTCAAAGCGCCCGGTCGTGCGTACCCGTCGTGCGAGCGACTCCGTCCGAACCGGAGCCGTCTTGACACCAATGTTCTGAAGCGTCGTCGGAGAAATCTGAACCGTCCCCTCCGGTGCCTGCCCGTTCACGGGCGTCGGCGTGAGCGCCATGCCGCAAATCGGGCAGTTGCCGGGCTCGTCCTGAATCACCTCGGGGTGCATTCCCCCCTGATAAACGGTGCCGTCCCCATCCTTGTCGTAGGCAGCCAGTCCGGTCGCGCCGGATGCGGCTGAAGCAGCAGAATCGGACGCCGGCGGCGATCCGGCCGTTGCCTCGACGTCGCTATTGTCCGAAAACACCGTCATGGCCGTGACACCGAGCCCGACGCCGACCAGAAGCGCGACGGCGATCAATACAGCAGTTGTGCGAGAAAAGCTTGTCGTAGACATGTTCAGCAGAGAAAATTGTCAGGCAGACAGGGAGATCGGTATCAGCGATCGGACACGGCTGTCCGACCGGCGACCCGGTCCTGTTCGGCCTGAGTGGTCAGGAGTCGAGAGAAGATGGTGGCGCGATCGAGTTGCAACTGGAACAGCGTGCGCTCGGCGTCCAGGAGATCGAGGAAATCACTCTGGCCGGTTCGATACGCGCTGAGCGTTGCTTCGAGGGCGGTTTCAGCCCGAGGAATGAGGGTCGCGTCCAGAATGCGGAGCTGTCGTTCCTGGCGATCGAGGGTGGCTTCGAGACGTTGCAGATCCGTACGGACGTCCAGCGCGAGCGCATCGAGGCGAGACTCCGCGGCCCGGCGCTGGAGCACGGCCTCATCGACCTGTGCCCGCTCGGCCCCACGCCAGAGCGGAATTTTGACCCCGACGGAGAGAGCAAGCGCATCGCGTCCGTCCATCATCGGTGTCAGACCCGTACTTTCGATATCGAAGTACTGCGCGCCCACCGTCACATCGGGCCACTTCTCGCGCTGCACCAGGTCGACTTTCCGCTCGGCCTGCTTCACGCTCTGCTGAAGCGCTGCAACTTCGGGTCGCTGAGCGAGCGCGTCCTCCACCCGTGCAGAGACGACCCGTTCGCGGCGCGGCGCCTGCACGTAGATGGCTCCGTCGGTCGCCAGGGACGCGTTTCCGGTAAGGCGTGCAAGGGTCTGGACCGTCCGCTGACGAGCGGCGTCGAGCGATTCAAGCCGCACCTGGAGACGTTCACGCTCGATCTGCGCCTTCAGGACGGCCGGTTGTCCCTCCTCTCCCACCTCGTACTGCGCGAGAGCGACGTCCTCGGCCTGTCGGAGGTCGTCCTGAAAGCGGCGGATGAGCTGCTCCTGCCGCTGCACGCGATACAGCGTGTAGTAGGCGCGACGCACGTTCAGTGCAACCTCCTGCTGCAACGCCTCCGTCTGGCGATGGACCACGTCCGCGCCGAGCTCGGCAACTTCGCCGCGAAGCGACCGAGACCCCGGGACGGGAAGCGTCTGCTGGACGCGCCACTGCGAGCGCTGAGCCCCGCGTGCGGTCACAATCGAGCGTGGGAAATACGTGGCTCCGACGGTAGGCTCGGGCCACGACCGGGCCTGAGCGACCTTCTCCGCTCGCGCGGCGGCTTCGAGACGGGCCGCCTGCAAATCAGGGTTGGCCGACACGGCCTGCTGAACGAGATCAGAGAGGCGCAATGAATCGGCGGACGGCACGGAACCATCGGTCGAAGGTTGCGCCTGCACAGGAGAGAACAAAACCAGGGCGATGCTCGCGATGAGCACCACACCGATGCGGGTCAACGGGTGGGACATAGAGAATCCGGAAATCTGGAACGGATGCCTCGCAGATGGAAGCTGAGAGAATCAGTTTGCCGACCCGGTCCAATCAGACACACGTCACCACCCAGAAGGCGTGCAGTAGTGTCGGGCGGGAGACCGACAATCGACAGAAGCACACATGAGCATCACGCGACCGCGCGGCTCACGTACGGATCCAGATTTACGTCAGAAATGTCGCCGTCCAGACGTGGAGGCGAACAGGAGAAATGGGAGGAGAAGCGTCCGACGCGCGATGCCTCGGCGATTCATTGCCGTCGCGCGGCAGGATGATCGTCACCACATCGTACCGTGACGGTACGTCGCCTTTCCACGAGACCTGATCGACGACACGGATGCTTGTCCACGTCGAAGATGGGGTCTCGACCATACAGCAGGACGCACAGTCGCTGGCACATGGAGACGGAGCCGCTTCACAGGGTTCACTTTCACTCTGTGCGGAGGAGACGTGATCGCCATCACGTACGTGCGATGCAACCACCTGCATGGCCATTATATCGTCAGACGCATCAGGTGGTACCACGGACGCATGATGAACATCTGCATCGATCCGCATGTGGGCCGCGCACGCCGCTTGAACAACGGGCACGGCGACACCCGCCACCAGGAGGAGGCTGAGTGTCGCAGCGACTAGACGATATGGAAGACGTTTTCTCATCACAACCTTGACACACCGCGGGATCGCTCAGGTTTCCAGAGTGCCTTTGGGATCGTCGCGTTCGTGCAAACAAAACATAACGAGGCCCGCCGCATCACGACGAGCCTCGCTCTTCACTGTTGACGGACCAAGACATTACGGGAATCAAAATGTGAGCAGACGATCCAGTGCATCGTCGAGCTTCGATTTCGCGCTGAAAATATCGCGTTCAAGATTCCGGGCAAACGGTACCGGCAGATCCTCTGCACCAACGCGAATCGGTGGTGCGTCCAGTTCCTTGAACCCTTCCTCCGTTATTTCCGCGGCCACCTCGGCTCCAAAGCCTCCGGTTCGTGTCGCTTCGTGTAGAACGAGGAGACGGTTTGTTTTCGCCAGTGACTGGAGTACGATATCGCGGTCCCACGGCACGATCGTCCGTAGGTCGATCACCTCCAGATCGACGCCCTCCTCCTGCCAGGCTTCCGCAGCTTCGAGCGCCCAGTGCACACCAACGCCCCAGCTCACGATCGTCGCGTCTGCTCCCGTCCGGGCGACGCGAGCCGTCCCGAGAGGCAGGCGGTACGGCGCGTCGGGCACGTCCTCGCGAATCGAGCGGTACAGCTTTTTGTGCTCGAAAAAGAGAACTGGATTCGGGTCGGCCATTGCAGCAATAAGCAACCCTTTCGCATCAGCGGGAGAGCTAGGAAGAACGACCTTCAAGCCCGGGGCATGCGCGAACCAGGCTTCCATCGACTGCGAGTGAAACGGGCCCGCGCCAATGCCTCCGCCGATCGGGGCGCGAATCGTAACGCCGACCTCCTGTGCCCAGCGGTAGTGCGTGGTCGCCAGGTTGTTCACCGTCTGGTTGAATCCACACGTGATGAAGTCACCGTACTGCATCTCGACGACCGGATTCAATCCCTCGACCGCCAGGCCGAGCGACGCTCCGATTGCACCGCTTTCGATGATCGGCGTGTTGCGGACGCGCTTCGGACCAAATTGGTCAAGGAAGCCCTCCGTCACCTTAAACACGCCGCCGTACTCTGCAACGTCCTGTCCCATGACCAGCGACGTCTCGTCGGCTTCCATCGCCTGACGCAGCCCATCCTGGATGGCATCGATAAACCGTTTCTCGCTTTTCGGCTCATCATTCGGCGCTACGAGCGACAGGTCGAACGCGAGGGGCGAATCGTCGGAGAATGGAGCGAAGAGGTCCGCCCTCTCGGCTTCAACGGTACTTTCGACCTCCGGCTGATCGAGTGCCCATTCGGCGATCTCATTGATCTCCTGCTCCAATTCCTCGCGCAGCGCCTCAATGTCGGCCTGCTTCATGTGCCCGTTTGCGAGCGCATGGCGTGTAAGGCGATCGACGGGGTCGCGATCCTCCCACGTCTCGATCAAATCGTCCGGGACGTATTTCGTACCTGACGCCTCCTCGTGCCCCCGGACACGGAACGTCTTCATTTCCAGCAGTACTGGCCCGTTGCTTCGAGCGTACTCCGCCGCGGACTCCACGTGGTCAATGACCTCAAGAACGTCGTTACCGTCCACGGCCTCGCCCGGCATGCCGTATCCACGTGCCGCTTCGGCAATATTCGTCGTGCCAAGGGCATCTGTAGTCGGCGTCGAAAGACCGTATCCGTTGTTCTCCACCAGAAAGACGACTGGCAGATCCCAGACCGATGCAAGGTTGAGCGCCTCGTGAAAGTCGCCCTCTCGGGAGCCGCCGTCTCCACAGAACGTCACCGCCACGCGGTCTTCATCCCGGTAGCGAAAGGCCTGTCCGAGTCCGCACGCGACGGGCATCATGGCCGCCATGTGGGAGATCATCCCGATGATGTGCTTCTCCGGCAGACCGAAATGGAAGGTTCGATCGCGCCCCTTCGTAAAGCCGCCTTCCTTCCCCATGAGCTGGCAGAAGAGCGGGCGCAGTTCTACCCCGCGCGTGGTCCAGACGCCCAGATTCCTGTGCATGGGTAGAATGTAGTCGTCGTCCCGTAGCGCCCACGTCGTTCCCACGGCAATTGCTTCTTGACCATAACCGCTAAACCACTTGGAGATGCGCCCCTGTCGAATTAGACGGAGCATCTTCTCCTCAATAACGCGCGGTACGAGCATCGCCCGATAGAGAGCATGAACATCGAGCGAGGGCGGCGTATCGACTTGCGGCATAGGTGTGCTGAAGGGGGAAAGGGAGAAAAAGAGAGAGGGGGTGAGAGGGGGGAAAGGAGCGTGGCTTTTCGTGTAAACGATTCCGCCCACTCTACGGGAGGAGCCCAATTCTAAGCGGTCAAACACCTTAACACGTCCACACTTTCACACGTTCACACCTTCCTTTCTATTCCAGCCGGAACGTGAATGTGATCGTGCCACGCTGAACTTCCTGCGGTGCTGCGGGTGGGAGAGCGTTAAAACGCCAGCGATTCAGCACACGCTTCACCTCATTCTGAAGCTCAGGGCTGCCCCCCATTCTGGCGGGGATGAGCCCAACGACGCGACCGTCCGGGCCGACGCGAATGATGAAACTGATGGTTGCGTCGACCTTCTCGGTGTACTGCGGAAGAGGCGCAGTGATCGGATCCCGATTCAGGCCTTCGATATTGTACGGCGCGGACTTTTGTTCGTCGGCGCCTTCGCCCGGATCCCCGGTCTCTGCTCCCGATTCGTCGTCGGATTCCTGTTCGTCCGCGCCTTCTTCTGGTTGCGGTTCCGGTTGAGGCTCTGGGGTTGTGGTCTCTTCCTCCGTCGGCGGAACGGTTTCTTCGGATTGCGGGTCTTCCTGCGGCGCCTCGACAGGTTCAGGCTCCGGCTCCGTGACCTCTTCGGGCTCCGGCTCCGGCTCGGTGGGCGTCTCGGGTTCCGGTTGTTCTTCCTCCGGTGCGGATGCCTCCGGTGCCTCGTCGACCGCTTCGACGGGCCGCCCCGACTGAAACTCCCCGAACTCGACCTCCACGTATCCCAACTGAGGCGGCACAGGGCGGGAGGCGGTCAGAAACGAGAACAGGATCCCGAGCAACAGGTGAAGCACCACACTGGTGCCGATCCCGATGTAGTCATTCTGGTCCATAGCGGAGTCCTGGAGAATCAGAATCGAAGCGAGGGGCCGAAGACAACGGCCGAGGACGGACGCTTATTGCTGATCCGGCGGCTGTAGGCGAATGATGGCCGACAGTCTGTAGGTGAACCCAAGATCCTCCGCGGTGATTCCTACGAAGTCGCCGAAGCTGAGATCGAGCGAAATGCGATCCAGCCGCACGCCGGCCCCAACCGTCGGAGAAGCTGTGATGCCGCCGAGGTCGCCTCCCGTCTGGATCCGCTGAAGGCCAGCACGCACTTCCGCCACACCGGCGTAGTTGAAGGCGCCGCCGACGCGCGGATGAAAGGATACGTCGCCCATATTGGGCACGAAGGCTCGCTGCCCATCGAATGCGACATCGACATCGAACCCGGCGGTCGCCGAGTGTCGATCTCCGACAGGCCAGACAGCACCCGATCCAAGGCGGACGACCGGAAGAACGAGCTCCGTGCCTCCTTGCGGCAAATCCTGGCCGAACACCTCAGAAAACGTGTAGGGTTGTCCGGTGTCGGGGTTGATCTCGTCGCCGTTGAGTTGAAACTCCTCTCGGTTCACGCTCCAGCTCTGGAGCATCGTGGATAGGTCCTGAATGTTTACGCCAAAGCGATACACACCGACGCGATACTGCGCGCCGGCGTCCATGCTGTAACCGTAGGCCTGAGCAAAATCCCCAATCGAGCGGCGAATGCCTTTGAAGTTTACGCCCGCTGAGAGCCGTTCGTTAATCTTTCGGCTGTAGCTCAAGAAGAGCGCCCAGTCTGCTGCGGAGAACGTCGTGATAAGACTCTCATAGTTCGCTCTGGGCTGTTGCAGGACGGGATCCCAGGCGTTGAGCGTGTTCACGATGTCGTTGACGCCACTCCGGAAGAAGCTGATGCCGAGGGCCGACCGCTCATCGAGGGGAACGGCGACGCCACCGTAATCAAACGTGACCGCTCCGGAAAAGCGGCTCACATGCATGTATGAGACCTGCGTCGAACTGATGTGGTACAAGCCAGCCGGATTCCAGTAACCCGCCGTAATTTCAGACGCGTGCGCAACGTAGGCACCGCCCATGCCGAGCGCGCGCGCATCCACACCGCCTGCTAAAAAGTCAGCGCCGTATTTCGCAATCCGCTGCCCGTTTGCCGGACGCCCTCCCATCAGAAACAGGAGTAGGACCGTCAGAATAAAGACGCGAGGGAAACGGCAAGACAACATACGTTCAGAAGACGGGTGGGGGCGTACGAAATATCGCCGGGAGGTGACATGGTGTCCTCGCAAACCTACAATCGCTGTGCCGCAAAGATCCAGTTTTTTACGTTTGTGCGTTGAGTCGTTAGACGTTGGTCCGTTATAGCATTCTGGATTGGGAATTATGGATTGTGGATTTGGAGGTTAAGGGATTTCCCGGCAGGCCTGAACCAGGAAGGCGGCTTGTATTCGCCGACACTCTCGAGCACATCCACGAGCCGAATGAATGCAGCTAAACCGGAGGCTCGATGCGACAGCCAGCCGTGTGGAATTGCCTCAACTTTGTATCCGGTAGAGCATGTATGCCGGATGGATAAACAGCCGGTGCCGACTCCACTCGGCTACCGTTCGCCGATCACCTGCGAACGGATGCAGCATCCTTGCTTCATGCAAGCGTAGAGGAGTCCACCAAATCGGGGTAACTCCACTCACACACTCTCACCTTTTCCCACGTCCATACTTTCAAACATCCATACCTTCACCCCTCAACCCGTCGGAGCCGCGCGCAGTACGCACCGTCGATAGCATCGCGGTGGGGTAGCGACGCAAACGCCCCGTCGCTCGTAACCAGTTCATCCGCGATCAACCCCTCGACGGACTCCAGTTCGAAGTCTTCGTGCTCCGCGAGGAAGCGGTCGACCTGGGCCTCATTTTCCTCCGGCTCGATCGTACATGTGCTGTAAACGAGTACGCCGCCCGGGCGGACGAGGTCAGCTGCGGCGTCGAGTAGTTCTGCCTGTAGCTGGGTCAGTTCTTCGAGGTCCGACTCCTTGCGTTGCCAGCGCAGATCCGCGCGTTTCGAGAGCACGCCAAGTCCGGAACACGGAGCGTCCAGCAGCACGCGGTCAGCCGTCGGGAGATCGTCGCGGCCGGGGAGATCCCGAGCGTCCGCCGGCTGCCTCCAGATCAAGTCGCCAAATCCGTGCGTCTCCGCGGCCTCCTTCACCAGACCGAGACGTCCCTCGTGGATGTCGAACGCGATGATGCGTCCCTCCCCGTGCATACGCTGAGCGGCATAAATGGTCTTGCCGCCCGGTGCCGAACACAGATCGAAAATGGTCTCCCCGGGCTGCGGATCGAGGCACCGGACGATGAGGCTCGCGCTCTCGTCCTGTATGGCAACCTTCCCTTCGTCGAGCAACGAGCCGTGAATGATGGGCTGCAAGCGCTGTACGCGAACGACATCCTTCAGGTATGGCGACGGCGTCCATGCAACCTCGTTCTCGTCGAGCCAGGCTGTGACGTCCTCGACCGTGGTCTTCGCGGTGTTGACGCGCAGACCGAACATGGGCCGCTGATTATTCCACGTCAGAAGCGCCGCCGTATCGATGTCTCCGAAACGATCCAGCCACCGGCGAACCATCCATGTCGGGTGCGAGTGCCGGATCGCCAGATCTTCTGCTGTATCCCCCGTTCGCGGTTGGGGAAGCGCATCTTTCTTCCGTAGAATCGCTCGCAGGATTCCATTCGTCAGACCACCGGCCCCCGGTCGAATCACCTCTTTGGCAAGCTCGACGTACTGATCGACGGCGGCGTGCGGCGGTGTGTCCTGGTACAAAATCTCGTACAGACCGAGACGGAGAATGACCTGAAGCCGCAGCTCCATGTCCTCGAAGTCGCCGTTGTAAAACTCCGACAGCAGAAAATCGAGCC
This sequence comes from Longibacter salinarum, assembly GCF_002554795.1. Classification (NCBI taxonomy): domain Bacteria; kingdom Pseudomonadati; phylum Rhodothermota; class Rhodothermia; order Rhodothermales; family Salisaetaceae; genus Longibacter; species Longibacter salinarum. The sequence continues at coordinate 159,017 of NZ_PDEQ01000003.1, read as the reverse complement.
GTCGTTGCCAGCGGGTGACGCCTGCCACGAGTTCGCGCGCCTGCCGCCGCTCTCGCTGATCCGCCTCATCAATCTGCAGCCGTCCGACAAACGCATCCGTGGTATCGATGCGCTCCAGGTTCTGAAACGCGTGGAAACGGGACGGAGAAACGGTAGTGAGATCTTTCATCAAACGCAGAGAATCGAGGGAGAGCGGTTGCAAATATCCACTCCGATGTACGCCCTCCTCCCGGTTTGTTTTCGTGCACTTTCGGTGAGCGACCATCCCGGCGTCGATTCATCCCGGCTTCTCGCCGCTTCTGTCCTTACCGCCAGCGTCTCTGCGCATATAAATATACACCGGCTATGTCCCCGACCGGTTTTTGCACGTTACCTATGTCCGTGGTGACGGTCATTCCCCTCTAACATCCCTCTCGGATTCTATGCCCGAACCGCTACTGTATCGCTCTATCCCACGATATATCGGCCTCATTCTCGGCTGTATCACCCTATGGATGACGGCAAGCCCAACCTTCGCTCAGAACGCTGCACCGGTCGGTCTCGATGACGACTACGTGGTTGAGATGGGAGAAACATTGTCCATCGATGCCCCGGGCGTACTCTCCAACGACTACGACCCGAATGGCGACGCCCTTTCCGTTGTGAGCTTTTCGGACCCAGGCGACGGCACCGTGTCGATTTCCACGGACGGCTCGTTCTCCTACACACCTGACGGTGGGTTTTCAGGAACAGACAGCTTCTCGTACACCATCCGCGATGCCGCGGGTACGCTTGCGTCCACGACGACGGTAACCATCACCGTCCAGCCAGACGCCGACCGCGAGGCCGTGGCCATCGACGACCATTATGTGACAATGAAGGGCGAAACCCTCACAGTCAGTAGTCCCGGTGTTCTGGAAAACGATTATGACCCCGACGGCGACGACATCATCGCCGCAAGCTTCTTTCAACCGGCCAATGGAACGGTCTCCCTGACAACCGGCGGAGAGTTCACGTACACGCCTGATTCCGGATTTTCCGGCACGGACTCATTCACGTACAACATGCGCGACGAAAACGGCGGCACAGTCAGCACGGGCACCGTAACGCTATATGTAAAACCACCGGCGAACCGCCCGCCCGTTACTCTGGACGATGCTTATACCGTCGTGGAGGGGCAAACGCTAAACGTATCGGCACCGGCTGTACTGGCAAATGACTACGATCCGGATGATGACGACATCATCGCCAGCAGTTATATTTCGCCATCTAACGGCAGTCTATCGCTCAATACAGCCGGCGAGTTCACGTACACCCCGGATCCCGGGTTTACCGGAACGGACTCCTTCAAGTATTCGGCTCGCGACGCGAACGGGGCGACGTCAGCCTCTTCTGGTCGTGTCGAAATCACGGTGATCCCGGCGTCGCAAACCCAACCTCTTGCCGGAGACGACCTCTACCGGACAAAGATGGACAGCACGCTCACGGTCGCAGCCCCGGGCCTGCTCGGTAATGACCTGGCTCCGAATAGTAGCAGCCGGATTGTCGCGAGCTACTTTAATCCCCCGAACGGTTCGGTATCTGTGGTTACGAACGGAGAGTTCGCGTACACGCCGGATGCAGGATTTACGGGCAGTGACTCGTTTACGTATACCCTCCGCGACGGAAACGGCAATACGGATACTGGTACCGTGACGATCACCGTCTATAACCCGAATCGACCGCCGGAGGCTCACGATGACACATTCCTCGCGATCGAAGGTCAGCAGACGACCATCCCGGCACCCGGTGTCTTGCAGAACGACTACGACCCCGATGGTGACGCCATCACGGCCCGAAGCTTTTTCCAGCCAGCCAATGGATCGCTCTCGCTGACGGTCGCCGGAGAGGCCACGTATACCTCCGACGCTGGCTTTACCGGATCGGATTCGTTTACCTATACCATGGCGGATGAAAACGATAGTCCAACGAGTACTGCCACTGTGACCTTCGAGGTACAACCCGATCCAAACCGTCGGCCTGTGGGGGCAACAGACCGATACTCCGTCTTTGAAGGCCGCACACTCGACATCGCGGCCCCCGGCCTCCTGGCCAATGACTATGACGCCGACGGCGACGGCGACGACATAATCGCGACCAGCTACTCGTCTCCGTCGAATGGCTCGCTATCGCTAAACACGGCCGGCGCCATCACCTATACACCGAACGCCGGCTTCACCGGCACAGACTCATTCACCTACTCCATCCAGGACAGCCAGGGGAATTACGCCGCGAGTAGCACAACTGTTGAGATCGTCGTGGCGGATGATGCGGTACTTCCCGTCGAGCTAGCCAACCTCGAAGCATCATCGGACGAAGATCGCGTCGTGCTAACGTGGACGACCCTCAGTGAGAAAAACAACGACCGGTTCGAAATTCAGCGCAAGGTCGGTGACGACGGCCCCTTCAAACGCATCGGCGCCGTTCAGGGTGCAGGCACCACGTCGGAGGCGCAAGAGTACCGATTTAGCGATGAACTGCCCTTTACCGCGGAAACCGCGTCGTATCGTCTCAAGCAGATTGATGTGGACGGCACATCGACCCTCTCCGACCCCATCGAAGTGAGTCGTGGAACGCCATCGGATCTCAAGCTACTCGGTGCAGCTCCGCACCCGGTGCACACCCAGGCCGAGGTTGTCTACACGCTTCCGAAAGCGACCGATATCCGACTGGAGGTATTCGACATGCTGGGTCGGCGCGTGGCCACCCTCGTCAATGGCCGCGAGACGGCGGGACGCAAAACCTACTCGATGTCGTCACGTGGAATCTCCAGTGGCACCTACCTCCTCGTCCTGACGGCGGACGGCGAACGGAAAACGCAGCGCCTGACGATTGTCCGCTAAAACGCCCTCTGCTGGCAAAGATGGTGGACCACCAGAGAACGGCCGGGGCAACTCCAAGCCCCGGCCGTTCTTATGTTTCCTTCCGTTCCGGCGACCTAAAGAGGACCCGATCCTCCCTCAAGTACTACACCGGATCTCGCCCTTCACCCTTCGCCCTCCACACTTCGCATTCCCCACTTCGCCCTTCGCACTCAACAATGCCGTCTCCCCTCCGCCGCAAACTCACGCTGCGCGCTCATGGCGAGCAGGTCGTGTTCGTCAAGAACCAGCACGAGCGCATCGAGCACGTCTGGATGAAGGCGTTTCTCTGGGCGCTGTACCTCCCGCAGTATCCGGACCTGTCGGTGGAAGTCAAGATTGGCGACAAGTACAAACCCGATGTCGTGCAAATGGATGCTCTGCGCGGGCGACCGGTCTTCTGGGGCGAGGCCGGCCAGGTCGGACCCGACAAGATTGGCTCGCTGGTCCGGCGCTATGCAGACACGCACTTTGCGATGGCGAAATGGGACACCCGCCTGGATCCGTTTCTCAAGATCGTGGAGAATGCCGTGGCTGAGGTTGATCGCGAAGCTCCATTCGATCTCATCTGCTTCCCCGATGACGCCGGAGAACGGTTTATCGACTCGAAGGGGCGGATCGACATCGACTTCACCGACGTGACGTGGACGCGGGTCGGGGACGTGACGAGGCTGTAGAATCGACGATGGTAGGTTGTGAATTGTGGATCGGATCACCGCATCTCCGTCGTGCTGATTCAAGCTTAAATGCCAGAATCGCATCGATCACGATCGACTGAAATCCAATCAACCAAAAACTATTAACCATCTACAATCAACGATCCACCTTCTCCCTCATCTCCTCCGTCGTCATACGGCTGCCGTCGTGGCTCCAGCCGGGCGGTCCGAAAATGTATCCGAAACGTTCACGGAGCGCAAGACCCGGGCGCGTCGCATCCCGCCAGATGTCCATCCACTCGTGAAAGGCGATCCGGAAGGGGTTGTACGTCTCGATGTTCTTCGTGAGGCCGTACGTCGGGCGCTCCTCTTCCTCCTGAAACGTGCCGAACATCCGGTCCCAGATGATCAGAATGCCGGCGTGATTGCGATCAAGATACTTGATGTCCGACCCGTGATGCACGCGATGATGCGATGGCGTGTTGAAGAAAAACTCCACGGGCCGAGGCAACTTGCCGATGGTCTCCGTGTGGATCCAAAACTGATATAGCAGACTGACCGACTGCATCGTAACGACCATCAACGGATGAAATCCGAGAACGGGGAGCCACATCCAGAAAATGAAGGAGCCGGTGATGTTGCCGGTCCACGTCTGCCGCAGGGCCGTCGACAGATTGTATTTCTCGGACGAGTGATGAACGACGTGTGAGGCCCAAAAGAAGCGGATCTCGTGCGACTTCCGGTGGAACCAGTAATATGAAAAGTCCTCAGCGAAAAACAGGATCACCCAGGTTGCCCACCAGCCGGGGTGAATCGTTTCTTTGAAGAAGCCGGTGTACTCATAGGCAATAAAGAACGCAGCGATGACGACCGCCTTCGCCCCCAGATTCGTGAGGACGTTACCCACGCCCATCGCAAGACTAGCCGCGGTATCCTTTCCTTCGAACAGATCGTGCTCATCGAACTGATCGAGCGTGCTGACGATCGCCTCGACGATCAGCAGCAGAATGAACGCCGGAATCGCGAAGTGAATCAAATTTGGCGCTTCAAACGATAGATCAGGCATGGGACAACGTGTTCAGGTGTTAACGTGCTCGAGTGTTTATGTGCTCAGGAGTTGATGGAATCAAGCTTCCTTTGACCTCCAGGGGATAACTGCGAAGCAGCGCTAACACGTAAATACAAAAACACCCGAATACTTTCCTCATCCTTTCCGCCAGACGAGTCGGACGGTCGCGCCAGGTCCGCTGTGGTGATCCCCTTCTTCGAGCATGGGCGACGCGTCCTCGAGTAGAAGAAGACCCTCCTCCGGGAAATTCGCTCGAAGCTCCGCCTTGTCAATCATGAGTTCAACGTGAGGCGGCCCGCCGCTGGTGTAGCCTTCCGTGCGTTGCTCCGGCCGAAACCATTCGGCTGCCACGATTCCTCCGGGTCGCACGGCACGTTGCATCATGCGGTACAGCCGCGGCCGATCCGCCGGTGCAAAGTGAAGGAATGAGCAGACGATCCCATCAAAACGCTCCTCGTCCTGCCATTCCGTGATATCCTTCTCCTCCGTCGCAATTTGGACACCATGCTTTGATGCCAACTGATTCGCCTTGCGAAGCCCGACCGCTGACGCGTCCACCGCGACAACATCGTAGCCCCGCGTAGCGAGGAAAACTGCTGTTCGGCCTTCTCCCGCGCCCAGATCCAGGATCGTAGCCGGAGGAGATGGAAAATAGTCCATGACTGCATTTGCCAAAAAGGCATTGGGAGCGGTGCCGTACACGAACTCATCGGTGTCGTATCGCTCGTCCCAGAACTCGATGTTGGCCATAAATAAAAAAGGCAATTTTTGAATTAGAAACCTCGGCAGGTGCTTGCCGGGACGATTATATCTCCCGTTCCGCCACACCGAAGTTGACGCGCTCTGCATCCGAAACGGTGACACGAATACGTTCTGCACCGCGATCCGGCACCTCCACGGTCGCTTCGTACTCGTTCGTCGTTCCCGTAAACGTCATCGGTACCTCGTCGATCACCTCTCCCTTGCTACCGATGAGTTTGGCGCGGATGTCATAGCGGTTGGCATCCCAGAGTCCGTCGGGCTCCGTTGGGCATCCGCAGAGCATGCGGACGCGCGCTCGAACTGTCATCTCCCCATCTGCTGTCTCCTCGTTCTCGGTAGGAGAAAGCATCTCCACAATGTAGCCGTGCAGGGTGAGGATCAGCCCGTCTCCCTCGATATCTTGACCAGGAATGAGCGTGACGGATGCCGAGGCCGACTGCATCGATTCGGGATAATCGAGCGGTCCCTCCGCATGGACGACGACCGGCGTCGGACCATTAAGCGAGAGGGTCGTCTGAAATGACGCGGCTCCTTCCACGTCGTAGATCGTTTCTCCCCGTGTGTGCGGTTCTCGCATGATCTTGTCCGTGCTCCCAGAATCGCCCGTCTGCACACCTTCCGCCAGAACGTCCCCGGTCTCGGCGTGGCGAATTTCGATGCGTGCGCCCCCAACAGGGTCCTGAAGCAGTTTCGCATCATTCGACAGCACCCGCACGGTCACCGTGGTGGGCACCCCCGCTGTATCGACCCGCACGGAATGCTCTGCCGAAGCGGTTGGGATGTGAGCCGTTGCAACGATCGCTGAGATGACCGTGAAGAGGATGAGACGCAAAGGATAAACCATAGTCATGCTCAGAGACGGGTAAAGAGATTCCGGTGATAATAAAACAGGCACGCCCTGACGAGGATAGCAAGTCGGTTCCCGTGTGGGGACATTCCCTACAGGATGAGCCGGGGAGAAAACGCTGGAAAAACGGACCACTCTGTTGTATGATCCTGTAGTAACAAGTGATACTTCGGTTATTCAGACAGGTGTGGCCCCAACGATGATCTTCTCTTCCAGTGACATTCCTCGCCACACCCGAGCCACGGTTTTTCTCGCGCTCGCATTCGGCCTTGCTGTGGTGGCAGGATGCCAGACCGACAACGGCGGCGATGATGATACGAGCGCCTCAGGGGACTCGGTCAGCACATCGGCCGTCGCCCCTCCGGATAGCATCCGTACATCGGTCGTAACGGCTGTCCGTGGCATCGACCAAATGCGCTCGCAACTTGCAACCACGTTCGATCCGGATAACGTCACCGCCGAGACGTTTGAGCGTGTCTGCAAGCCCGTCGGTCGGCGAGCAAAATCCGTTGCACAGGACAGCGGATGGGTCGTCCAGCAGCTCGCTGAGAAATACCGTAATCCAGCTCACACCCTGGACTCGATCGCTGCACAAGCCCACTCACGATTCGAGTCGAATCCCCAAGAAACATCATTCTGGCGGCGCACGACGCTCAACGGCACCGAGGGATGGCGCTACTTTCACCGGATCACCGTCGAGCCGAGTTGTCTGGCGTGTCACGGCCCGAAGGAGAGCCGCCCCGACTTTATCAAGGCGGGGTATCCCGACGACAAAGCCTACGATTTCGATTCCGGCGACCTCCGCGGACTGTACGCTGTCTTCGTACCGGATGCCGCACCGGAACCGTCAACGGATCGTCCCGACAGCGAGCGGCCGTAGCGCAAAGGACGTGCACACGGTCGAACCTCCACGCGGGACGAAAGCAAATCGCCGGGTTTGACCTACAACTCCAAGGGGAATTCCCTGATAGACAATGAAAATCTATCCTCATGCAACTTGCCTTTACAGGTTCTAACGTATTAAACGTGCTACCCGCGTGTCGTTTGTCCGTGTCCCATCGGACGGAAATTTAAACGGACTGCTTCCGCCCGGGATACGCCCGCTCCTCCTCGGTACCGAGTACGTCACCCATTCACCATCCGAATCTGCTATGGAATCCACCGCCATGACCAACGGCGCTCCGTCCTTGGAAGAGCGTCTACACGAACCTCAAACCGTTGAAAAGCTCAACCACCTGTTAGACCGCCTGGATACCATCGAGCGAGCCGTAGATGCGCTGGAGCGTCTGGAGCATCAGTTACCGATGGCGATGAGTACGGCTGCAGATGTGCTGGACGACGAACTTACGCGAGCAGCTGAGCGCGGCGTCGTCCTTGACGAACGCGCCGGTGAAGCACTGCGGCTCGCTGAAAAGCTAACCGAGCCGAAGACGGTCGAAACGCTGACGCGCCTGATCGACCGGCTGGACCGAATCGAGCAGATTGCTGACCTGGCTGACCACGTGCCGGGTGCCGCAGCCATGACCGTCGATACCCTCGACGAGGCGCTGACCCGCGCCGCCGATCGTGGAGTCGTTCTGGACGAGCGCGTTCGCGAAGGTCTCATGCTACTTGAGACCCTCACCGAGCCGAAGACGGCGCAGGCACTCGGCGAACTCGCCGGCCGAACAGACCAGATTGCCGAACTCGCGAAGCTCGCTGAGCATGCCCCCCAGGCGATCGCTACCGTGGTCGACATCCTTGATTCGGAATACGCGCGTGCCATGAATGCGGGATTCGACCCGGAACGCGCGCTCCGCGACGCCGCCTCCGCCCTTGGAAAGCTCTCCGAAGTCTTCCGCACAGACGAGTTTCGCGCCCTTCTCGATTCCGGCGTTCTCGATCCCGAGGCGCTCCGGGTCATCGGCAGCCTCGGCACAGCTCTCGTCGAAAGCCAGAAAGAAGCATCTCGCGGCGAAACGCCAGAGCGCGGCATGTTCGGGCTCCTGCGTGCTCTTCGCGACCCCGACGTTCAGCATGCCGTCGGCTTCCTCACCAGCTTCGCTAAACGATTCGGCCGCCAGCTCCGCTCGTAAATCGTCCTCCATGCGCCGCGGCCCCAACGCACACCTCTGGACGCCTTCAGCGCCTACTTCTTCGCTTACTTCGCCTGACTCATCTGACCTGACTGCTCTGATCCCATGAAAGATCATTATCGCGTACTCGTCGTCGGTGGTGGCACCGGCGGACTCATGGTCGCCTCGCAGCTTATGCAACACGAGGACGACCTCGACATCGCTATCATTGAACCATCCGACAAGCACTACTACCAGCCACTCTGGACGCTCATCGGCGGCGGCGTTTTCCCAAAAGAGGAATCAGAGCGCGATGAAGCGGACTTTATCCCAGACGGCGCCGAATGGATCCAGGATGCAGTCACAGAGCTGCATCCGGACGAGAACCGTGTCACGCTAAAAGGAGGCGAAAGCGTCGGATACGACTTCCTCGTAATGGCCGCCGGGATCAAGCTCGACTGGGATGCCATTCCCGGCGTCACCGAAGCCCTTCACCAACCCGGGAATGGGGTGGTCTCAAACTATCTATATGACACGTGCGAGAAAACATGGGAAGCGATCGAGGCCTTTCCACAGGGTGGCACTGCGATCTTTACAGAGCCAACCACCGGTGTCAAGTGCGGCGGTGCTCCACAGAAAATCATGTATCTTGCTGACGACGCCTTCCGGCGCAACGGGGTTCGGGACGGCAGTCGCATCGCGTTCATGAAAGCGAAGGGCAAGCTCTTCTCCTCGCCGAAGTACGAGCGAACGCTCTACGATGTGGTGAAACGGAAAGACATCGAACTCAACCTCATGACGGAGCTGATCGAGCTTCGAGCCGACCAGAACGAGGCTGTGTTCAAGAATCTGGAGACGGGCGAGGAGCACACCGAGCACTACGACATGATTCACGTCGTGCCCCCGATGATAGCCCCCGACTTCATCTCTCAGAGCCCGCTTGCAGACAATGAAGGCTGGGTTGACGTGGATCCAGGCACGCTTCGCCACAACCGATACGAAAACGTATTCGGCCTCGGTGACAATTCGAACCTCCCGACCTCGAAGACGGGAGCTGCCATTCGCAAGCAGGCGCCGGTTGTTGTCGATCATCTGCTCGCGGCGCTGCAGAATCGAAAACCACTGAACGGCCGGTATACCGGCTACACCTCGTGTCCGCTCGTCACCGGATACGGGAAGCTCGTTCTCGCGGAGTTCGACTATGATAAGAACCCGATGGAGAGCTTCCCCTTCGACCAATCTCAGGAACGGTACTCCATGTACGCACTGAAAGCGTACGGCCTACCGCGAATGTACTGGAATGGGATGCTCCGCGGTCGAATGTAAACATCACCTAGGTTTGAAAACGCAAGAGGCGGTATCCTTGCCCAGGATGCCGCCTCTTTTATTTTTTGTCGCCTTAGGGCGTAAGGCGCATTCAGACAACCATTCCCCTTCTCCGTGTTGACCGTGCCTCGGCTTGTCGACGATCACCGTACGGCTGCTTCCGTGCATTATCACATTCCTCGAACGCAGTTTACGTCAATGAACGTGGTGGTACCGAACGTAGACATCAGCACATTACGGTCGATATGACGACCCATCTCTTTGAGCGTCTCCTCAGCGAACGATTGAGAGGAAAATGGGTACGAGCCTGCCCAATTTGCCCAATATCATCGTACCGATGCCCGTTGCCTTCGCTGGCGTGATGACGGCGCTATTTCTTCTGGCCGTGGGTGCCTCCCTCGCTGCCGCGGCCCATCCTCTCTTCGCTCCCCTCGTGGTTGCCGTGGCGGCCGGTTCGGCTCACCTGACCATCTCTTCCCTCCCCTTCCGGCGCCTTCTCTGGGGCGGGCTTGCGTTCATCGGATTCGTGACGATCCCCCTCGGCCTGCTAACTCACGGGGTCCTCACCGGCGGTACCTCGTTCGACATGCGTGGAATGCCACCGGCCTCGCTCGACGCGCTCTCAACGGAAGCCGCATCGGACAGTATCCGCTACGAGGACGGATTTCTGCTCAGCTTTCGCCGCACAGAAGAACGGACCGCTGCCATTGCCTACCAAGTCAACGGCCGACTGCTTTGGGCGTCTGCGGTCCCAAAATCAGCAAACGTCGACGGACTAAGCCAGATGAACGTGTATCCGCTTCTCTGGAGGAATCGCGTAGATCTCTATGCGGAAGGCACCGGTCCGGCCTGGCTGTATATCTGGAAATGGGGGGATGCCCAGCGCCTCTTTGTCCTGGATGAGTGACTTCTGCTCTCCTGTTGATGCACAAACCCGGGCTCATTATTCTCTACGTGGAATTGCTTCGCCTTTTCTCGCCGAACCTGAACCGTTTTTGCTATGCACGCACCCATTCTCCGCTGGTCTACGATTCGGCACACACTCACAACCGTGTTGCTGATTCTGGCCATCACCACACCCGCCGCCACGGCACAGGACTACGGTGAAACGTCGTTCGAAAACTCAGGCGCTGAAGAGGCCCAGAAGCCGTTTCTAAATGGACTCTTGATGCTTCACAGCTTCGAGTACCCCGAGGCTAGGGAGGCCTTTCAGAAAGCCCAGGAGGTCGATTCAGACTTCGTCATGGCAATCTGGGGAGAGGCGATGACCCACAACCATCCGATCTGGATGGAGCAAGACCGGGAGGCAGCACTGGATGCTCTGGCGAAGCTTGGTGAAACGCCCGACGAGCAACTCGCCGCCGCATCCACCGAGCGCGAGAGACACTACCTGCGAACGCTCCACGTACTGTACGGCGCCGGAACGGACGAGCCGGCGTCGAAGGAAACGCGCGATGACGAGTACGCGGAGGCAATGGCCGGACTGGCCACCAGCTTCCCCGACGATCTGGACGCACAGGCCTTCCACGCCCTCTCAATTCTTGGGACGGCCCATGAGGGACGCGACTTCAGCACCTACATGCGATCGGCTGCCATCGCGGAGGAGGTCTTCGACGCCAACCCGAAGCACCCTGGCGCCGCGCATTATCTGATCCACGCGTACGACGATCCCGTCCATGCACCGCTGGGACTTCGACCGGCTCGCATCTACGCGGAGATCGCCCCGAAGGCATCTCATGCGCTCCACATGCCCTCACACATTTTCTTCGCGCTCGGCATGTGGGACCGCGGAGCGGCATCGAACGTCGATTCGTACGAAGCGGAACGTAGCCAGGCAAACGAAAACGGCGACCCGCTCGGCGGAGGTGGCTATCACGCACTGCACTGGCTTGCCTACGCCCGCGCCCAGCAAGGACGCTACGACGATGCCCGCGAGGTGACAGACCGGGGCATCAAGCACGCTCGAGAAAGCGATGGCCATGCTACCGGATACGAACGCTACATCCTCTCGGCCTACCCGGCCAGCTATATCGTAGAGACCGAGCGCTGGAGTGAGATGGATGACTTCGCAATCGACACGACGGGGCTTTCGCCGCGGCTGAAAGTGTCCGCCCTCACCGTTCAGGGCATGGCGGCACTCAACACAGGTGACCGTCCGGGGGCCGAGAAGAAACTGGCAGACGCAAAAGCATCGGTCGAAGGAAAGAAAGGCCGTCTCCAGATCCCGGTGTTGCAGCTCGAAGGGCTTCTTCAGCTAGATGCCGGTGATTCCGAGTCTGCCGTAGCGACTCTTACACAAGCCACAGACCTCGAAGATGAGATGCCTCTACAGTTCGGGCCCGCCTGGCCGCTGAAGCCCGCGCACGAATTGTTTGGAGAGGTCCTCCTCCAACTCGATCGCCCGGCAGAGGCGCAACAGCAATTCGACGCGTCGCTCGATCGGTATCCGGCCCGGGCCCTGTCTCTCCTCGGCAAAGCCAGAGCGGCGGCGCGTGCCGGCAATACAGAGACGGCTCGCGAGGCGGAAGCTCATCTCCGATCGATCTGGGATGACGCCGACCCGGCGGTTCGAGAGCACCTTGACGGAATCGCAACCACCGCTGCGTCGGAGTAAGCACACCCAACCCATCGGGCGGTCGCAACCGCCCATCATGCCATGTACGTGCAGACGTGACGTCTCATGAGTGCGACGCTCGACATTGACGGATGGAATGAGCTTCATCCAACCGGACTGAGAACGGCCTCGTTTACGGAGGCCGTGACGGCGCTGCGGGACGTCGTCGCGTCGCGTGGGCTCAACCGTCAGTTCGAATGGGTTTTCCGAGAGCACGTGGCGTTCGTGAAGTCCCGAATTTTCGTCCGCATGCCGCTTCCGGCTGACACGTTCCACCGGAGCCGAGCCCTGTTTGAGGCCAAAAAGAAAGCTGGAGACCTCGTTCCCCTGGCGGTTCTCGGTACGATCCGAGCGAATACGCCGACCGAACGGACGGTCTGCTACATCGGCGGCAACTGCGCGGGGGAGCCACGTTCGGACGCCGAGGGCACCCAGTTTCGCGTTCCACTCCACCCGACCGACGGAACCGTCATTCGGCGCCCACTCCTCTGGTCGGCCGTGCGGTTCGGGGAACGCCTAAGCACCACGCCAATGATCGCTCGCGACCTCCCATCGTACGCCGCAAACGACACCGATTTAGCTGCTCTGTAGGTCGGACAAGACGCGCTCGATGATCGACTCTGCGTTCGTCACGCTCCGCAGGCAGAATCGGGCGACGAGCGCTTCCTGCTCCTCCTGTGAGAGGTCCGCATGATGCCCCTGTCGCCGAATGCGATCCTCCCGGGCATGGTACAGACCAATAGACGCAGCCACGGACACGTTGAAGCTCTCCGTGAACCCGTTCAACGGGATGATCGCGGCTTCATCGGCAAGCTCGAGCATGGCGTCGCTCGCTCCCTCCAGCTCATTTCCCACAACCAGAGCCGTCGGGCGTGTGAAGTCGACCTCGCGAATCGACTTCGCGTCTTCCCTCAGAGCCGTCACCACGACCCGATACCCGGAGTCGTGCATGGCTCGAACGAAGGCATCAGCATCCGGCCAGCGCCACACATCAAGCCAGTGCTGCGCTCCCTGCGTTGTGCGCTTCGAGTGCTTGTAGCGCTTTTCGTTGGAGCCTTTGACGACGTGAACATCCTGGTAGCCCAGCGCTTCCGCGCTACGCATGACAGCACTCACGTTGCCTGTGTTTACCAATCCCTCCACGACCGGCAGCACCGTTCGTGTCCGCTCACCGACGACCTCTCGAATCCGACGCATACGCCGCTCCGTCATGAATGGCGTAAGCAATTCGATAATGCGCGTCGGTGAGAGCTCCCGTCCCGCGATGTCAAACGGACGATCACGGTGGGGCGGGCGGCCTCCCGCAGCCAACAGTTGCTGCATCGCTCGATCCGGGTCGACGTCGTTTCGGTCCCGCCCCTCGAAAGGCAACGACGTATCTGGGGGCTGAACATCCGGGCGAGCGGTGTCGCCTGAACCGGTTTCGGAGGACGGCATAGCAAAAAATAGAATTCGTGCGAGCAGAGTGGGTGGCTTGTACGAACGGCGCGCCGTAAGGGGATCCGTACGGTCCAACCCCAACCACATACGCGGACGCCGTCCGCTGGTGGCATGCGTTCATGTGAAACCGCCGTTGAGCACTGGAGACGGAAGGGCAGCGAAGTCTATTTCTCCTCGAGCTGACAATGCATTCGGCTGTGAATTCAGCATTGAGCCGGTGAACGTTACCGGACGATCACCCGGCTCGTGATCATGGGCCCTGCCGCTCCGTATGCTAAAACTGGTTTACGCATACGACATCCAATCGCCGACCACACCACAACGCTACCATGGACTTCACTGATCGCGTCGCCGTCGTCACCGGAGCCAGCAGCGGCATCGGGCAACGGTTCGTTTCGGACCTAATCGACCGGGGCGCCACCGTCTTCGGCCTTGCACGAAGTCTCGACGTGATGGAGGACCTCCGAAATGAACTCGGGGACTCATTTCACCCGGTCCGGTGCGATGTTCGAGACGAAGAGTCTGTATCCGACGCTTTCGACACAGCCGTCGACGCGGCCGGGCGGATTGACGTTCTGATCAACAACGCCGGACTCGGTAAATTCGGACCGGTCGACGAGTTCTCCACAGAGCACTGGGACACGCTCATGGAAACCAACGTTCGGGGCGTGTTTTTCTGCACGCGCAATGCCGTTCCGACCATGAGAGCCCAGAATGATGAATCCGGCTTCGGGGGCCACATCGTCAATATTGCGTCGATCGCCGGACTCCTGGGGAATCCGAATATCAGCGCCTACAACGCATCCAAGTTCAGCGTCCGCGGCTTCAGTGAGTCCATCATGAAGGAGCTCCGTGACGATGGCATTAAAGTCACGTGCGTCTACCCCGGATCGATCGAGACGGACTTCTTCGACGTGGCCGGTGTCGATATGACCGATCATCCCATGAAGCCCGAAGACGTATCCTCAACCGTCATGCACGTGATCGAGAGCCCGGAGAATTACCTGATCTCCGAAGTCGTCATGCGCCCGCTCCGTCCTCGAGGGTAACGCACGGTTACTCGCGGTAAACGTGCCACAGGGATTTGGGCTGTTGGACCGGAGTTGTCAGGAAAAAACGGACTTCCACTCGCTGTGGCTCTGCTCGGCCTCACCTTCATCGGTGGGGCCATTTTCTTGTGCTGGTACGGGCTCATCGGGCTCAGGTGTAGGCTCAGGCTCACTGGCCGACTCGTTCGGTCGCGTAGATGCCGCAGGCTTCTTCTCGTCACGCTGTCCAGGGGCTGGCCCACGCGAGACGGCCGAGATGAAGTGCCTCGTGCGAGGCTCCGTCAGCATCTCGATCGCCTCCATCAGGTTATTTGGTTGCATCGGATACCGTCGCTCGCGTCCCGAATGCAGATCGACCGTTCGCCGTGGTGACGGAAAAACATACTGCCACATCCATGCAGAGCCTGCCCCGGGAAACTGGTCGCGAATCGAAACCGGGAGGTCGACGCTTCCATGTCCTTCGGCGAGGTCACGCTCGTGCATCTCCTGTACACGCTTGAGATGACGTTCGAGCGCGACGGTGAGTTCACTCGACAGCGTCACGAACCGATCGCTACAGCCCTGCGCATCGGACACCGTGATCTGACCACGTGTTAGATCAACATCTCCAACCCGGAGGCGAAGTGCCTCCGTCAGGTCGAGCTCGGTGTGAAAGACGATGCGGGCCAGCAGCTTCTCCGGCCCGGAGAGTTGGCTGAGGATTCGCTGGCGCTCGTCCCGGCTCAACATGGAAAGCCGGCCATGCATCTCGCTTACGCTCTGGTCCAGAACGCATTCGTGAAAGAACACGAGCGCTTCAGCGGCCTGCTGCCGCATCGCGTCGTCAATGCCCTTCTTCTCCGTCAGTCGATCGAGAAACCGGTTGATATGCGGGGGCTCAGGCTCCCCGAGATCGTTCGCATCCACATAGCGCAGGTAGCCCATAATCCACAGGCTATAGATCTGCTTCTGCCGCTTCTCGAGATCCGGGAAATCACTGAGCATGCGCGCGACCTTCAGGAGCCGTCCGGCCTCGCTCGCAGGAGGGCCTGCCGACCGCGATGTTACTAATCCACTCATAGAAAATGATGGGCCTTGCCCATAGCACGGATGAGAGAGTTCGCGGTCGTTCCCGGCAACTCAGATGGCACATCCGTGTGTGCGCTCCAAACGATCCGGCCAGGATTGTAACCGCTATATACTAGATGTAACCGTTTCTTTGGTACAAACGCAATTGGTCAGTGCCCGGAGACGCCAAATCACGGTCGTGTAACACAAATGTATCGGCATCACAACCTGTTTGGCGGGTAGGCGGCGAAAAACGTAAGCGCGGCCGTTGATGTCTATTCGCAGACCTGAGGGGGCCGTTCACGATGACGACGTAGACCTGGTGCGCGAGTTCAACCACGCCGTGTATTTCAAGCGGCACGAGGACCGACCACCGAGAGGTCCGTATCGTTGAATCGCCGAAGGCTGTCCGACGAACAGGTACTCAACGGTTGATTCTACATAGCGCAAGAGTCGGACCATGCGCTGTCCCGCTGTGCACTTCGACGGAAAGAGCCCGCTCCACAGTTGCGATCTCTCCCCCGATTCCCGTATACTCACAAGCGCCTGTATGGGACACGGCTCGGAGACGGGTTATGCCTGCAGGTCCTCGTACATTCTTCGACCCGACCCTTTTTCTGTATGAACCGTCGCGACTTTACCCGAACGGCTCTTCTCGGTGCGGTGGGAGCCGGCATGCTCACGGCCTGCGGAGACGATTCAGGAAGTGGATCTGATGACTCATCCAGCGATGCCGACGGTGGCCCGAACGTGATCACCGGCCCCTCGATCCGGTGGCGACTTGCCTCGAGCTTTAGCCGTTCACTCGACACGATCTACGGCGCCGCTGAGGTCATGGCCCAACGCGTCGCAGATCTGACGGAGGGCAAGTTCGACATTCGTTGCTACCCGGGCGGCGAACTCATCCCGTCGCTTGAGGTGCTGAGCAACGTGCAGACGGGGACCGTGCAGATGGGGCACGCGGCGAGTTACTACTTCATCGGGAAAAATCCTGCGCTTGCGTTCGATGCGACTGTGCCCTTCGGGCTGACCGCCCGGCAGTACAACGCGTGGTTGTATCACGGCGGCGGAATGGATCTGATGCGCGACCTGTTCTCTGATTTCAACGTGATCAACTTTCCCGGCGGGAATACCGGGATGCAGATGGGCGGATGGTTCCGGGTCGCCGTCGAATCGCTTAGCGACCTGAACGGCTTAAAAATGCGCATCCCTGGACTCGGTGGCCAGGTAATGAATGAGATGGGCGTCAACACACAGGTTTATCCCAGCGGCGAGATTTATCCGGCCCTTGAGCGCGGCGCCATCGATGCCGCCGAGTGGGTGGGGCCGTATGACGATGAGAAACTCGGCTTTCACGAGGTCGCTCCGTACTACTATTATCCTGGATGGTGGGAGCCCGGCCCCGCCCTCACGTTCTACGTTAATCAGGATGCCTACGATAAGCTCCCGGCCACGTATCAACACGCTCTCGCCGTCGCGGCCTCGGAGGCGAACGTGAATATGCTGGCGTCCTACGATCACAAGAATCCGGCGGCACTCGAACGGCTCCTCGAGCAGGGAACCGAACTCCGCAAGTTTCCCGAGGACGTTATGTCCAAAGCGCAAGACGTCACGCAACAACTCCTGGAGGACGAAGCCGCAGGCAACGCACAGTACCGGAAGATCTACGAGTCCTACAAAGCGGCGCGTTCCGACAGCTATCGGTGGTTCGGTACCGCGGAGCGAGCATACGCCGACTTTGCCTTCCCCACCAATACCTGACCCAACAAGGCATCGAGTTTCACTCTTATCCTACGGACCGACGATTCTGTGCGCTCTCCCCTTCGCAATCGCCTGTACGTCGTCATTTTCAAGTCGGACTCCCCCTCCGGGAAGCTGTTCGACGTCGTTCTGATCGGCGCGATTATAGCAAGCGTTCTGGCGGTCATGCTGGAGACGATGCCGTCGGTCCGGGCGGATTATGCGTCGGAGTTGTACGCTTTGGAGTGGGCCTTCACCCTTCTCTTTACCATCGAGTACGCCGTTCGGCTCTACTGCGCAAAAAGCTGGCGTCGCTACGCCAAGAGCTTCTACGGCATCGTGGACCTGCTCGCCATCTTGCCAACGTACGTGAGTCTTCTCTTCCCCGGAGCACAGTATTTCCTCGTCGTCCGGCTGCTGCGCACGCTCCGTGTTTTCCGTGTTCTGAAGCTCGCGGAATATCTCGAAGAGGCCGATGTCCTCGCACGGGCCCTCCGCTCCAGTCGGAAGAAGATATCGGTCTTCCTTCTCGCGGTGACGACACTCATCGTCATCATCGGCTCCCTCATGTACCTGGTCGAAGGGCCGAAGAACGGCTTCACGTCCATCCCGACGAGCATGTACTGGGCGGTCGTGACGCTTACCACCGTTGGCTACGGCGACATTTCGCCACAGACAACCACGGGGCGCTTCCTCTCGGCGATTATCATGATCATCGGCTACGCAATCATCGCTGTGCCCACCGGAATCGTGACAGCCGAACTGACCCGAACGCAAGACCAGCAACCTGTACGCTGCCCGAATTGCAAGCGGGATGACCACACCATCGACGCAGATTACTGCAAGTTCTGCGGGACGAAACTGCATGCCTGATCACCCAACAATTCCACTTTGCATCGGCCGTCGACGGCTCCTTTTGAGCCCCGATGCGGCGGGACAGCATCCACCCGTATTCTCTCCTCTCTATTTTATCTGACGCAGCTCGAATGCTTCTGCAGCCCGTTTACGATTTATTTTCGCATGACCTGTTCGACGTCTTATCCACGGATGAACTGTTCAACCTCTACGGGGATGAGGTCTCTCATCTCGATGTGGACGATGCGGCTGCGATCCGTCGCAAAAATGTTCATGCGTACCTCTCTGCGTACGAGGAGAAACCCTCGCTCTTCTTGCTCGCGGAAGCACCCGGACCGTGGGGCTGCCGATTTTCTGGCGTGCCGATCACGGCGGAGGCTCAACTCGTCGACCCCGAGTTTCCGATTGACGGAGTGCCGACGAGCCTTGAGGAGGAGCCGCACACCGAGTACAGTGCCAACATCTTCTGGCGCGTGCTCCAGCCGGTCTTCCCGCAATTCTTTGTGTGGAATAGCGTGCCTCTCCACCCGCACAATCCCGGAGAACCACTTTCGATCCGCAACCCGCGCCGGAGTGAAGTCGCTCGATGGGAGTCGCTAACGAAAGACATCATCGACATTCTGCAGCCGGAGCGCGTCGTGGGCATCGGACGCAAGGCGGAGCGTGCCGTGAAAGAGATCGGCGTTGACGTCACGTACGTCCGCCATCCATCACAGGGCGGAGCCACCAAGTTTACCAACGGCATTGCCGACATCGTTGATGAACTCGGGCTCCCAGAAGCCAACCGGTCGAAATAGCGTCCCTGTGCTGGAGTATTGAGGCATCAATACGTTGGTCGTTAAGGCAGCATAACGACCAAAACACCCACATTCATACCCACACACGTTCACACCTTCACACCTTCATACTTCCACACTTCCATTCCTCCACACGTTCACATCGCGCACGATGGATCGCATCGGACTGAGTGTCACTTCACGATGCGGATCGAACCTTCTGCCGTACGCTCACCAGCCTTTACACGATAGAGGTATGCACCGCTTGCCAGGTTCTGCACCGGGACCGTGAACGTGCGCTCCCCACCTCCGATGCGCCCATAGTCGCGAGACAGCACGCGCCGCCCCAGAATATCGAATACCTCCACGCGGACAGCAGATGCTTCCGTGAGCGAGACGTCGATACGAACGCTTTCGCTCGTTGGATTTGGGTAGGCTGTCGGCGTCTCCCACTCCTCTTCCGACGCCTCTGTACCCGACGCAGCCAGTCCGTTCACGGTGCTGGTGGAATAAGCGGCAAGCCCGTTGTTCGTCGCCAGTACGAAGATGGTGAATGTCCCGTCGCCATTGCTCTTCACCGCAACGTCGCCGGTTCCATTCGGGTTATCCGCACCGCCGAGCCAGGGTGTTTCATCCTGGAGCGTAGCGCTCGAGGCCCCATCGGTCACGTCGACGAGGCGCAGCTTGCCGCCGTGCGCGCTCCCGCTAACGTAGTCGTACGCCGCCGCGTACTTCCGCATGGACGGCCCCGAAAAGTCGGCGTATGTCTTCAGGCTGCCGGTCGTTGACGGAATGACCGATGCAGGAACAGTGCCTCGCTGCGATCCGCTGTCGTTATACGACCCAGCCCCAACGCCCGCGGAGCTGAGAAAGAAGTACTGGCTGAACGCTCCCACCGACGGGGTCGAGCCCATCGAGCCCACCGTAATCGTGGATGCCGTAAACGATTGCCCGTTCGTGGACGTGGCGAAGCGAACGACGTTGTTGCTTCCACTCCCCGGCGCCCAGATCTCGATCGAGTTGTCGGCGGTGGAACCGGTGACGGTGATGTGATCGCCGAGACGAAGCGCTGCGCCGCTGTACGAAACCACCTCCGTGGGCGTGTCGGATTCGCTATCCCATCGGTACACCTTGAACGCGCTCTGTGAGGCATCGGTGGTAAGATTTGCAGCGAAGAGGACGCCGTCGGACGAGGCTTCGATATCGTTCAGCGCATACACTCCTCCGGAGATGCCAGAGGTCGACAGCGTGGTGACATCGGCACCGTCAGAGGCGCGCATTACTTGAACCGAGAGGCCGCCGGTTCGGCTCACGGCATAGACGCGCTCTTTGCCGCCGACAACGCCATACGCCAACCCGCGCTCCGTGCTTGCCGTACTGGAGAACCACGAGGGACGCCCACCGGATGCACCGTTCCGCTGCCAATCGCTCGTAAGCGTGACGGACCCGCCGCCATCAAGAATCGTGTTTGTTTTCGAAATCACGGTCGGGATCTCCGTGTACAGATTATCTCCAGGGCAGGCCGTCGCGGATACATCCCGGTGGCCGTAGACGTTATCGACGGTGCCGCCGTAACCGTAATAGTAACTGGCCGAACTCGGGTCGATGCCGCGACGGTCTGCGATCCACGCGAAGAGCTCTGCGAAGCCGTCCAGCATCGCGTTGGTCGGCGTCTGGTCGTACGGCGCGTGAAAGTAGCCGAGCCCGTCCACACCGACACTTCCGGTGTTTGCACCATCGTGTGCACCGACGATGTCAGACCCGTCGTCGCCATCTTCTCGGCCCTGGAAAATGTGACCGGTCTGGCAGACGACGTAGTTGTAGCCGATATCGGTCCAACCGTTGGTGTACATGTGGAAGTCCTGGATCCCGCGGACAGCGGCAGCACACTCACTCCAGGTATCTGCATTACCGTCGGACGTCGAAGCGCTGTGATGCATGCCGAGATGATCGGCGGTGTAATAGCGGTATCCGCCGCTGGGAGCCTGCGCCCCCCACTCACTGCGCGTGTAAATGCGTGGCTTCGACACGGCCTTCGCCGGGTTGGCGGACTTCATATCCTGTTCGATCCGCTCGTTGTACGCGTCATTCTGTTCGGCACTCGGCTCGGAGGGGCCGCCGGTAGAGTTGACCAGGTACATCGAGATGCGGTCTAGCTGTGGGGTGTCGGCACCGCGCTCGAGGGTGACGCGAAACTGAACGTACCGGCTACCGAGCTCGGTGAGCACATATCCGGTGGCCATGTCGCCGGCGTACGGATTCGGCTCACCCGTGCGCTTGATCGTCGGTTCGACGGGCGCCGCGTGTCCGGTCGGGGTCCAGCGCGTCCAGGATGAGCCGTCCCGGCTGGTGCGCACCTCGACGTGGATGTGGGCGTCGGACGGCGTCTCGGCTCGCCAGTGCGGTGCAAGTCCATTAAAAGCAAAGGGCGCCTCGATCACCGACGAGGTCAGAGTCGCCCGATCGACGTTGCTTTTGAGCGATACGCGATCATCAACCCGGAGGCCGGGCTCCGACTTTGCCGCCATCTGTAAGTCTTTTGCACCGAGGTCGAGATGATGTCGCTGAACGTCGTCGCTAGATGGGACCGCCTCCTGCGCGAAGGCATGAACTGCGGACCCGGCGAAAAAGAGACCCATTAGCATGAAAAAAGCCGTGGCAAACGCCGTCGGCTCGGTCGAGGAATGCCGTAACAAGAAGCGATGCATGTGAATGCAAAATCGATTCGCGGAACAGAACGCAGACGGCGACAAGGTGGACATCCCGATCGCCGCCCAAAGAGATTACCACCTCTCGCCACCCTCAACCAACCCATACAACGCGTATATTTCAAGACAGAATCTTTTACAAAGATAAACCACGATCTACGAATATACGCCGACAGACTCTTTCCCACATCCTTGGTTCAATCCTACGGCGTGTGTTTGCGCGTCGGGTTTTTCACGACGATAAAATGCTGTTGCGGCAGCATGTCGAGCGTTTTCTCCCATTCGAAGCCGACGGCTTCCATCTCCCGCTTCACCTGCGCCTCGGTCATCGTGTGTAGCTGCTTGATCGGTACCGAGGGATCTTCCTGTCGGTACTCCACCAGAACAACTCGTCCGCCCGGGACGAGGCTCTTGCGAAGGCTCTGCATCATTTCCCATGGGTACGCGAATTCGTGGTATGCGTCGACCATGAGCACGACGTCGATGGAATCGGCCGGTAGCTTTGGATTGCGTTCGGTGCCACGAACGAGCGTGACGTTGGAGATGGCATCTCTCTTGATCCGTGCACGCATGACATCCAGCATCTCCGGCTGAATGTCGACAGCGAACACGCGCCCTTCCGGCACACGAGGAGCGATGCGAAAAGTAAAATAGCCAGTTCCCGCTCCGATGTCGGCAACAACGTCGTCCTGGTCCAAATCGAGACTGTCGACCACAAGCCCCGGTTGTTCCTCCGATTCACGATCCCCTCGTTCCAGCCAATCTGCACCGCGATGTCCCATCACCTGAGAAATCTCCCGTCCCATGTACACCTTTCCGATCCCATCCCGGCTCGGCGCGGTGCGCGTGTACACGCCATTGGATTGTGCCGACAGCGAATCTGGTTGCCGCCACTGCTCATTATCGGTGGAGACGCGGCACCCTGACCAGGCGAGAAGCAAGCACAGCAGCGAGATGAAAAGTTGCGCTTGTCCGCGTTCGATTCGGCGCATAAGGAAAGAAGATCGTGGCCGAGTTATGGTGTGGGCGTCGACTCTGCTTCGCGTAGGGCGCAATCGCTCAAGGCCCGATCAATAAACGCCCGCAACTCCACCATCTGCGACCGGCTCAGTCGCTGGCCGATCCACGCCGTTCCGTAAACAAAAGCAGCCAGTATGCCAGCGAATGGAATCACCCACAGAGCGGTCGCACTCATTCCGAGACTCATCTGCGACGTCCCGAAAAGAAGTGCAATAATGCCACTAAAACCGAGGATCGCGTACGCTGCGACGTACATCGTCCACACGGACGGACGCGGGGCGAAGAGCCCTCGGACGAGCGTACCATCGCGGTGGGACTCAAAATCGAGACTGAGCTGGGGCGACCAGAAATGTTGGTCCTCCTCCCGCACGTTTAGGATGGCGTGCTGGTCGTAAAAATTGCCCGTGCACGGCGCCTGTTGCTGAATAACTTCTCGTTTCAGGTAGCGGATAACCTTGGCCGGAGCGCATGGGATGACCTCCTGAAAGGTCGGACGGATCTGGAGTGACATGATCGGGGGACGGTACGGACAACGAACAGAGCGAGCGCCATGTCGCGAGGTCGACCGCTAGCAATCGGCGAGGCGCTGAGGGCAACCATGAAGATACGTTCAACCCGCCCCGAATACAAGCAACAAAACCTCTCGAACCGGCCACCTTTCCAACCTGCCGCCCCTGCCCACCGTTACGCCTCACGTTTTCAAAAAGAGACGGTAAGCGAAAGGTTCGGAAGGGGCACCGGGATCTGTGGGACGATGTTGCGCTCGATCGTATTTCCCTGCGTCGGTTCGAAAATCACAAACCAGATATTTCGACGCCCATAGACGTTGACAACCTGCATCCGTGCCTCATATGTGCCGACTCCGAAGAAGTCACCTTTTCGACGAACGCCGAGATCGAGACGATGATATGCCGGAAGTCGAGAGGCATTGTACTCGGCCTGAAAAACATCACGGGGACGACTCAGCGTCGGATCGTCGACGAGCTTGTAGTACCCGCTCGGTTCGGTGTAGGCCTGCCCGGTCGCGTAGGTAAAAACCGCCGTTGCACGCCAGTTTTCGGATACATCGTACCGCAGTACGGTCGTCAAGTCGTGCAGGCGATCGTATTTTGGCGAAAACGCCCGTCCTCCCTCAAAGCGGTCAAACTCACGTCGTGTGCGGCTGAGCGCGTAACTGATAAAGCCGTTGACCGTCCCGGCGTCCCGGCGAATCATGAGCTCTGCACCGGCGGCGTATCCGTTTCCGAAACGGAAAACCTCGGGATAGTCGAGCCCGGTGTAATCGGTGTACAGTCGGTCGAATTCGAAGAGGTCGCGGAGCGTGCGATAGTACAGTTCGAGGTCAACCCGAAGATTGTCCTTCGGCTCCGTCTTTACTCCAGCTACGAACTGGTCACCGTACGCGGGCGGGACCTGATCATCCGTGGTGAGCCAGAAGTCGAAGGCTGAGAAGAGCTCCGTCGAGGCGGCCGTCAGGTACTGGTAATAGCGCCCGTATCCCGCCTGAAGCCAAAGCCAGTCGGAGAGTCGATGCTCGAGCGAGAGTCTGGGCGCAAACCGAACGTTTTTCCCCTGCCCAAAATAGCTCGCTCGCATCCCACCTGTGAGCGTCCAGTCGCTCGTAGGGCGGTACGTGTCCTGCAGATACAAACTGCCGTATGGGGTGCGAAAGCTCGGGCTGTAGTTTCTATCACCGTTGAAATAGTTTCGCAGCCGCGAGACGAAACGGCCGGCCCGGAATCCTGCCTCCACCGTGTGGTCGCCGGCCGAGAGCGTAGCTCGGGCGTCCGTGGCGAAATCGAACACATCGTTGTCCCGGACGAACTGGGTATTTGCGATATCTGCCCGAGGATCGGCGAAGTAGTGTGATCCCGTAACGGAAAGGCGCGTCGTCAGATTCTGACCGATCACACGCCGCCACGATACCGTTCCAGCACGATTCCCGTATCCGATATCGAACACGACGTCACGTAAAAACGGAAAATCGAGCTGGTCCCGTCCGGCGTAGAGGGAAACGAACAGCTGGTCGCGCTCCGTAAGATTCACACGGGTCGCAACATTGATGTCCCAGAAGTAGAATCCTTCCGGGATGTCTTGTACCTCAGCTGCCTGCAGGCCTGAGAGCAGCGGTTCGATCGTGGATCGCCGGGCAGCCGCCATCCACGTTCCGGACCGACCGCCGATTTCGTACGGGCCGGTGCCATATGCTCGCGACGCCAACAGTCCCAGGCTCGCTCCACCGCGCGTTGCACTCTTCTCGCCTCGCCGATTCGCGATGTCAACGACGGCCCCGAGTCGCCCTCCATACTGCGCCGGGTAGCCGCCTTTGTACAACACAACATCCCCAACAGCGTCCGGGTTGAACGTCGAGAAAAATCCAAAGACGTGCGTAGGATTGTAAATCGTCGCCTCGTCGAGCCGGATGAGCGTCTGATCGGGAGAACCTCCCCGAATGTACAATCCGGTCGAGAAATCCGAGGCGGACTTGACGCCGGGCAGCAACTGAAGCGTTCGGAAGAGATCGGGCTCCAGCACCGTGGGTAGATTTTGCACGTCGTCCGGCGTGATCGTCTCCGTTCCCAGCGCACGTTCTTCTACACGACGCCCGGTAACCATCACACCTTCCACTTCCATCTCCACCGGGCGAAGTTCGACGCGTACGTCGAGCCGCTCTCCCCTCTGCACGTTGATCTCTTTTCTCGCAGTCTCAAACCCGACGTAGGATACGAGCAGCGTCTGCGCTCCCGTAGAGACATCTCGAAGAGTAAATCGCCCGTTGTCGCCGGTCGTCGCCCCTCTATTTTCGCCTACAATGAGCACGTTTGCCAGCGAAAGCGGTGCTCCCGTCTGAGCATCAACGACGACGCCTGTGACGATCTCGTCCGATGATGTTTGTCCAACAGCCCCCGGCGCTGGGAGAAAGAAATGGATCAGCGTAAGCGCCAGTAGAAGGGTTATCGAACATAGCGACCAGTCGGTGCGACCACGAACATCCACCTGCTTGCCGGAAGACGCGTTTGCACGACGGAAAAATGTTGGGAAGGCGACTTCCATATGGTCGTGATGGCGAGAGATCCCCCCTGTAGGGCGGAATGAGCTTTTTTCAGTCGATGATGGTCCGCGCCAGTTCAGTCCGCACCGGTTCGGATCTCATAAATCGTTCGATGTTTGACAGCATCGCCGAACATGCTCAGTCCTGCATTCAGCACGACCAGACTCAGCGTTCCCGTGACGACCCAGGGCCACGTTCGGTCGCAGGTGGCCTTCTTCAGCGTAGCATGTCCGAGAAGGCTCGCTCCAAGTCCCACGCCCAGCAGCCCGAGCGGTGCTAGACGTTTCCACGTGTTGTAGTTTCGGACGACATCGGCAGACTCGCGATTTGACATGCGACTTCAGGCATTGAGAATTAAAACCATCGGATGTCAATACCTACACGCGTACAGGTTCGTTCGGCCTGATCATCGATCCTCGCTCCGCTGACATACCTTTTCCCAAGGTGTGACACATTTTCTTGTGGCGTGGACATGTGACTATCCGCAATGGCTTGCATATATTTAGAAAAAAGTGTGACGGGAAAGGACGCTCTGTACCGCCCTCTCTTGTAGCTTTGGCTTTAAGGGCCCTCATAGGGCGCGGTGTATCTTTATCAGGAGCATAACTTCCGGTTTACGTATTTCCTCCGCGAGCCCATTTCATCATGGATGCCAGCGCCCCCAGCTCGGACGCCCGTCCTCCCGGCGCGGCCAACGGGAACGACTCTGATGAGCCCGTCGATGACGACGAAACGTCTTCTGAGGCGAGCAATCGCAATTCGTCCGCCGTCGAGTCGGACAATCCTGCGGCTCTGCGGGCTGAAATCGACTCGCTTAAACAAGAGGTCCAGAGTCTCCGCGAGGCCGCGAAGCGATATCGGTCGTTGGTCGATCTGACCACAGATGCCGCGTATGATCTTGAGTTGACGCATGGGGATTCCGACTCACCGACGTTCAAGCTGACGTGGGCCTCCTCCTCGTTCTCCCGAATGATTGGAATCTCCCAAGGACGTCTGCTCGCGGATGGTGACTGGCTCGATCACGTTCATCCGGCCGACCGCATGCTCGTCCGCCGCCACCGAGAGCACCTCGCCAGCGGCTCGCGAATGGTGACCGAATACAGAATCCAGTCGCGGTCCGACCATGTCCGGTGGGTATGCGACTACGGACAACCGATTCACGGTCCGGGTGGGGTGCGTCGCGTTCACGGCGCCCTCCGTGAGATTACGTTTGAGCGCCGCTATGACCAGGCCATGCGGGCCAACCGGATGAAGTACAAGCATATCTTCAACCAGTCCCCGCTCGGCATTTTACACTTCGATGCGAACGGATGCATCACGCAGTGCAACAACAACTTTGTTCGGATCATTGGCTCTTCGCGTGAGCAGTTGATCGGGCTGAACATGCTCGAAGATCTCCACGACTCGAAGATGATCCGAGCGGTCAAAGACGCTCTTGAGCACGGAAGCGGGGCCTACGAGGGGGATTACGAATCCGTCACGGCGGACAAGGTGACGCCCGTCCGCTGCCTGTTCAACAGTATCCGATCGGAGGCCGGTGAGGTGATGGGCGGTGTCGGCATCGTGGAGGATATCACCGAACGCCGTCGGTACGAGCAGCAGCTCATCGAGGCTCGCGACGAGGCAGAAACGATGAACCAGTTGAAGTCTGCCTTTCTCGCCAACATGAGCCACGAAATCCGCACACCCCTAACCGCGATTATCGGATTCGCAGACATTCTCACCGACGAACTCCCGAGCACGCAGCGTCGGATTCCGCAGCTCATCGAGCAGAGCGGAAAACGACTCCTGGATACGCTCAATTCTGTGCTGGATCTCTCCATGCTGGAATCGGGCGAAATGGAGCTCAACCTCCAGATGATCGACGTTCCGCAGCATGTGGAGGATCACGTCGACCTCATGCAGCCCCTGGCCGACAATAAAAACCTGACGCTGCGTATCGAGCGGCTCCCGGAATCGCGGTATGCCATGCTCGATGAGGGCGCCCTGGACCGCATTCTTTCGAACCTCATCGGCAACGCGATCAAGTTTACCGATAGCGGCGAGATTACCGTCGTCGTTCGAGACGCCCCCTTCCCCAACCCAACGCCGTTTTCAGACGACGAGGATGAGCAGGAGGTCCAACCGTCGCCCAATGGCGGCATCGAGATTCGCGTCAAGGACACCGGCGTCGGAATCAGCGAGGAGTTCCTACCGCAGCTGTTCGATGTGTTCAAACAGGAAAGCGCGGGGATGAAGCGGACGCATGAAGGGAGCGGCCTCGGGCTCGCCATCACCAAACACCTCGTGGATCATCTCTCGGGACAAATCAGCGTTCGGAGCAGCAAAAATAAAGGCAGTACGTTCGTCGTCACCTTTCCGACGGTACGAGGCGCGAATGGTGCCGAACCGTCGCCCCACTCCAGACTCGCACGACATCAGCAGGGGCACCGCATCCTGGTCGCGGAAGACAACCCCGAGACGCAGGCGCTCATCGACCGAATTCTCTCTACCTACCACGACGTTACGATCGTCAATGCAGCCGACGACGCGCTGCAGGCCGCACAGGAGAATCGCTCCTTCGGCAAAGCCGCCTACGATGTCATCATCCTCGACATCAACCTGGAAGGGGGCGGCAGCGGACTGGACCTGCTGCCACAGTTGCGTGCCCTGCCAAATTATGCGCAAACCCCAATCATCGCGCTGACAGCGTTTGCTCTCTCGGGCGACCGGGAGCGCTTCATCGAGGCCGGCTTCGATGCCTACCTCGGCAAGCCATTCACGTCGGATCAACTTCTCGACATGGTCGATCAGGTCCTCGCCTCCGATCGGTAGCAGCCACCACGATCAGGTGCCGTAGGCGAGATCGGCAGTAACCCTCCGCACCTGCTATCGTGCCCACGAGGGCAGCACCGCGACGGCCCGGTCGGGATAGTCCGTGATTAGACCGTCGACCCCCAGCTCGACGAGCGCCGTCATTCTCGACGGATCGTTTACGGTCCACGGAATCACCTCCATCCCGCGGCCATGCGCCTCCGTCAGCAACGCATCGGTCACGAGCTCATGGTCCGGACTGTAGATGTCGGGCGTAAACGGCAGCATCTCCAGGTTTCCGGATACGCCATTGTCTGCGGACGCTGCCACCAGTAAGGCGAGGCGACCCGGATACTGCCGCGCATGAGCGACGATGAGCGTTCGTGGATCAAACGACTGCAGGGTCGCTCGCCTGGACACACCATTTTCGTCGATGACACTGAGGACCGCATCCGTAAACTCCTCCGGTCCCGGTGTGAATGTCCCCTCCCACTTCGGACGGATTTTCGTCTCGATGTTGTAAAAGACGGGTCCGCGGCTGTGATTGGCAGCGTACGCCTCTGCCATCTCGATGACGTCCCCGAGCAACGGCTTCTGCGCGGGCTGCCGCACCTGCTCCGGAAAGCGCGGATGCATGCGCGTGCCACAGTCGTACGATTTCACCTCGTCGTACGTCATTTCGTAGATGTTATGCTCACGCTCCGTCCCTTCTTGCACCGGCGTGCCGATCGGCTGCGTGCAGATGACATTGGACATCCACGGTTCGTGCGAGACGACGACCTGGCCGTCTCCACTGATCACGACATCCAGCTCCAGCGTGGTGACGCCGAGGTCGAGAGCCTTTTTGAACGCAGGTATCGTGTTTTCCGGCGCGAGTCCCCGTGCTCCGCGATGCCCCTGCAAGTCCAATCCGTCTGGAACGAGCGCCGAGGTGTCGGCCGCGCGAGACGCACCGTGATCCTGCGGGGTGTACAGTGGCGATCGTTGGGTCGGAGAAAGCATAACGAGGGCCAGCGGCAGAAGTGAGAGAGCAGTCGAAAAGCGACTCAAAGTCATATTCGGAGAAGCGTCGGCATCATTTCGTCGAAATCGGGACGACACGTGGCATCGACATCAACTTCGATGACGCGATGTCGGTCCATTCTAGGCGCGCATACCGTTTCTCATGCCCTGAGCGCCCCACGGTCGTGCGACGCTTCCACCGGGCGACCTCCGTGCCATGACGGCGCCCGATCCATCCGCCAAACAGGCCATCTCTGCATGAAAATCCACCCGTAAGGGAAACCCTTTCGTCGTTGATTTTGCGCACCCTGTGAAACCTCTACGGAGGCCCCTTGAGGAGGCCATTCAGGGCGCTCAGAAGTGGAGTTTCTCCCGTCTCAATGGTACATTACTGTGATAGTGAAACGCGCACGCTGCCCGGGAGATCGGGGCTAACGTGTTCCGCCCTGCCAGCGAACGAGAGCACGGAGCGGACACGCCGAATCCACGGAGCAACCGGGCGCGGGATGAGTGCCTGAAATAATCTAAAGCGAGCATGGTAGCGGAAGAAAGCCGCATCATTCCGATTAATATTGAGGAGGAGATGAAGTCCTCCTACATCGACTACTCCATGTCGGTGATCGTCAGCCGCGCCCTACCGGATGTGCGGGACGGCCTCAAGCCGGTGCACCGTCGTGTGCTGTTCGGCATGAGCGAACTCAACCTGACGGCTGGAGCTGCCTACAAAAAGAGCGCTCGTATCGTCGGGGAGGTGCTGGGTAAGTACCACCCTCACGGCGACTCGTCGGTGTACGACACGCTCGTCCGCCTGGCGCAGGACTTTTCGATGCGCTACCCGCTCGTGGACGGGCAGGGCAACTTCGGCTCGATCGACGGCGACTCGGCTGCAGCGATGCGGTATACCGAGGCACGCATGACGAAGATCGCCGAAGAGATGCTGGCCGACCTGGACAAGGAAACGGTCGACACGCGCGAAAACTTCGACGGCACGCTCGAAGAGCCGACGGTTCTCCCAGCGGCTTTCCCGAACATGCTCGTCAACGGCGCGGACGGCATCGCGGTCGGAATGGCGACGAAGATTCCGCCGCACAACCTTGGGGAGGCCATCGATGCGACAGTAGCGTACATCGACGACCCGGAAATAACCATTGACGGCCTGATGGAGCATCTTCCCGCTCCGGACTTTCCGACGGGAGGCATCATCTACGGCTATTCCGGCGTCTACGAGGCCTACCACACGGGCCGCGGACGCGTCGTCATGCGTGCGAAGATGCACGTGGAGGAGGTCCGCAAGGGTCGCGAAGCTCTCGTGATCACGGAGATTCCGTACCAGGTCAACAAGTCGAGGGAGCTGGAGCGGATCGCCGAACGCGTCCGCCAGGACCGGATCGAAGGCGTGTCCGACCTCCGCGACGAGAGCGACCGCAACGGTATGCGCATCGTTGTGGAGCTGAAGCAGGACGCGGTGCCGGACATCGTCAAGAACCAGATCTACAAGAACTCGCGCCTGCAGGATACCTTCGGCGTCAACATGGTCGCCCTCGTGGACGGCCGCCCGAAGGTACTCACGCTCAAGGACGCGATTCGGCACTACGTCAATCACCGGCACGAGATCGTCGTTCGCCGGACGGAGTACGACCTGCGGAAAGCGCAGGAGCGTGCTCACGTGCTGGAGGGCCTTACGCTCGCGCTCGACAACCTCGACGCGGTGATCACCATCGTCCGCCATTCTCCGGATACGGACGCCGCTCGCGAAAACCTGATGCTGGGCCGGTATCCGTCGCAACTCACGGAGGATGACCTCCGCGAACTCGGCGTCCCGCTGATTCCGCCCGTCGAAAGCGACAAGTCGCAGACGACGGTCAAGGACATGCTGGACGATGAATACGAAACCCTTGCACGTCGTCCTCAAGAAGGACACTGGCTCACGGAAGATCAGGCGCGTGCGATCCTTCGCCTCACGCTGAGCCGCCTTACGGGCTTGGAGCGGGAGAAGATTGCCGGTGAGTACCGCGACATCATCCAGGAGATTCAGCGCTACCAGAGCATCCTCGGTAGCAAGGAGCTCCGGATGCAGATCATCAAAGATGAGTTGCTGGAAGTCAAAGATTCGTTCAACGATGAGCGCCGCACGGAGATCGACAAGACCGGTGGCGACATCATCATCGAGGACCTGATCGAGCGGGAGCACGTCGTCGTGACGGTCACCCACCAGGGCCTCGTGAAACGGACCAGCGTGGACGAATATCGCTCTCAGGGCCGCGGCGGGGTCGGCATGCGCGGCTCGGGCAAGCGTGACGACGACTACATCGAACACCTGTTCGTTTGCCACTCGCACGACGTATTGCTCTTCTTCACCGACCACGGCCAGTGCTACTGGCTGCGACCGTTCGAAATTCCGGAAGGAAGCCGTACAGCGCGGGGTCGCTCGATCCGGAACTACATCCAGATCGACAAGGAGGACAGCATCCGTACGGTGCTCAACGTCACCAAAGATGACTTTGAGGATGAGGATTTCCTCACGTCCCACTATGTCCTGATGGCCACGCGACAGGGACAAGTGAAGAAAACGGAGCTCGAAGCATTCAGTCGTCCGCGTACCGACGGCATCATTGGAATCTCCATCGAGGACGGCGACGAATTGCTGGAAGCCGCACTCACCGGTGGAGAGAACACGGTCGTCGTTGCATCATCTGGGGGCCGCGCCGTTCACTTCGACGAGGAAGACGCCCGCCCGATGGGTCGAAATACGCGTGGCGTCCGCGGCATGCGTCTGGAGGACGGCGAGGAGCTGGTCGGCATGATCAGCGTTCCGCCGGAAGCCCGCGACGATGTCGATGTCCTCGCTATTGCCGAGAAAGGATATGGCAAGCGCACGCACCTGGAAAATTACCGCGTCCAGGGCCGTGGCGGGAAAGGCCTGATTACAATGAACTGCACGGACCGCACCGGACAGCTCGTTGCGATCAAAGGCGTATACAACGGCGAGGATCTCATGATCATCACCGAAAATGGGATCATGATCCGTACGTCGGTCGACGAGATCTCGACGATGGGACGCAACACTCAGGGTGTCCGCGTGATCAACCTCAAGGATGGCGACTCCATCGCTGATGTCACCCGCGTCGTGATCGACGACGAGGCAACGTCAGGCGACGGCGCTGCTGAAGAAGCGGACGTGACCGCCGAGGGCGACGACGCAACAAGCGAAGCTGCATCGGAGGAGCCAGGCGCCAATGGCCAGGCAGATGACGCCTGATCTGTCGCGTCTATGAGGTATCTACATGAAGAGGTGGAAGCGACCGGGTCGCTTCCACCTCTTTTTTTTGCTACGACGTCATGTACAGGTGCTATGAGTGGCCTTCACACTCGCTCGGTTCACCGCAGGACCGTCACAGGGACCACTGTTTCGAACGTCTCCCCAATGATGCGAATGAAGTGCTGCCCGCTCGCTGTCTGACTAACGCGATTGACCTGAATGAGTGAGGGCTGGCCTGCTCGCAACCGTCCCGTATAGACCGTCCGAATGTATCGCCCGAGCACATCATACATCGCCAAGACGACGTTCTGCGACTGACTCGCCGTCAGCTCTAGTCGAAAGGAGGAGCGGGTCGGATTCGGAAACGGCTGCTTCGTGACGACAGCCTCACCCTTAACGGAAACCATGACCTGTGTTTCTGGTCCGCGAATCTGGTCTCCGCTTGAGGTGGTCCACGTGAGCCGGAAGGTGTGCGTCCCCGGGCGTACATCCGAAATCGCCTGCTCATACGCCCCGCCTCCCGAACTGGGCACCGACGCAATCTCGTTGAACGGTTGACCGACGTAGCTCTGTTCGACACGGTACGTATCAATTCCAGCTGCCTCTTTCTCCTCCCACGACACGATCACACGTCCGCCGGGCGCACGTTCGGTCGCCCGTGCTTGAAACGCGCGCACGGGGAAGGCCGAAACGGTCACCTGATCGCCCCTGACCAGACCGGTGCCGCTGAAGAAGTCGAATCCCTGCGCATCTTCTCCCGCAATCGTCGTTTCCACGTCATCGCGGGTGCTAGAGATATCTTCGGCGGAAGCAATGATGGCGCGCTTCACAACTTCAGCAGTCGCGTCTGGACGT
This sequence comes from Longibacter salinarum, assembly GCF_002554795.1. Classification (NCBI taxonomy): domain Bacteria; kingdom Pseudomonadati; phylum Rhodothermota; class Rhodothermia; order Rhodothermales; family Salisaetaceae; genus Longibacter; species Longibacter salinarum. The sequence goes on along the minus strand of NZ_PDEQ01000003.1, from coordinate 125,214 downwards.
CCAGAGCGGATAATCGCTGCCAGGGCGGCCACATGCGGAGCGGCGGCCGAGGTGCCAAAAAAGTTCGGAAAGTCGTCTCCATCATTGAGCGGTTGACCGAAAAAGGTCGTGTTCGTGCCATCGGGCCCCGTCACGTCCGGTTTCTGCCGTACCACCGGAGGAATCTCCTGTCCGAGAGCATCGAACAGAACCGGTGTTCCCCCTACCGCAGAGAACGTGTGAACGAGCGGGGCGGTGAGATCTCCATTTGCCTCCGGCGTATCGAACCATGCCGTCGCCCCCACGGTGATAGCACTTTCAGCATTCGGGTGGCCATACAGACTCGGCGAACGGGTCGCGTATTCCTCGACGGATATCTCTCCCCGTTGCTGGAACGGAACGTAGCGAATTCGCTCCGGTGCGGGCCCTGATATGCGCTCGATGACGAGGCCAAACTCCGTATCGTCCGTGCCATCCCCATCTGCGTCCACACTGAGATCCTGAACGTTGATAAACTCGAACGGGTCGCCACCGACATTATCCCTGCGCTCCGGTTGGACAGACGGAAGGAGTCGACCCCGCTTGTCTACGAGGTAAATTTCGAGATCCGATATCGCAGCTGGACCTCCCGTAGAGGCATAAGGCTGCGACCATTGAAAAGCGATCTGAAACTGGCTGTCGTCCGAAATTGAAATCTGCTGAATAGGATCGACATCGGGGCCCGGGTCAAAATCGTGCATTTCTCCGCCGAGCGGCCCCTCGGTCCCCGACCCGCGAAACGGGCTCTCGAACGCGTCCCGCCCCGTGTTGCCTGCTGCACTTACGTAGACGACATCATCCTGCCGGACGACCTCATCGATCGCCCTTGTCACTATCCCATCCTGATACGCCGGTTCGTTTAAGTACAGAATATCATCGACAACGACCCGTGATCCAGAAGCAGCGAGACTACGGATCGCATCTGCGAAAGCTGCGCGGCCGCCCGTCGCCGTATGGAAGGCAAGGTCCGCACCCGGCGCGACATCATGAACAATCTGCATCATCGCTCGGCCCTCGTCGCTCGCCGGCGTGCTCGAATCCTGAAGAATCTGGACACGCCCGCCTCCGGGCAGATCGCCGGTCGACACGTCATCGCTCGCCGTCGCCTGACCCGGCTGGGAGCCGTCGTAGTTGTCATACGAGTCGGAGAGGACGCCCACGACAAGACCCTGGCCGCTCGTTCCGAGTGCGGTGCTCAACGCCTCTGTCTCCATCACCTCAACCCCACGCGACGTCACCGACCCCGACTGCGCCACCATCAGCGCGGGATAAATGGAATGCACGCCATCGATTGCAACCGCGTTGGGCAGCTTCCCGACAGGCAACCAGCCGGTAATCAGGCGGGCGTTCGACTGGACGCCCCTCATCCCGAGCGAATGAAGGCGTGCCGCGACCCGCGAGCGCTTGCCAACCTCGGTCACAATCTCCACGCTGACCCTACCAGCGTGAACGGAAACCAGCGCGGGTCCCTCCCCAAATGATGCCGCAGACTTTCCAGCAGACGTATATTTCTGATATGCGTTATAGAGCGACCGAAGACTGGAACCTGCCGGACCAAGATCGTGCTGTGCGTGAGATAATTCGGGCACGAAGAAAACCAACAGAACGACCAGCGTGGACGCGAGCTGTCGATACGACGAGGGGATCGGCATGAATCGACCGAGAAGTGAGAAGAACACAGAAGGTGCGACTCACGGGATGAATGTCCACGTTGTAGCCATCCGCAGACATACCCGGTCGAGAGATATCTCAACCGGGCAGCCCTAGTCAGCAGGATCAGGCCAACGGCACGATCGCACGGTGACCAATCGGGACAAATCGAATGCGCCTAGCGCGTAACCGCCATGCGTTGCGTCCGGGCGAATGTCTCCCCCTGAACGCGGACGAAATAAACGCCGCTGCCAAGATTTCCAACGGGAATCTGTAGCGTTTTCGACGAGGACGCGCGCATCGAGACACGCTCGTCATAGACTTTCTGCCCGAGTGTATTGTACACCCCAACGGTCACATCTTGCGCTTCATCTGTCGAGACAACGAGTTGCGCCTCTGCCATTCCCGACGAGATCGGATTGGGATTCGGCCCAGTCACAAAAGCATCTCCTTTAAACTCGATATCAACCGTCGTGCTCGGGCTCGTGATCGAATTTCCGCTGCCGTCAACTGCCCGGACCCGATACTTATAGGTGGCTGGATAGATACCGGTATCCGTAAACTCCGTGGCGCTTGCTACTCGACCGACCGGCTTGAATGTCGAGTCAACCGTTGCTGCGCCCGTGGTTCGTTCGACGACATACTCGTATCCAGTCGTAGATGTGGGAACGGCCCAGTTGAGCGTAATGGTCGACACGAGGTCTCCGCGCTCCAGAGCGCCCTCGATATCGGTGAATCCAATTCGAGCGGTCGGCGTCTCTTCGACGGCTCCAGTTTCACCATTGCCTTTCTCATACTTCAGTCGATATGTGTAGACGCCAAGACCAACCCCGGAGTCTTCGAACGTGGGTTCTGCGTTACCGGGAAGCGTCGCTATACTCTGAAAAGGCCCGTCAAAGGCGCGACGCTCGACCGTATAGGAAGCAACGTCCGCGGTTGAACTCACGAACCAGCTTAGCTCTACCGTTCCTTGCGCAAGGTCCTGAGCCGAAATGGTAAGATTCAGCGGAGCTGCGATGTACTCCAAACATCCCGGTCCGAGCGGCCAGCCCATGTCCCGTAGACTGCCACACACGACCGGGCCCGGCTCGCGCGCAAGTTCTCCACTCCCAATCTGAGGCGTCATGAGCGCATTTTCCGTACCTGCCGCGTACGTGCTCTCGTCGAGATGACTCAAACTTGATCCTCCCTGCCACGGAGAGGGCGCATACAGCACGGGTGGCTGCGGCCCGTTCGTCAGGCTCGCATTCCCTGTTGCTAGCTCACCACTAAATCGAACCTGCTCCGTTGTTGCCTCCGTTGCGTCGACGGTAAGAGCATCTCCAAGTGACGGTGAGTCGTTTTGGAAGCTAAGCATGTCGACGGCCGTATCGGTCTGCGGATTATACTGGACAACCTGCTGGTCGTACGTGCTTGGCCGTCCCGTACCGAAGCCCCAGCATGCAGACCCGGTGCCACCATTGCAGGAGTAACTTCCAGAACCTGTGTTGTACGAGAACGTCGAGGCGAACTGAAGACCGTGCCCAATCTCGTGCAGAATGACACTCTCGAAGTCGATCGCACCAGCCGGCGGTGGCCCCTCACCAAAGTGCCAATCCGAACGGCCCTCGTTGAACGATGCAAAAATCTCCGGATCGTTCGACGTATGGCCAGCAGCCGGCGCGAAGTTTTCAACGTTGTCCCCGCGGATCGCCTCCAGGATATTGACGGCAACGACGAGTTGCTCACCATTAACATCTCCCAGAACGTAGGCTGGACGCGCGCCACCGAGAACAGCCGGATTTTCAAAGGTCTCGAACGTCGCATCGATCAGAATCTCGACCGGGGAGTCAAGATGCCGAGCCCACGTATCCACGGCGCGCTGGAAAGCATCCCTTGCGTCCGGGTTCGCGTTAAAACCTGGCCCGTAGTTGACGTTAATCGTCGCCGTCGCTTTCGACTGGTTCTTTGCCCGTGGGACGAAGGTTGACTCAACCACATCGCCTGCTGTCAACCCGCAGGTCCACTCGATATCCGGTAAAATATTGTTCGAGACCTTCCGAGCATTTTTCAAGTCCGCGAGTCGATGTTGCTGCGCGAAAACATCCTGAGAACTCATCAACAGCAGAAGGCAAATCACACCGACCACTGTACAGAAAGGCGATCGGGATACCACGTTAATCTTGCTCATGGGTGTGGGGAGCTCAAAAGACAACGAAGTGGGATCAAGAACGAACCCTGCCACAATAGACGGAGGCTCATTCCCACGGGGAAAACAGAACTGGCACATCTTGTAGACAGATATGCCCAGACGCCTTGGTACGACGACGGTCTTTCCAGACCAAGAAAAGATAACGGAATGTAAGCAGCAATGCGACCGACCCCGCTACGTTTCCGTCACGAATGCACCTCGATTCGTTGATAACGCATTTCTTCACACGAGCGGTTCTCCGGCTTTTCCGTGGAAGAGCGAATCCGAACACATCATGGGAATGCTGACAGCTAGCATCCATGTCACGGCTCTCTACCGTACGCGTACGAATTTTCGAGTTTCGCTGAAGGTCTCGCCTTTCACGCGCACGAAGTAAATCCCGCTGGCCAGATCGGCGCTGTTCACGGAGATCGTTTGCTCGGATCCTGGGTTGATCGCCCCATCATGCAGGACGCGCACCCGCTGGCCAAGAACGTTAAATAACTCCGCTCGGACCTCCTGCTGCTTCTTCACCTCAAGCGTGAGAGTGGCGCGGTCGCGAACCGGATTCGGTGCCACCTGTGACAGAACGTATGGCTGCTGCAGCCCAATCACGACGGTCGTCTCCGGGCCAAGCGTGCTGGTGCCATCTACATCGACCTGTCGGAGGCGGAACCGATGCGTCCCCGCGTCGCAAGCTCGCGTCGTGTAGCTGTATGACTGACGCTCGCGCGTCGTCCCTGCCCCGTCGACGAAACCGATGCGAGAAAACGATCCGCCTTCTCGTGCGTGTTCGACGACAAATCCGTCGTTCGTCGCCTCAGACAATGTATTCCACGTAAGGATGACCCGGTCTTCATCGACGTGTCCGCTGAAGCCTGAAAGTTCGACGGGAAGTTGGCCCGAGACCTCGGTGGATGTCACGATGGGACGAATCCGAAGATCAGACGAGACACCGTCCCACGTGCCTCCGGAACGAATCGACGAGCGGCCATCCACAGATTGCGTTGAACTGACCAACTGGAGATCATCACCGGATGCAGCCGACACAACGATGTGATAGGGTGTGCCGGCCTCCGGTTCGAATCCGGCCCCGGCAAAATCGACGTAGTTCCACGAGTAATTCTGCACGCTACCGGCTGGCGTCGTCACCGTCTGCGACACCTTCTGATCGGGGAAACCACTTCCGTCGTCGGACCAAACCTCGACCGAGATGGGGCCGGTTACAGCGTTGCTCTTGGCGGTATGGAAGAGTACACCACTCAGCACACCGGAGGAAGAGGCCTCAAATCGAACGGCCACCGGCGCACTCCCAGCTGAGATCGGTGTTTCGCTACTGCTCCAGTCGTCGTACGCAATGACCTCTCTCGAATACGATGCCGAGGCATCGATTACGTAGTTCATTGCTCCGATCGCATCGAGCTTTCCGAAGCCCCACGTATCGTTCGGTACAGATCCGGTAAACGCGTCCGTGGACGCACCAGATTGAAGTGCCTCCCGAATCTGCCCGGACGTAAGCCCTGGATTTTCCTGTAGCAGCAAAACGGCCGCCCCCGCTACGACGGGCGCAGACATGCTCGTCCCCCTGCTGAACCGGTGCTTTCCACCATCGGCAACGTAAAAACCGCTCGTCGAGTAGTCCGAGGAGTACGACGACGGCGTCATTTCGCCCGGGGCAGCAACGTCTGGCTTTGTCTGCGAAACGTTGCGCAGCGGACCGACACTGCTGAAGGAAGAAACATCGTCACCACGATTCGGGGATCCCCGATCGACTGTATGAAGGCAACCATCGCTCTCGGAGCACCAGACCCACTGGTGCACGTACGACCCGGCCGCAATCACCTCAAGGGCGGAGCCGGGCGAACCAATCGTAAAGGCACCGTCCCCGGCAGGGAGCGTGGTGCCCACACCATCACGGTACCGCCAGCCGTGATACGAGGCCGAGGATGTCTCGTTATTGGTAATCTCGATCGTGAGGGTACCGGCCGTTAACGTGTCCGACTCTTGCGTACCTTGCTCCGCGTCCGCAAGCTGGAAAACAACTTCGTAGTCTCCATTTTCCTGGGATATCCCCTGGAAAAACTGGATCTCACCCTCCGGCGTATCGACCGAATTGTTGCTTCCGAACGACATGGAGCCGGTATGGCCATTCGGCGTCGTCACGGTAAAGTCGACGTTGGGCACTCCATCAAACCAGAAGTCGATTCCCAACACGTCGTTGTTCGTCCCGGGTTCGGGCTCATACGTACCCGGAATATCGACTTCGATCGTTTTCGACGCCCCTCCAGCGATCGTACCCGTCAGGTGCTGCCCGTTATCCGCACTGTTTCCGGCACTCGCAATCGCCGCTCTCCCGGGAGCAGCCGTCGCCCAATCGGACAGACCGATGTCCTGATCGAGCGTCCCGTCGTGCGGGCCGTAGTCCGTTCCGAGGCTTAGATTTGCAACCACTGGCATTCCGTTCGACGTCGCAACGGTGCTGCAGTAATTGGCAGCGTCGATAATGCCTGTCGAAGAGAAGTCTGTTTTAACGACAATCATCGACGACTCGGGCGCCATTCCAACGTACCGTCCTTCAGGGTCGGCTCCGCCGTTGCCCGCCATCGTGCCGGCGACGTGCGTTCCGTGACCGGATGTGTCCTTCTGGCGGATATATCCGGCCGGCGACCCGTCGATCTCGTCTTCAATATCGGCCTTCGTGTACTCCACGCCATAACTGTAGGAGGTCGGCGTAGACTCGCCCGACTGGGCCGAGAGCGTCTGGTCCCAGATCGACAAGATGCGGCTCTTCGATGGGTCTGCAATCTCGCGAAAGTCGCGATGCGTGAAATCGACCCCGCTGTCAATGACGCAGGATGCAACGCCTGCCCCCGTGTAGTTCGTGTTGTTCAGTCGGCCGTTGTTCAACGCGCGGATCCCGGACAGACCCGCAGCCTCGTCGTTATGCGGCTCATTTTGAATTGCAGCATGGATGGCTGACACGTCGTCCCGCCGCACGAGATCGACCATCTGTCGGGGGGTTAGTCGTGCCGTACTGACACGAGACAATGCCGTCTGAATCGGCATTCCAGCTGCTCGCAGAGCCTCACCCGCGGACGTGCGAAGCACGACGCGGTACCGCGCAGGTGCATTCTTTCGAGCATCCGTGATGGGCGCGACCGCCGGCGCCTGGTCTTGCGGCAGCCCAGCCGAGGGCACCGCATGGGCCACAACGGACCGAAGACGACCGTCCAGCTTCGCCACCTGCTCCGCCGTCAAATCCTGACCGGCGGCCGGGCGAAGGCCAACGAACACCCCAAGAACGACAAGTAGAAAAACTGTAGCGAATCGCTTCATACGCACAGGTTAGAGACAGTCAGGCAGAAGAATCAGGCGAATTCGACGGTGACATCGGCCGGTTCTCCGTCGAGGAGATTGCGGAAACGGAAGAGATCTGCGCAGCGTCGCGAATCTGTTTCATCGTCCATCTCGCTGTTACAATCCCCTCCGTCACCGTAGCAAGAGGAAGGTTCGCGTCGCGAAGATCCTGAACTGAGGCTGTCTTTACCGTCACCGGCCAAATGCGGTCTGAGCCCTGGCCCTCCGCATTTATTTGCTGTTGAAGAAACGGACTCAGCTTTTGCATCTGGGATTCAGTGAGTTCGTCCGAGCTCGTGCAGCCCGCCCCAATCATTGATAGCACCAAGAGTGCGAGCACAACGCTCGTTGCGAATGAGCCGACACCTCCAAGGCCTGTCACAACCGCGCGATAAACGTAACCAGTGCGCTGCATCGTATGTCGGTGACAACGAGAAAACCAATAGTCATGCGGGGAGACCAGCCTGCACCTCTTTCTACGCAACATTTACACCAATTTCGAACGGTTTGGGTCCGCTCGTTATTGCCCACCGCTGTGATTGAATACGACGACGCCGACCGGGCAGGGGTCTTTCTGCCGGCCGGCGCAATCGAACGTTGCTACGTCCTCGGTGCTACCTACGATGCATCGTCAGGAATGCGCCTGGGCCGTCGGCTTCGTGGTTACGGTTTCCAATGCCCGACGCAGGCAGGCGACACCTCGGTCGATCTCGTCTTCCGTAATCGTAAGCGGTGACCGGAAGCGGATTGAGCGGTGACCGCATCCGAGCACGATCGCTCCTTCCTTGAAGGTGTGCTCGCGGACGGCGTCGCGGATTTCGACTGTGCTAAGGTCGAAGGCGCACATAAGACCGCGACCTCGCACGTTATCCACGACAGAGAAATCGTCCTCGAGCTCGTGCAAGCGCTTCTGCAGATGGGCGCCAACCTGTCCTGCGTGACCAACGAGGTCGTGGTCCTCGATAATTTCCAAAATACGATCGAAGCGAACCATGTCAACGAGATTCCCCCCCCACGTCGAATTGATTCGACTTGGCGTCTTGAACACGTGATCGTCGACCTCGTCGAGCTTCCGCCCGGCCAGAATCCCACAGACCTGCGTCTTCTTCCCAAAAGCGATAATGTCCGGTTGTACTCCCAGCGACTGGTGGGCCCAGAACTCACCCGTGATGCCCACGCCACTCTGGACCTCGTCGAAGATCAATAGAGCATCATTCTCGTGCGCGAGGTCACGGAGGCGGTGGAGAAACTCTGGACGGAAATGGTTATCGCCCCCTTCTCCCTGGATGGGCTCCAAAATCACGCAGGCGATCTCGTCCCGATGCTCCCGGAACGCCTGTTCAGCCTGACGGATGGCCATGTCTTCGTGCTTGGCGACCCGGGCGGTCTCGTCGGCGTCGATCGGAAAGTGAACCTTCGGATTCGTGATCCGCGGCCAGTCGAACTTCGGGAAGTACATCGTCTTCCGCGGATCAGCGGTATTTGTCAGCGACATCGTGTAGCCGCTGCGCCCGTGGAAGGCCTGGTCGAAGTGAAGGACCTTGTGACCCACTTCACGGCGATACCCTTTCTCGTGGTTTTTCCGAACCTTCCAGTCGAACGCCGTCTTCAGAGCGTTCTCCACCGCAAGCGCACCACCGGAGATAAAGAACGTGTAGGGGAGATATTCCGGAATCCCCACGCGGCTGAACGTATCGACGAAGCGCCCCATGTGCTTGGTGATGACGTCAGAGTTCGTCACCTTATTCACGGCCGCATCAAGCAGGCGCTTGCGAAACCCCTCGTCGTCCGTCAACTCCGGATGGTTCATTCCGAGCGGGCTCGATGCGTAGAACCCGAACAGATCGACGTACTCGCGACCGGAATGCTTGTCACGTAAAATGACGCCGTGACTTTCATCCATGTCCAGCACCATCTCCATCATGCCCTTGGTCAGCATGTGGCGAGACAGCGACTTCCGGACATCCGGCATCGAACCTGATTCGTGTTCGGTGCTACGGGTATGGGATGCCGGAGCGTCGGACGTGGTATCGTGATTTACCTGCATGTAAGGGCTTCCAGAAGATGAAACAAACAATGGGAGAAGGGCGAGATGGGCGGGACACAGCGCATCTCGCTGGGCCGACATCATGCTTGTGCCTCACCACACAGACTCGGCCAGAGCGATATCGGAATGAAAGCAACCGGACAGATCAGTAACACCATCAGCCCGGAGAATTGCCAGATGAGAAGCCGAGAGACGGATTGATAACCGTCGCTCTCGGCTACAACAGATACCGCACAAACGATTCATTTTCGACAGGTCGAGCAGGCCTAACAGTGGCCGGCAACAGTCCGAAGATAGAGGAACGCCCCATCGGGTCGGTCGTACACACGCCCACTCCCGATCCCCTTCTATCCGGTCGGTATGCCACGACACGATTAGCGAGTTTTGCAGGAGTCACGGTTTTGCCGGATGTCCTTCGGCCGAAGACCACGACTTCGCGAATCGCTCGCCTTTCGGATCGTTTCGTCCGCCACGTACGCTAACTGCGCAATCGTGGACGTCGACGTAGGGAACGTACTCGGATCGGGGCCGGCTCATACGGTCATAGACCGATGATCACGTCGGCATTCCGGGTACTGGATTCCTACCGACCGTCTGTTCCGCCAAATTGACCTTCCGCATGTCCGAGACACGCCAGACCGCGCCGACGCAGGCGCCCAAAAAGCCGGGTGACGTTCAGCTCAAGACTGCTGAAAAAGAACCGTTGGCATCAACGGGCGACGGAGACCCCGGTTTCTTGGAGCTGCCGGTTGTTGAGAATACAAATCGCAACAAACGAGGCCGCCGTCCCGACTGGCTCCGCGTCAAACTTCCGCAGGGCCAGGAGTTCAAAAAGGTTCGCAGCCTCGTCGACGAATATGATCTCCATACCGTATGCGAAAGCGCCAACTGCCCGAACATGGGCGAGTGCTGGAGTGCCGGTACGGCGACGTTCATGATTCTCGGTAACGTCTGCACGCGCTCGTGCGGTTTCTGTGCGATCAAAACCGGCCGACCGGATGAGGGTCTCGACTGGGACGAGCCCCGTCGCGTCGCCGAGGCGGCAGAAAAGATGGGCGTTCAGCACGCCGTCATCACCAGCGTGAACCGTGACGAACGCCAGGATGGTGGCGCACCGATCTTCGCTGAAACGATCCGTCGCATCCACGACCTTGGCGCCACAGTGGAGGTCCTAACGCCGGACTTCCGCGGTATCCGCGACGCCTGTCAGACGGTGTTCGACGCACGGCCAGACATCTTCAACCACAACATGGAGACGGTCCCACGCCTCTACCGCCGCGTGCGACCGCAGGCAGACTACCAGCGCTCCCTCGACGTTCTGCACTGGGCTAAGAATGAAGACCTTCGGACGAAGAGCGGCATCATGGTCGGGCTCGGGGAAACCGAGGAGGAAGTCGTCGACTTGATGAAGGACTTCGTCGAGATCGGCCTCGACGTGATGACCATCGGGCAGTACATGCAGCCGACGCAGATGCACCTTCCCGTCGAAGAGTGGGTCCACCCTGATACCTTTAAATGGTACAAGGAGGTCGGTGAGGACCTTGGCATCGAACACGTCGAGTCGAGCCCGCTGACCCGATCCTCGTATCACGCCGAGAAGCACGTGTAGCAGCCACATCTCAGGACACAACAGAAACAGCGGCACCTTCGGTTTTCCGGAGGTGCCGCTGTTTTATGCCAACTCGCGACGGGTACGCTCCCTGTAACGTCCGCGACATCCCATCCGTACTGCGCAACGAACGGGGAAGTGGACTCGAATGCGCAGAGATGTAAACCCTCCGTCGATTACCTGTGTCATACGGGTCCGGAATCGTTTGCTGAGCTTGGTCTCCCTCATTCCAAATCCTACTGCACAATGCGCACGCTGTCACGCTTCGTTCTCGCCCTCCTCTTCTTCGCCGCTGTCGCGTCCACCGTCCACGCGCAAGATGCCGAGCGGATGGTCTCCGACACCGTTCCGCTTGATGCGAACGGCACCGTTTCTGTCGATAACCACGATGGCGAGATTCGCATCACGACGTGGGATCGCTCAGAGGTGAGTTATGAGGCCCGCATCGTTCACGATGAACAGGACAATATTGATCAGACAAAAATCCGAGTTCAGTCGTCGAATGGTCGCGTATCGATTGAGAGCGACTTCGATGACGTCGAAAACGATGGGTTCTGGGGAGGTCGCTCTGTGCCCGACGTGTACTACACGCTTCGCGTCCCACGCACAGCCTCGGTTGAAATCGATGACCACGGGTCCGACCTCACGATCGAGGGCCTACAGGGCGACGTAGACGTAGACAAGCACGATGGGGAGATTGTCCTGTCGGATATCGATGGCGACGTCGAGATTGATACGCACGATAGCCCGATTCGTCTGTCGAACATCGCCGGGGCGGTCGAGATCGATACACACGATGGATCCGTGGAGGCGACGGGACTGCAGGGCCCGTTCGAGGTGGATACGCATGACGGAAAAATCGACGCCGCGTTCACGTCACTGAATGACGGAGTCGAGATCGATAGCCATGACGCTCGCGTCATACTCCGCCTCCCTGCAGAAGCGGCGTTCACCCTCCGGACGGATATGGGTGATGACGCTCGGATCGATGTGGAGCCGGAAATGAACGTCGAATCACGCGATGAAGGCGACCTTCGAGCCACGGTGAACGGTGGTGGACCCGAGATTTACGTGTCGTCCCACGACGGGTCGGTGACGATCAGAAACCAGTAGCACCACCATCGCGACAAACGCGGCAAGCGGTCTCGAGCACGACACTCGGGGCCGCTTTTTTATTGAACGAGCTCAAGCCCGACGGAATTCACGAATGCCCCACAGGCCGAATGCATACACATTCGCCTCGAGCCGTACACAGGTGATGGATGTTGAGGTCCCTCTCGTGACCTCGTCCTGAATCTCGTTTTTTCCCGATACGAACTGTACCACAATGGCTCACGAACGTACGCTCGCCATCCTCAAGCCCGACTGTGTCCGCAAGGATCTCATCGGTGAAGTGCTTCGTCGCATCCAGGAAGCTGGATTTTCCGTGTGCGCTCTGAAAATGGTCAACATGACCAAGGCAGAGGCGGAAGGATTCTACGCCGTCCACGAAGGCAAACCCTTCTTCGACGAACTGACCGACTTCATGTCAAGTGGACCGTGCGTGCCGGTCGTTCTGGAAAAGGACAACGCGATTGCTGACTTCCGGGAGCTCATCGGGGCAACGAATCCGGAGGAAGCCGACGACGGCACGATCCGGAGCGACTTTGCAGACTCGATCGGCGAAAACATTGTGCACGGCTCCGACTCCGTGGAGAATGGCCTCAAAGAAGCCGGCTACTTCTTCCCCGAGCACGAGATCGTGGCAAACAAAGCGTAATACCGTTTCAACGTCAAAATATCGGTGTCTGAGACGGTCTCCGTTTAGCGGATGCGCCAGACCCCGACAGTCGTCGGGACAAGCCTCAGCACGAGAACGTTTGAGAACCTGTTTGGCGGACAGCCTTCGGCGATCCAATGGTACGGACCTCCGGCCGGTCGGTCCTCGCTCCGTTCGCAATACAAGGCTTGGTTGATCTCGCGAGCCGGGTCGACGACGTCATTGTGAAAGGCTCCCGATTTCAGGCCTGCGAATCACCATAAAAGACGGCGCTCACGTTTTCGCGATCCATCCGCCAAACAGGTTGTGAACGTATAACGTGGAAACGTTTTTGTGCCCAGATCAAGGCAGCTGAGTCGGCATGGCTAGGTCACTCCGACATTGTCATTCCGACAACGTATAACCTGCCGCCGGTGTGGTACCACGCCACCCGGTTGTACGAGAAAAGCGTCCTTGACGTCGCCCGCACGAAGCGGATCCGTCAGGACGCTTTTTCTATTTTTGTCTCCACTCTCGCCTGACACCTCGGACATTCGCCAAACACGGGAACGGCACCGGGGCATCGTTCTGCGTGCTGCTCTAAACGGAGACCTTCGCGTCGGTCTTCGTTTTCTTCTCCTCGGCTTCGCGCTCCGCTCGGACTTGCGCCTCACGGGCTTTTCGGATCTGCTCTTTGGACTCGTCACTGCGCCACAGAATGGCGTAGATCACTTCCGCATACCCCGCAATAATCATCAGCGGAGCGACGTAGAGCGAGATCGTCCCGAGAAACTCATTCTCCAACCGCATCAGGGCAAAGCCGATAGCGATGAGTGCGACCCCGATCGCCAGCAGCGCATAATTCCGTTTTTCAAAAACGAGTGACGTCGGACGACGGGTACGGGATTGCGGCATGAGGATGGCATCACTGAATGTACACGGGATAAGACGCAGCCGGTCGATATCTACCGGCCCCTCCAGAGCTAAGGCGATCGCAGCAGCCGGCACGGCCTCATCAAGAGGATGCGGCGGATCGTTTCGCCTGGCGAGAAAGTACGGTTCTTGCTCCTCCCGGAGAAGGAGCCGCTATCGTCTTACACCGACCTGGACTGGCCGGCTGAAAAGACGGTGCCCGAAACCGGAGCCCTAACGCAAGGTTCCGATTCTCCCGTCCCCAGCGTCCACCTCCCGACGCCCGCTCGCGCTGTTTCTACGCTGCACTGCTCGACCTTATGTCCCATATGCCTCGTCTCTCCCGAACCGTTCGCACGACAGTGATCGGTCTCGTGCTCATGCTTCTTCTCGGCACAGCCGTCGTCTGGTCCTCCGGATCAATCGACGCACGCTTTAGCACTCTTTTCCCAACGATCGCGCCGGATGCTCAATCTGCACCAGCACCATCAGCGCTAGCGGCAGCAGACGCATCCCCCGCGCCGACACCATCTCCCGTGCCTGCCTCGCCTCCCGGCCCACTCGCCGCAGAAATCGATCAACTTCTCGAGCGGTGGCAGGCCGACCGCGCGTTCTGGGGAATTTCTGTGATCAACCTCAAGACGGGCGACCCTATCTATCAGCGAAACGCAGGCCATGCGTTTCTGCCTGCCTCGAACCAGAAAATTATTACCACGGCAACGGCTCTCGATGTGCTCGGGCCAACGTATCGTTACGAAACTGCGCTCCGGTTCTCGGGGGAAACGGAGGGAAATGTGATGCGCGGCGACCTGATTCTGGATGGCTCGGGAGATCCAACGTTCGGTTCGTCCGAGGTACGCGGTGAGGATCCACTGCGGGCGTGGGCCGAGCGACTCGCCAACATGGGCGTGAAACGCATCGAGGGCCGCCTGATCGGAGACGACAATCGGTTCGATGACCGTCCGTACCCCGAAGGATGGGACGTCGACTATATCACGAAGCAGGCGGGCCGCTACATGGGGACGAGCGCTGGCGGGCTGTCCTACAAAGATAATGTCGTGTCCGTACGCATTGCGGCATCACGCCCTGGCGCTCGACCAAACGTCCGAATCCGCCCGGACGGCGCGGTCAGCCTACAGAACGAGTCGCTGACCAGCCGGCGGTGGCGCGGGAGCACGCTCCAGGTGGACCGGCTCTTCGACAGCAACAAACTCGTCATGACCGGCTCCGTCGCGCGGTCGTATCGCGGCACGGTCAGCGTTCCAGTGAGCAACCCGACGACGTTTGCACTGAACAGCTTCGTCACGTACCTTCGCGACGCGGGGATCGAAACCGCTCTGACCGTTCACGACATCGACGATCTCGATGATCGCGCCCCCAACGCCGAAGCGCTCTTCGTCCATCTGTCGCCACCGCTGTCTGAGATTGTCGCGGTGATCAACAAGCAGAGCAATAACTTTTACGCCGAGCAGGTCTTCCGTACGTATGGGTGGGGCGGCTCCACGCGGGGCGCCTCGCGTCGAACGGACGCGTTCCTCCGGCGGGCCGACATCGATACCGACCTGGTGCGCGTCTATGACGGATCCGGACTGTCGCGGAAGGACCTTGCGACCCCGGGCGCGATGGTTCAGTTGCTTCGTCACATGAACGATCACAGTGCACGCGATGTCTTCCGGTCATCTCTAGCCGGCGCTGGCGAGAACAACACGACCCTCGAGCATCGCCTGCGTCGAGCTCCAGTGTTTGCCAAAACCGGCTCGCTGAGATACGTCCGAGCCTTGAGCGGCTATGCGCTGCGACCAGACGGGACGCCGATCGCATTTTCGATTTTTGCAAACAACTACACGGGACCATCCTATCAGATCACCCGAACCATTGATGACGTGGTCCGCGCGGTGACGCTGAAGTAGACCTCCAGCCTCCGCCCCTTTTCGCTCTTCGCCTCCTTCTTTTCCCCGACGACCCTCTGTGCCCACCCGCGTTCGTCACCTCCTCTTCGGTGCAGCAACTGTCCTCACACAATGGCTCGTTCTTGGACGCCTCACGGTCTGGGGCGCCTATCCTGATGTCGTCCTCCTCTTCATCGCCTGGTTCTCACTTCGAACGAGCCGGCGGCAAGGCGCCATCGCTGGGTTCAGTCTCGGATTAGTGCTCGATGCAATCTACGGCACATGGGGCATCCACGCGTTCGTAAAAACGGTCATCGGGTTCCTGCTCGGCTTCTTCGCTGTCGATGAGCGAGACACCATAACTATTCAGCCCACCCAAGCATTCATGGGCGGGCTGGTGATCGCACTGGTTCACAACGGCCTTCTAATCGCGTTTCTCGCTCTGCAGACGGATACCGCGAACGACTTTCTGGTGCTCAGCCTGTGGTTCGGCTCAGCCCTGTACACCGCCTGCATCGCAGGTCTCCTAAACCTGTTCGGATAATCGCTCTTTATCTATCCGGCGCGCGCATCCAGACGTCAGTTCCGGCCGAACGCAGTCATAATGCGCCGATACACCTCGCTGCTTTCGCCGGCGGCTGTCAGGGGAAGACGTACATGCGGCGTCATCATCCCGTCGGCCGCCAATACAGCCTTCACCGGAACGGGATTCGTCTCGTAGAAACAGGCTCGCATCGCAGGTAGCAAGTTGAGGTGCTGACGTCGAGCCGCCTCGATGTCGTCCTCCAGCGACGCATCGACCAACGAACAGAACGCCTCGGGCTCTGCGTTGCTGATCACGGAAACGCAACCGTCCCCTCCGAGAGCACAGATCGGCAGCGACATTTCGTCGTCTCCTGCATAGACGGCAAATCCATCGGGACGGCCCGCGAGGATGTCGCTGATCTGCGCGAGATCGCCGGACGCTTCTTTCACGCCGACGACCTCCTCGATGGATTGCGCGAGAGCCAGCGTGGTCTCGGCACTGATGTTGAAGCTCGTTCGTCCCGGCACGTTGTAGATAATGATCGGGGCGTGTGTCGCCTCTGCGATCGCTTTGACGTGGGCCGAGAAACCCGCCTGAGACGGCTTGTTGTAGTACGGTCCGACGACGAGGAGTCCGTCGGCGCCCGCCTCCATTGCCTCTTGCGAGAACGTGATGCTTTCTTTTGTATTGTTCGTCCCCGTTCCGATGATGACGGGCACACGTCCGGCCGTCTGCTCGACCGCCGTCTCCACCAGCGTGCGGCGTTCCTCGTGCGTAATGGTCGGGTTCTCTCCTGTCGTACCCAAAACGACGAGGCCCGACACCCCGCCTTCGATTTGCGCGTCGATCAGCCGTTTGAAGGCGTCGAGATCCAGCTCATCGGCCGCTGTAAATGGCGTGACAAGTGCAGGAGCAACTCCGCGGAAAAGCATCTCAGACATAAAAGCGCTACCAGTCGATGATGGGAAGAAGTGAAATGGAATGTTCGCAAATCGGAGATCAGTTTAGCTCGCCGATCCAGTCGTCGAGAACGTCGTCAAGCGTGAATAAGCCGGATCGTCCCTGAAGCCAATCCGCTGCCTGCAACGCGCCGAAGGCAAACCCGTGACGACTCTTCGCCCGGTGTTCGAGGGAGATCCGGTCGTATGGACTATCGAACCCAACCGTGTGCTCGCCAAAGACAGATCCAGCTCGCGTCGAGCTTACGTGCAACGCCGATGCGTCAATCTGATCGTGCTGTGCCTCACCGTCGACGTGGGTCTTACGATCGAGCTGTTCAATCAAAAGCTCGCCCAGCATCTGCGCGGTGCCGCTGGGACTATCGACCTTCTTGGTGTGATGCATTTCGTGCACGAACGCATCATAGTCCGGGAGCCGATTGAGAAGCGGACCCACCGATTGCACCGCGCGACGTAGCACGGCGACTCCAATCGAGAAGTTCGGCGCGTACAGAACGGATGCGCCATTCTCCTCGACCCAGTTGCGCACGCGGGGCAGATCGTCGTACCAACCTGTCGTACCGACGACAGCCGGAAGACCGTTTTCGCAGTACCACCGGAGATGGTCCAGCGCGACCTTCGGCAGCGAGAAATCGATGGCAACATCCGCCGTGATGTGGTCTGGATCGGTGGAAACGAGGGGGCGATCTCCGTCAAAACGGTCCACCACCTGGTGACCCTGGCTCTCTGCGAGAGCATCGACAGCCTGTCCCATTTGCCCGGTACCTACGAGGGCGATTTGCATGTCACGCGAAACGGAATAACGAGCAGAAGAATGAGCGTACGTAGTCTACTTCCGTCGGTGGACAGTGTAAAGGCGGAGCCGCGCGTTGGAAGCGATGTTTTTGCAATCACACAAATCTTCCACGTCTGTTTTCGCCATTCGAACCGGTGACCTCAGATCGAAAAAGCGATGTCAGGACGGCCAGCCACAGCAACGTGGAGAGTCTGCAAAGGTTAATCGCGAGACGGAACGTGGTACGAACGTTAAAGTATATCGGAATCGCAACGGGAGATGACGAGGCTGCAGCCTCCGACGTGCCCGTCGCGTTGACATATGGGGCTATAGCTCAGTTGGTAGAGCGCTTGCATGGCATGCAAGAGGTCCGGGGTTCGAATCCCCGTAGCTCCACTCTAAGGCCTCGGGTCGGTTCCTCCTCCCTCTCCCGCCCACCGACTCGGGGTCGTCTCTGCACCCGGTGCTGCACACGCAGTACCGGGCTTTTTTATGTCTATGCCTCATTCGAGGCGCCACGGCCCCGGTGCATTCCGGGCTCAACGCACACGTCCAGCAAATCAACCCTCGTCTCGCTTCTCATCGATTCCTGTCGAGACGACGGTCCCGCGGTCTCCGAGCCCGTTGACGAACGCCTGAATGAAACGGTCGACGTCAGACTCGCGAACCCCCGCTACGATCTCGGTGACATCGGAATAGTCCCGATCCACGATGTCGAGATCGAACTGATCCAGCACGCGCGACGCGGGCGACGTATCTTCGTACGCAAACCGAACCCGAACGGGGACCCGAACCACTTTCTCGACGATTTCCGCCGCGTCGAGGACGCGCTTAGCCGCATCGCCATAGGCACGAATGAGTCCGCCCGTGCCGAGCTTTGTGCCACCATAGTAGCGCGTCACGACGACCGCCGTGTTCGTCAGGTCATGCCCATCAATCTGCCGAAGGATCGGGGGGCCCGCGGTGCCGCTGGGCTCACCGTCGTCGTTGTAGTGAAAAACATCGCCCTCTCGACCGGCGCGGAACGCCGTGCAATGATGCGTTGCCGTGTGCTCGCGCTCCCTCACTGATGCAAACCACGCGTCAGCATTCTCACGGCTTGTCACGGGCTGCGCCTCCGCGATAAATTTCGACCCCTCGCGCTTCAGTTCGGCGCGTGCCGGCCCAGCGATGGTGAGATACGTGTCGGACACGGAAAAAAGTGTTTTGAGAAATGGACGAGATAAGTGCAGACGGACCGAGCGATCCACTGCGTCGATGCCAGAATGTCGGTCGTTGCGAGGCCAGCGAAACGCCTACTCAAAACGAGAGACCAAAACGGTCCTCGAATGTATCCCGGCGACGACGACTCACATCCAGACGCTCTCCGGTTACGAGGCGCACGACGTATCGATCGTTATAGTTCGGCTCCACCGACTCGACGAAGTCGAGATTGATAATCGTTGACCGATGGATCCGGCAAAATTGCGAGGGATCGAGCTGCTGCTCCAGCGACTTCATGCTCTCCCGAATGAGGTGCTTCGATCCGTCTGCCGTATGGAGCTCTGCGTACGGGCCGTCGGACTTCACGTACGCGACGGTGGCGGATGGTACAATGCGAATCTCTTTGGCCTTCCGAACGGGAATACGCTCCAGATACCCGTCACCACTTTGCCTTGGCTCACCGGTGCCGGACATCTCCGTCATCTCCTCTCCCGCCAGCTTCCCCGTGGCATCGAGTAGGTCAAGAAGTCGATCTCGCGCGGCGTCCACCGCTTCCAGATGGATGTGCCTCCGAGCACGATCCAGCGCTTCGTGAAAACGCTGATCCTCGAATGGCTTCAGCAGATAGTCGATCGCTGCTACGTCGAACGCCTTCAACGCATGCTGATCGTAGGCCGTGATGAAGATCGTCAGGGGCATTGCTTCTGCACCGACGGCTTGCACGACATCAAACCCGGTCAGGCCGGGCATCTGCACGTCAAGCAGAACCACATCCGGATCGTGGTCTTCGATTGCAGAAACGGCTTCGCGGCCGGTGCTACACGTTGCTACAACATTGACGTCATCGCGTTCGTCGGTCAGATCAAGAAGACGCTGGCGCGCAGGTCGTTCGTCGTCGGCGATGACGACGCGGAGATTTTGGGATGACATGGGGTGCGTGTGGGGAATACTACGTGCGGGCAAGAAGGTCGGTGGCGCTGATTCGGACGACCGGCTGAAAGCGGCCTAATCGGATGGTAGCGAATCGAAAATACGTTCGCCCGTTTCGGGCACCTCCACAGGTTCCTCGTGAAACGGAAGCCAGATCTGCGCGGCAAGACCACCCGCGGTTGTCGGACGAAGACTGATCCGGTGATCCTCGCCGTACAGTCGCTCCAGACGCTCGCGTACGTTCTTTAGGCCGATCCCGCTCGATGTATCCGGGATCCCATCGCCCATTAACGTATCTCCCGATCCATCCCCGTCGTCTTCAACAGTGAGTCGGAGATAGGGTCCGGTCCGTCGAGCCGAGATCCGCACTTCTCCGGGCGTTTCCCGACGACTGATTCCGTGCTTGATGGCGTTTTCGACGAGTGGCTGCAGGATGAGGTCCGGGACGAGCGCCGCACGCACATCGTCGTCGATATCGGTCTTTACTCGAAGACGGTCCGAGAACCGGACATGCATGATCGCCAGATAATCACTGAGCACATCCATTTCGCGGGAGAGCGTCACTTCATCCCGGCCTGAACTGTCGAGCGTATGCCGAAGCAGAGCGCTTAGCCTAGCGACCATCGTACGAACGCCTTTCGGGTCCCGCTCAACGAGGCCCGCGACTGCGTTCAGTGTGTTGAACAGAAAGTGCGGATTGATTTGCATTCGGAGGGCCTGGAGGCGAGCCTCCGTCAAATCCGCCCGTAGCTCCGTCGCCTGCAAACGTCGATCCTGAAGGCGCATGTAGTAAGCCCGCGCAAAACCGATCGAAAGAATCGTCACGTACAGCATAAACTCCCACAGAACCCGGAGACTCAGAACATCGTCCATGGAGTTCTTCAGGGATGCCATGATCGTATCCACAGGATTCCGAAGTTCGAAAACATACTGCCGGAGTAGATCAGTGTAGACATCCATCAGGACGATCACCGTCAATCCTGCTACGAAGTGAGCCGCGACACGCTGCCACGGTTTCCATCGTCCATTGCGCCCAAGGTGGAGACACAACCAGAAAACGACCGGTGTGACCAAAGCCCAGGCGAAGTACTCGAAGAACCAGGCCATCGCCTGTCCGGACTGGAAAACCGGCTCCGACCGGTCGGCGTCGAGCATGGACCGCACGATGAGAAGAGCGAGGAAAAGGCCCCAGGCGCCGAAGATGACGCCCCACTCGTGTCGGAAGGACTGACGAAAGAAACGACGATTCATGTGATGATACGGATATGCGCCGGAAATGTGCGGCTGTTCAGTTGCATCTTTCCCTACGACGTGCAGCTGGATTTGCTTCCTTCACCCCAGTTTATGCGATCGAGATCCGTATCGACCGGCCTTACCCAAGACACCCGTTTCCACCCCTATGCGCGTCAAAGGCCGTTTTCCTGAAATGAAGCCACAAACACCTACAGCTCTCTCTCCCTCTCGTGGGAGTCCTGGAGCCGTTTATAACAACCGGAGTGCCGCTCCTTTCACAACACACCATCGTCATAATCCGATCGATGGAATAGCCGTTAGACGCATCACATTTATTCGCCAAACCTCTTTCCGACCTCGGTCTTTTCGATGATCACCGGACGAAATTCTACATGGCTCGTCGCCGCCCTCCTCCTCGGCGCCAGCATAATCGGCGGATGTGGTTCGCCCGACGATACTGATGAGCGTTCCCGTGGTGGTCGCTGGGGCGGAGATCGAGAAGGTAAAACGCCATCCGTAGAAGCCGTCCAGGCGCGGTTTGGCGCGCTCCCTCTCCGGGAACGCATGAGCGGGACGGTGTATGCCCGAAATCAGGTTCAAATCTATCCGGAGATCAGCGGTCGCGTCGTTTCCGTGAATGTAGAAAACGGAGACCGCGTGGAGAGGGGACAGGCCCTGCTCCGTCTCGAATCGGACACATACGAGCAGCGTGTCAAGCAGGCCAGGGCCAGTCTGCGCATCGCCCGTGCGAACGCGACGTCGGCCGAAGCGACCATGAATGAACTCCAGTCGCAACTGAAACGCGCTGAGCGCCTTGCGGAAAACCAGTTCCAGAGCGAACAGCAACTTGAATCGCTTCGCGCTCAAGTTCTGGGAGCGGAGGCTGATCTTGAACAAGCGCGCGGACAGGTCGAGCAAGCAGAGGCAACACTCGAAGAGCGCCAGGCTGATCTTCGCCGTACCGTCGTGCGCGCTCCAATTAGCGGCTCCGTTGGCCAGCGCGATGTTCAGGTCGGGCAACGCGTCGGCCCGGATACGCGCGTTTACACCATGGGTGATCTCAACACCGTCCGCGTGGAGGTTGGCGTTACGGATCGCATGGTCGGGCGAATCCAGCCGGGCCAGACGGCACAGATCACCGCTCCATCTCTCGGCGACACACTGATTTCAGCCGAAGTCACCCGCATCTCTCCGTTCATCTCAAACGAGAGCTTCAGCGCAGAAGCGGAGATCGAAGTCCCGAATGACGGCGGCCTCCTTCGCGCTGGCATGTTTGTCAAAGTCGACGTGCTGTACGGGGAAAGCCAGGACGCTACAATCGTCCCGCTCGCTGCCCTGTATGAAGATCCGACAACCGGATCCCGCGGGGTGTTCGTTGCGCCGACGCTCGGCACGGAAGTCCCCATTCCGTCCGCTGACTCTTACGATGAGGACGAGCCTCCTGCTCTATCGGCCCCGACGCCAACAACCTTTAAGCAAGTAGAGATTCTCGCGGAAGGCCAGCAGACCGCCGGTGTTCGCGGCATCGAGCCAGGCGACTGGGTGGTTACGGTCGGACAAAACTTGCTGAGTACGAGCACGGATGAGCGCGTCGATGCCCGCGTCCGTGCAATGCCATGGTCGCGCCTCATCGCTCTGCAGCGACTTCAGGATACGGACCTCCTCAATCGAATCATGAAGCGACAGCGGGAAGCGGCCCGACAGAAGTTCGACACAGCATCGACCGAGGGCGACTCCGCCCCCGACTCGACCGACACGTCTGCCCGCTCCCCAATGCCGGCCGCCACTCCTTCAGCGCCTGATTCGTCGCAGCTTGTGCTGACATCGAATTAACGCCCGCCGCGTCGCGCATCGACTCGCGCCGTTCCTGCCGCTCACCGCTTTCCACCTCTCCCCATGGCGCTCTACGATACATCCATCCGCCGTCCCGTCGCGACTGCGATGACCTTCCTCGTTGTCATCGTGATCGGCGTCGTCAGCTTCCGCTACCTTCCGGTCGACCTCCTGCCGGAAATCGAATATCCTCGCCTCACGGTCTACACCAACTACGGCAATGTAGGCCCGGAGGAAATGGAGAAGATCATCACCGACCCGGTGGCGAATGCCGTCTCCGGCGTTCCGAACGTCGAACAAATCACGTCCCGGTCGGAGGAGGGCGCATCCCGTGTGAGCCTAGAGTTCGCGCAGGGAACGGACCTCGATGCGGCAGCCAACGACGTCCGCGCCTCTCTGGACCGCATCCGAGACGACCTTCCGGTCGAGGCCGAACCGCCGGGTATCTGGAAGTTCGACCCGAACAGCCAGGAGATCGTGTCGATCGCCGTGGAATCGAGCCGAGACCTGGAGTCGCTCACCCGTCTTCTCGATCGCGACGTCAGCCGTCGGTTTGAGCAGATTCCGGGCGTCGGGACGATCAACGTGCGCGGTGGCATCTACCGGGAGATCCGTATTAACCTGGAACGGGATCGCCTCGCTGCCTACAAGCTCTCCGCGGCCGAGGTACGGAACGCGATCAGCCAGTCGAACGTGGCGCTCCCCGGTGGAAACGTCAAGGAGGGTCTGGGCGATCTGTACGTCCGCACGCAGGGAGAATACGAGAGCCTCGATGAAATCCGGCAGACGGTTATCGCAAGTCGGGAGGGCATGCCGATCCGCGTGCAGGACGTGGCCGAGGTTGTCGATGGCTTCGAAGACCTGGACCGCATCGTAGAACTCGGTGGAATCCCCGTGCTCCGCATGGAGATTCAGAAGCAAAGCGGAGCCAACACCGTGTCGGTTGCCCAGGAGATCCGAGAGGAAGTCGACCGCGTCAACGCAACGCGGTCTGACATCAATCTGACGGTCGTGAGTGACCAGAGCGAGTTCATCCGCAAGTCGATCAATAACGTTCAGAACTCGGCGATCTGGGGCTCGCTCCTCGCCATTCTCGTTCTCTACCTGTTCCTGCGAAACGGATCGACGACGTTTATCATCGCGCTGTCGATTCCCATTTCGATCATAGCGACGTTCGCGCTGCTTTACTTCAATGATCTGACGCTCAATCAGATGACGTTCGGTGGGCTCGCGCTCGGGGTGGGGCTCATCGTCGACAACGCGATTGTCGTCTTAGAGAACATCATTCGAAGGCGGGAAGAGGAAGGACTTTCCCTGAAGGAAGCGGCGTCGGTCGGCACACGTGAGGTGGCAGGAGCAATTATCGCCTCGACTCTCACGACGTCGGTCATCTTCCTCCCTCTCGTTTTCGCCCGCACCACGACGGCAGCACTCTTCCAGTCGCTCGCGCTCGTCGTCGTGTTTGCGCTGGTTTGCTCCCTCGTCGTCGCCCTCACGCTCGTCCCGATGATGGCCAGCCGGTTCCTCACCGTGGACCCGGGCGACACGGTTGCGTCGTCGCGATCTGCGGATGCTCCGTCGACAGAAGAAGCAGACGCAGATGATGAAAAGTCCGCGTCCAGCGCATCCAAGAAGTCGTGGTTCCAGCGTGCGTTCATCAAGCTGGAAAACAAGTACTCCGACCTCATTCGCACCGCGCTTCAGCGTCGCGCCGTCGTCTTCGGCATCACGGGCGTTCTACTCGTCGGTGCAGTCGCTCTGTGGCCTCTGATTTCCGTTGAACTTGCGCCGCAGACCGAGGCCAACCAGATCGATGTCGACCTTGAGATGGCGGAGGGAACCAATATCGCTGTCGTAATGGAATATTTGGACCAGCTGGAGAAGCGTGTCGAGCCGGTGCTGCCGCGCGAGGAGATGCAGCACTTTGTGAAGCAGGTGCGTCCATGGGGCGCAGAGGTCGAGATTCAGCTAAAACCAGCCGGTGAGCGGTCGACAAACAGCTACGAGCTCGCATCGCGTATTCGGGAGGCCGTGGAAGGACAGGTCCCGGGAGCAGATGTCCAGGTGCAGGCGCAATCCGGCCTCTGGATTCTCCGACGCATTTTCAGTTCGGGGGGCGGTAGTGAGGCTCTGCAGGTGGAGCTGAGGGGCTACGACCTCGAGCAGGCACGTCAGATTGGCGAGCGCATCAAAGGTCGACTCGAAACGATCGAAGGCGTTGCGAACGCACGCACCGGCCGACGTGAGGGGCGGCCCGAGCAAAACATCCGGTTCCTCCGCGACAAGATTTCCGCACTCGGCCTGACGACGCAGCAGGTTGCACAGGCCATCCAGACGAACGTTGGAGGAAGCCGCGCGGCGGTCTTCCGTGAGGGCGGCGATCAGTTCCCTATCACGGTGCGCCTGCGCCCTGAGGACCGTCTCTCCGTCCAGGATCTCGACAATGTGTCGATCCAGACGCCGACCGGACAAACGATCCCCGTTTCCTCCCTCATCGACACGCAGCGGGGTCGTGGCCCGACCGAAATTCGCCGAATCAACGGGCAGCGCGTGACCTACATTTCCGCGACACTCGAAGCCGGAGCGGTTCTCGGCGAAGTGGTGGAGCGAGCCCGCGGCAACCTCGCCCAGATGGATATGCCCGACGGGTTTTCCATCCAGTTTGGTGGCGAGTATCGCGAGCAACAGAAAGCGCGAACGGACTTTCAGATTGCCATCATCATGGCACTGATTCTGATCTACATGGTCATGGCCGGGCAGTTTGAACGCTTCCTCGACCCGCTCGTCGTCATGTTCAGCGTTCCGCTCGTTCTAATCGGTGTGCTTCCGACGCTCGTCCTAACCAATACGACGGTGAACATCCAGAGCGTGATGGGTCTCGTGATGTTGATCGGCATCGTGGTGAACAACGCCATCGTGCTGGTCGACTACATCAACCT
The DNA here is from genome assembly GCF_002554795.1 of Longibacter salinarum. Classification (NCBI taxonomy): domain Bacteria; kingdom Pseudomonadati; phylum Rhodothermota; class Rhodothermia; order Rhodothermales; family Salisaetaceae; genus Longibacter; species Longibacter salinarum. Next base: position 99,426 of record NZ_PDEQ01000003.1, on the reverse strand, counting down.
GATGCGTCGCGATCGCGGTCTTCCGCTCACCGAGGCCGTCGCGGAGGCCGGACGTCTTCGCCTCCGCCCCATTCTCATGACCACGCTGACGACGGTGCTGGGCCTCGTACCGCTCGCTCTTGGCATCGGATCAGGTGCAGAAATTCAGGCGGCCCTCGCCCGTGTCGTGATCGGTGGTCTGACGGCATCGACACTCGTGACGCTCGTTCTGATTCCCGTCGCCTACGTCGCGGCCGATCGAGCCGCCGAGCGGGTCCGGGCAAAGCTGCCCAACTGGATCTGGCTCCCAGCCGGGACCGAGCGGGTGCAGCCGGGTCAGGCGTAACCCCAGCCGCTAAGTAGCGAAACGCCGCTTGTTAGCGAAACACAAAACGGACCGGTAGGAGCTAGCAGTCGCCAGCTTCTACCGGTCCGACGTATGTCGCAGCAATGGCTCTGACCGCGAACGGGCGGGGGTTCGTTACCCGCGGATCTCCGTGACGAGTTGAATTTCCTTCAGGACGGCCTGCACCTCGAAGCACTCTTCGAACGTACCTTCATACACATTCGCTTTTCCCTGTGTATGAACCGTCCAGGCCAACTTTTCCGCGCGTCCCTTCGAGCATCCCGTAGCTTTCACCAGCTGGCCGATGACCTCGTCGAACGTGTGTACTTCGTCGTTGAAGAGAATCACCTTCCACGGATGATCGGTCCCGGTGCCGTCATCTTCCTTCTCGAGCACCTCCACATCCGGTGTAGCCGGCTCGACCTCCGGCTCAGCGGGCGATGAAGGGGTCAACCGCGGCCATCGAGTACTCTGCTCGGAGTCCGTAGGCATCGTTGTTTCGGCTACCTTAGTGGCAAGACATCGTCATACAGCCCGTTCCGCAAGAAAACTACGCGGCTTCGGACGCGACCTCTTCGAGCTCAATCTCGAAATTCTCTGTCACCGGGTTCGCAAGAAGTTGCTCGCACGCCTCCGTTGCTACCCGGCGCGCCTCCTCCTCATCCGTTGTGTCGATACGGATTTCAGCGTGCTTTCCCATCCGCACGTCGTCGACCTGCGTGAATCCCAAATTTTTCAGACCGTGATGTACGGTCTTCCCTTCCGGATCGAGAATGGACGGACGCAGCGTGATGGAAATGATAGCTTTGTACATGGAAAGCAAGTAAGCGGTAGGGAACGAGACGGGAAACAGGTGGAGACGCAACCAACGACGCCGACCGGATTAGGTCGTCGGTCAGGACGTTTCGTCTGGCACGGGCGTCGACAATGCTTCGATCAACTGGTAGATAGCGCGCCCGATGCCGAAGCTAAGGTACGTGGCGAACACAATCAGCAGACCCAGTTCCTGGAGGCCGACGATCAGAACCCCGGCGATGAGATAGGCCGTCGTCTTCCGAGGATGGGCACGCATATACGTTATCGTCGGTTTCGGAATCGCGTCGAAGTGAATGCTCGACACCATGAGGGCGGAGAGAATCACGACAACAGCAAGAAGGACCGGAATGCTATCGAGGTGCAGCATCGAGGCCCAGGTCGAGTTCTCCGCCGCGAGAATGAGTGTTATTATCGCGATCGCTTGTCCGGGGATAGGGAGTCCTTCGAAGTAGTCCTTCTTTTCCCCCTGACCATAATCGACGTTGTAGCGGGCCAGCCGTACGCCGCCGCACAATGCGGGAAGGGCTGCAGCAATCATCCCGATAGGATCAAGCGTCTCCAGTCCGTAGGTGTACACCAGAAATGCCGGTGCGACGCCGAAGGAGACAATATCGCTGAGCGAGTCCAACTCGACGCCAAATGGGCTGGTCGTATTCGTCAGACGCGCCATCATGCCATCCAGTAAATCGAAGAAGCCAGCCATGACGATCAGCCAGCACGCCATGGTAATCGCGCCGTCGTGAACCTGCGTGATCGCGAGGAAGCCGCAGAACAGGTTCATCAACGTAAAGAACGACGGCACTGCCACTCTCGGCGACGGGCGCGGGCTGCGCTGTCGCTTTCGGGCCGCACGGTACGCACTCAGACGACGCCGGATGCGCTTTTTGCGCGATCGGTTGCTTCTCACCGCCGAGGTGGAAGAACCGTTTGGGCTTCCGGAACGCCCGGGCGACGAAGACGGCTCGCGATCGTTGGAAACGGACTCGCAGGTAGATGAGGACATGCGGGGGCAAGTTCTTCTCGGTGATGCACGGGAGAATCGTTGGCTCGACAGGCATCAAGTCCTGTCGAGCCGTCCAGCAGCGGTGCGTCTCACGCGTTCGTTTCGGGGGCGGGCGTCGAATCGGAGAGCGACGCACCAGAGACGACACCGGCAGCATCGGGAAGCTGTCCGAGCACCGTTTCACCCGCCGTGGTCCGATCGCCGACATCTGCGTTGACCTCGATGTGAGGCGGCACGTGCACATCCATTCGCGACCCGAACTTGACGATGCCAAAGCGCTCACCCGCTACGACCGAGTCGCCTTCTTCGACGTGGTACTCGATGCGTCGGGCCACGGCTCCCGCGATCTGCTTAAATAAAATGCGCGTGCCACTTTCGTGCTCCATGCCGATCTCGGACCGTTCGTTCTTTTCACTGGCCTTCGGATGCCAGGCAACGAGATAATCGCCAGGCACGTATCGGACGTATTCGATCACGCCGTTTGCCGGCACTCGGTTTACATGCACATTGAGGGGTGAGAGAAAGATCGAAATCCGCGTCGACGGTCCCTCGAGGTAAAGCGGTTCCTCCTCCTCGACGATCTCCACGATCTTCCCGTCAGCAGGAGCGACGAACGCACGTCCCTCTCGAGCCTCTGCGGGAGCTGAGCGGTCTGGATCCCGGAAAAAGTAAAGGGTGAACGCAATCACACCTGCACCAACGAGCAGGAATGGGGCGCGCCACAGCCAGGGATCAAACCATAAGGCGCCAGAGCCAATGAGGAGACCGAGCACGACGGCGCCGGCAATGATGAAGTAACCTTCGCGAGCAAACACGTTCAGATACGTCGAAAGATCAGGGGGAGATAAGCAGGAAATGCGTCTGGCGCCGCTTCTACATACGCTCAATAACGCGAGCCGGTGTGCCATAGCCGGCAGCGTCGAAAAAGATTTCACTCAGCGATTTTCGGGTTCGCTCTCCTCGTTCACGTTCGGCGAGCGTCTCGGATAGATTGTCCGGATCACCGAGATATCCGATGGCCAGACCCGTGACCGGCTCGACATCATCGGGCAGATCAAACGTTTCGCCAATAACATCTGGCAAAATGCCCGCCATCTGATGCACGTAGAGGTCAAGCTTTGACGCCTGCAACGTCAGGAATGCACTCGCAGCGCCAAGGTCGTGCCGCGCATAGCGATTGGGTTTGCCATTGCGCGAAAACGTGGACTTAGCAAGGCCGAGCATCAGCACCGGGGCTGTCTGTGCCCACTCACGATTGAATTCGTTCAGGCAGTGGAGCACGCGCTCGTATCCGTCGGAATCGTCTTTCGTTGCAACGACGTACCGCCACGGCTGCTCATTGAATGACGACATGGCCCAGCGGGCGGCATCGAACAATTGTCGCAACGCATCGTCCGGAACCGGCTGGGCAGAAAAGGCGCGCGGACTCCAACGCTTCTGAATTTCTTCGAGCACTCCGGCTCCGACGTCAGCACGTTTTGCCTCGGACAGATTCTTAGGGTCGACCACGAAAAGAGGGCAGGTTTATTCCGGTTGCAGCGGCACAGCCGGCACGTGCACTGCGCCTGCTGCGGAGGTACAGCGTGTACCTGTGCTTGGTCCAGAAGTTCGATCTCGGGGAGCGTAAATACGTCGATTGGAGACGACGAGGCGAGATTGACACGACCCATCCGAGAGTTTCATAAAACGAGGTCGCCGCCCATCCCGGACAGCGACCTCGAACACCACAGTCTACAACGTGATGATGTCGGCTCTATTTCGGCTCTCCGAGGCCTGTGAGCGTCTGAGTCGATGTCCCGGTAATTGACATCTGCATGTCCATGGTACGACCCTGAGCGTCGATGACAGCGTCCGCCTCCATGTTCTGATCCAGAGCGACATCTGTCATCATACCAGAGACGAGATCGACTTTCGCGGTGCCGATCATCGTGCCCGTCATATCCATCGTCATTTTTCCGCCGCCCATCTCCATGGGTTCGGCATCATCCGGCGTGTACACATCCATTTCCACGTCGAGATACGCCGTGTCGGCTTCTACGCGCGTCACTGTATATGTCGATTCGGTCGTCATCGGAAACGCCATCTTCATTTCACTCTTCACATCCCACGAGTCACCAACAGCAACGGGATTTTGCGGGTAAAATGTGAAGGCCTGCATGTTCTGGGTGAAGGACTCCGGCGTCAGCGATTCCTCCAGAATCTCGCGCTGCGCATCCGTCATCGCTTGGTCCTGCATCCGCTTTACGAGGGCATCAACGCCTTCGACCCGTTCAATTTGGCCCTTCTCGGTCATCGTGAAACGGATCGGAACGTCGATCATCGCGGTCATCTGCTCGCCGATCTGGGCGGCATCCTCCTCGTTGTCCGTATCGAACGTCTGCGTTCCCGCCATTGGATTCTTGGTCTCACCGCGGACGCGCTGCAACGTCTGCTCAATGGTAATCAGGCCGTCATCGGAGCGCGAGATGACGTCGTACCCGTAGTCGTACGTCATGGACTGCTCCATCTGCATGTTCTGCCCCATCATCTGCATGTCGACGGATTGGTCCATCGCCATGGTACCAGAGAACGACTCTCCTTCATTCACTCGAAGACCGAGGATGTAGGCGTCTCCCTGTTTCCAGGCGGGAGCCGAAGATGACGAGCATCCGGCGACAGCGAAAAGCGTTAAAACGATGGTGAGCACGCCAAGCGTGCGAAAGCGAGAAAGAAACGTCATGAGATGACCGAAAAGGGAAATGGGAAAGAGTATATGAGTTAACACGCGGCCCGAAAGCCGAATGCGTAGTATCTGCACGAGGATAGAGGGTACATGTCCCGTGCAGTGAAATGCCACCACGTTACGGTATTGCTTCCGACGGCGATTGTACGTTCGCCGTTTGTGAGATTGTGGATGTGAGCGTAACCTGAGCCTTGAGATCCCCCCCGCCGGATCGTATAACGCCGTCCCCGCTAACACGCTGCTCGACCGTTCGCCGAATCGGAAAGCCCGTTCGGCGGTGAAGCGCGGAAGACACGGTGCGTGTCCCGCTCAGGTCGACGTCCTGAAATGGACCGTTTATAGAACCGCTGACGCTGTCAACCGGCACGGACTGCACGTCGCCGCGCCCACTGATAAATGCCCGGTGTCCCGTCAGCGAATCAAGACGCATGGAGCCGTCGAAACGAATCGGTGCGAGGAACGACGTTGTGGCGTGAACGGTCCAGGTGGACCCCGGCGCCACGGGCTCGCTCGTGTAGGCAGGAAGATCAGATTCGTACTCTTGAGCCAGTTCCTCGGTCGGAAATGCATTCCGGAAATAGGCACGGATTGAGTCCCGCTCCGTCCGCGATTGCGCTCCCGACAGATCCGCCATATTGTTGTACAGAGCGTCCATTCCACCCGTGATGGTGATCTCGCCCGTTGGCGTGATACGCATCCTTACGGGCACATTGGCCAGGGCCGCCATGCGAACGGCCAGATCCGATTGCGGCACGGCGTCGGGATCGTCGCTATCGTACTGCTCGAACGAGTCCGGCCCTTCTTGCGTCAGCTGAAAACGTGTCGTCGTAACCTGAACGTCGACCGTCCCGTCGGAAGACTCCGTACCGACCCGCCATTCGGTGTTCTCCTGAATGGTCTGCATAATCTCGACCGTCTGGCCCATGATTGTCATCTCAATCGTCTGGTCCAGTGTACTCTCGGTCGTAAAAACGTCGCCATCCGACGGGGTGAGCAAGAGAGGCTGCGGGGTTGCAGCATCCGCCCCCTCCTCAGCGCCGCTGCAGCCCGTCAGAACCACCGCGCAAACCGCGGCAAGTACCAGAAGCCAGCGCGTGCGAGACATAGGGAAATCCGATCACCTAATGAGAATCGTTGCATTAAAATTAGCATACAGATTGAGGCCGAATGCAATACGTGGCCTCCATCCACACGACAACTTCACCGCGTGGGGCTCCAGACCTTCCACTCCTTCAATCGCACTGCAGAGTTCAAGAGCTCGAACCTCCTTAGCTCAACATCAAAAAAGCCCGCCCAGAGTTCCTGAGCAGGCTTTATTACGTTTGCCCCCGTTTCGGGGAGGTGAACATTAGGCATCTCCGATATTCGCCCTACACAACGGGAAGAGCAAATACGGTGATCTCTACGCAAGCGACCTCAAACGTATGAAGGATCTAGAAGCGGAGAATGCCCAGCTCGAGACGATGTAAGCTTGTGTCTTACATCCCCGATCACGGTCTGCTTGACGCGATCGGGCATCGTGTCACACTGGAGAACCATCCGGTCGAAGACCTCTGCCGCGAACGCACGTACCAGATTGCTGCCAACCTGGAGCGGAGCCTCGATGCCTAGCGGGCCGCCTCCGAACGCTTCGTAGACCGTCTCTCACCGGAGGAGGCGCTCCAAATAGCGGGACTCACCACAAGGTAGGAGTATTCTGTTTTCTCCACTCCGATGTGGGTGGGAGAAAGAAAAACCGAACGGGCCACGCTGAGTCGGATGGATTCGGTAAAGAAGGCCTCCCGACGTCTCGATGGCCCGTCCAGGCTCTATTGGAGACGAAACGTGATTAGGCATCGAAGGGGGCGACGTCCGACGGCAGCGATCCCACGCCGTGCTTGCGGCTACCGGACGACGGTGATCTGTTCGGTGCGTACCGTGCCCGCGGATTGCAGGCGTACGAAGTACGTCCCACTCGACAGGCGGCTCGCATCAAAGGTCGTCTTCTGCCGGCCCGCGACCTCTTTTCGGTTCACGAGCGTGGTGACCCGCCGGCCCAGCACGTCGAACAGGTCAATGCGAACCGACGCCTGTTCCGGCACCTCGTACCGGAGGGTTGCCTGGCCGCGCACCGGGTTTGGGGCTGCACCGTGCAGGACCAGCGTCTCGGGCGCGTTCACCGCGACGACGATCGGGTCGCTCAGCGTCGCACTCCCGTCCATGTCGACCTGCCGGAGGCGATAGGTGAGCGAGTCGGCCTCGAACGGGAGATCCGTGTCGGCAAAGCGGTAGGATTCCGACCCGGTGGTTGTGCCTCCCGCAGCCGCCGACTCGACGAAGCCGATCTCCTTCCAGCTCCCATTCGGAGCGTGGGCCCGGCGCCGCTGCACCTCGAAGCCGGCGTTTTGTTGTTCGGAGATAGTTGCCCACTGCAGCAGGACGCTGTCGTCGGAGCGGGTGACCTCGAACCCGGCCAACTCCACCGGCAACGGCTGGCTTTCGTCGCCAAGCGTCCAGCGGCTAAAGGAGTCGATGCCGCCGAGGGTGACGGTGTTGGCCGATGCGTCGCGGCTGTCGTAGCCGGCCGTGGTGTACGTGCTGCCGCCGTCCTCCGAGCGGAAGAGAACCAGGCTGCTTTCACTCAGCCCGTTGAGCTCGGCGTCGACATATGTAAACTCGAGGGTCGCATCCAGGCCGCTGTTATTCTGTCCCGGCTGGATGTCGTAGTAGCGCGCGATGCTCTCGTTGTTGTTGTCGGTCTGCACGGCGTGGCCGCGCACAATCGTCGTCTGGCCGAGGTCTTGGCTGGAGGTGATGACTGCGCCAAGGCCGGCCACATCGACGCTGGAGGGCGCGTTGACGGTACGTGTGGCGGTGACGACGCCGGTGCCGCCGGTGAGCCGGGCGCCGGAGGATTCTTCTTCCACAAGTACAGTGTTGGTGCCGAGGTCGAAGACGCTGCCGTTTTCCACGCTCACCGAAGCGCCGTTTTGAATGGTGACCGTCTGCGCCGAGGCCGGCGCGGTTCCGAGGAGTAGCGCCCCCATACCTGCCAGGACCAACAGGGAGGCGGCGTGCGGCGTGCCCCACCGCCGGACGGCCACAATGCATCCGCCGAGAAGTAGGAACCCGAGTAGCCCGCCTGCCGCCGGACCCCAGCCCGCGGTTTGCGATCGTCCTTCCTTCAACGCATCAACCTCCGCCTGCAGCGCGGCGATCTGCGTTTGCTGCCCACGTAGCCGCTCGATCTGCTCCTTCTGCTTTTGAATTTGCGCTTGCTGCTCCTGGAGACCCTTCAGCAAGACGGCGGTGAACTTCGAGTACGAGACCGAGAGGTGCCCGCTTGCCCCTTCGCTCACGAGCGCGGGAAACTGCGCCTGCACCTCCTGCGCGATGAGACCGATCTGCTCGCCCGACGGATGGGTGCGCTCGTCTTTGAACTGGAAGCGGACCGGCTCAATCTCGTCGAGGGGGGCCAGGACGCTGGCACCGAGCGGCCGGATCTGTGTCTTGAGGCGGCGGTCGGAGTTTTGGGTGAGGCTGCCTGAGATGGTGAGATTGCCGGTTCGGTCGAGCACGAGCGCGTCGGAACGGTCGTCAGGATTGGAGATGGTGTCCTCGCCGTTTCCGACGACGAACAGGGTGTTGTCGGGAGAGGTGTTGGCGTCGTTGTACGCGCCGACGGATAGGGACTGATCGGTCTCCGCAATCGTGTTATCCCCCATCGCCGTGGAATGTGTGCCGTTGGCTTCGGCGCGACGACCCATCGCGGTAGCATCAGTCCCGCTAGCCGTCGTTTCGAAGCCCATCGCCGTGGACTGGGGGGCGGTGGCTTCCGTACCGTCGCCCATCGCGGTGGCTGAGTTGCCACTGGCTTCTGTACCGTCGCCCATCGCCGTGGACTCGTCGCCGCTGGCCGTCGTGCTCACACCCATCGCCGTGGAATGTTCACCACTGGCGATCGACAGGCTTCCCATTGCTGTGGACTCGTCGCCGCTAGCCTCCGTATCTCGGCCCATTGCTGTGGAAGCTGGACCGCTGGCTATGGGGTCGGAGCCGAAAGCCATTGAGTATAGACCGATGTTTGCGTCGTTCCATTCCGTAGCGTCCACATCTCCGGCGCGTAACGCGCCTTTTGCAGGATGCCACATCATCCGTGTGCCTTCTCCTTCTGCGGGAATTGTGCCGTTGAAGGAATCGCCGTAAGCGACGAAAGCGCCGTCCTCGAAGACCGTCTGCACCGAGTCGCCGGCGGCGTTTTCGATGTCGGTGACGGGCACTGGCTGGGCGAGGGCCTCACCGGTCGGGGCGAGCGCCAACACGAGGAAAACGGCGAAGGCAAACGTCAAGAGGGAAGAGCGATCCGTGGACATGGTTGGGTCGCGATGGTTTTCTAGTAGAGCGTTCATGGCGTGGGTCGTTGGGGCGAGGAAGATTTTCGGTATCAGTCTGCACTGGCGTGCGATTATCCGTTCGTACGAGCGCTGGACGATGTCATGCGCGCTTTTGCCGTTGCACGAACAGGCCGAGGCCCAGCAGTCCAAGGGCGAGCAGAGCCGCAGCCCACCACGGCCCCCCTAGTGCGGCCAGGCGTGACGTGTCCTGCTGCTCCAGCTTTGCGAGCCGTGCTTCAAGCTGGTCGATGCGGTTCGCCTTCGCCTCCAACCGATCGATCTCGGCCTGCTGCTCCTGAAGGCCCTTCAGCAAGACCGCCGTGAATTTCGAGTACGAGACGGAGAGATACCCGCTCGCGCCCTCAGTGACGAGCGCGGGAAACTGCGCCTGGACCTCCTGCGCGATGAGGCCAACCTGGGTGCCCGAAGGATGCGTCGCTTCGTTTTTGAAGCGGAAGTGTACTGGTCGAATGTGACCAAGCTTGCCGAGAATGCTGCTGCCGAGTGGCTGGATCCGCTCTTTGAGACGGCGGTCGGAGTTTTCGGTGAGCGTACCGCTGATTTCGAGATCGCCGCTCTGGTCGAGCACCAAGGCGTCGGAGCGGCTACCAAAGGAGCCGTTGCCAACGACGAAGAGCGGGCCTGTGCTTGGGTCGCTGTCGTCGTTCCCCCGGTTGGCATCGTTGTAGACGCCGATGGAGAGTGAATTATCAGTCGCGGCATTCGTAAATAGGCCCATCGCCGTGGACCGGATCCCGGTCGCGGTCGTTCTTTCACCCATCGCCGTAGTGTTGAGACCGCTGGCAGTTGTTTGCGTACCCATCGCAGTAGACGATTCACCGCTTGCGGTTGTGTTATCGCCCATTGCGGTAGATTTGAAGCCACTGGCTTTGGTGCCATTTCCGAAGGACATTGAGGCGAATCCAACATTGGTGTCGTCCCACTCATCGCCGGTACTTTCGGAGCCCCTGCCAACTACGCCGACTCGGAAGGCAGCCTTGGCGGGGTGCCACATCATCCGCGTGCCGGCCCCGGTGGCGGGAATCGCGCCGGTGCCGCTTTCGCCGTAGGCCGCAAAGCCTCCGTCCTCGAAGACCGTCAGCACCGAGACGCCGGCGGCGTTTTCGACGTCGGTGACGGGCACCGGCTGGGCGCGGGCCTCACCGGTCGAGGCGGCCAGGAGCCCCCCGATGACCAACAGACCCGTCCCCACCAGACCTGTCAGGGTGTTGGCACTTGACTGAGCTTGAACGCGCCGCCACGCGACAAAACCACCAGCAAGCAGTAAGATTGCAAGCAGGCCGCCGAGCGGTGCGGACGCGCCCCATCCTGCGTATGCGGCCTCGTCCTGCTCTTGCTGCTCCAGTTTGGCCAGCCGCTTCTTGATGCTCTCATTCTCCTTGCGCAGCGACGCGACCTTCGCCTGCTTCGCCTCTAACCGTGCGATCTCGGCTTGCTGCTCCTGAAGGCCCTTCAGCAAGACGGCCGTGAACTTCGAGTAGGAAACGGAGAGATACCCGCTCGCCCCTTCGCTGACGAGCGCGGGAAACTGCGCCTGCACCTCCTGCGCGATAAGGCCGAGCTGGGTGCCCGAAGGGTGGGTGCGCTTATCTTTGAAGCGGAAGCGCACCGGCTCGATTTTGCCGAGAGGGGCCAGGACGCCACTGCTGAGCGGCTGGATCTGCTCCTTCAAGCGGCGGTCGGAGTTCTCCGTGAGCGTTCCGGCAATCGTCATATTGCCGTCGTAGTCGAGCACCAGCGCATCGGAGCGGCTGCCGAATGAGCCGTTGCCGGCCACGAAGAGGGTGTTGTCGGCGGAGGTGTTGGCGTCGTTGTATCGGCCGATGGAGAGGGATTGGTCGGTCGCGGCCTCTGTCCGGTCGCCCATCGACGTAGACTCGTCCCCCTCGGCTCGGGTGAGGTTGCCCATTGACACGGCCCCGGTGCCGCTGGCAAGGGTCCCGTTGCCCATCGCCGTAGACCCGTTGCCCTTGGCACTCGAAGCTAACCCCATCGCTGTGGATCGTACCCCGGCGGCGTCCGTGTCCAATCCGAACGCGACCGAGTGTTCACCGACGTTAGCATCATCCCACTGCGTGCCGTCTACCTCTCCAGCGCGGAAGGCCGCCTTGTTGGGAAACCACATCATCCGTGTGCCGGCCCCGGTGGCGGGAATCGCGCCGGTGCCGCTTTCGCCGTAGACCGCGAAGCCGCCGTCGTCGTTGACGTGGACGAGGCTGTCGCCATCGGCGTCGTCTACGTTGAGGGCGCGCGTCTGGGCGCGGGCGTCGTTGGGCAGACAAACGAAGGCCAGTGTCAGAAGCGCAACGGTGAGAAGGAACGGAGTCGATCGTGAATAGCCTAGACTCATGACGAGGCGGTGTCATTCCAGAGAAAAGGGAAGCGTCTACGGTCACCGAGCGGTCGCACGGTGCACGAGGAGACGCGAAAGGAGGTGTGCGAAAAATGGCGCAATCGAGGAGTCGGCGTCGGCAGGCAGCGAACGCCCCTCGCCGCCATGAACATCCTGCACGTCCAGAGACGGGTGCAGAAGAACCGATACCTCCCTCACTATTACATGCAAGAAATCACCGTCAACTGGGTCAGGCATATCGGAGAAGCGTGGCTCTTTCACTTCTCGTTACATTATCGTGACACTTGAAGGCATCAAAATGCCCTGTGCGGAAGAAGAGCCGTCGCACCGTGGATGCAATTGAGACCGACGCTTCGTTGTTTGCGCACGCGGTACGCCCCGCCAATGGGCGAAGAAATCCCGAATCCTCCGCTGGTTTTCAGAACACTGCTGCTCCCTATGCCCAATTCTCCCAGCACGGTGACGCACCTGCTGGAGCGTCTTCGCGAAGAGGATCGTGAAGCGCTCGATGCGCTGCTGCCGCTGGTCTACGACGAATTGCACCGACTGGCGCACCTCGAACTGCGCGGCGAAGGCCCCGACATCACGCTGCGCACAACGGCGTTGGTGCACGAAGCCTACGGCAAGCTCGTCGATCACCATGCGGTGGACTGGCAGGGCCGCTCCCACTTTTTCGGGGTGGCGGCCCGGGCGATGCGCCAGGTTGTGATCAACCGCGCGCGCAAGCGGCAGGCACAGAAGCGGGGTGGGGACGCCCCCCATCTTACGATCGACGAGGGCCGGATCGCTGTCGACCAGCAAGCCGATCGTCTCGTTGCGCTCGACGAGGCGCTCGACCGTCTCGCTGCCATTGACGAGCGCCAGAGTCGGATCGTCGAATGCCGCTTCTTCGGTGGAATGACAATCGAGGAAACCGCTGCCGCACTCGACGTCTCCCCCTCCACCGTCAAGCGTGACTGGCGCACGGCTAAAGCCTGGCTGTCCCGCGAGATCAAGCGAATGGAATCGGCGTGATGACGCCACAGGCGTTTGCCTCTACGTACACGCCTTCACTCACTGACAATTCCGAACTCCTGCATTTCCCCAATTCCCACGTGCCATGACCCCCGACCGCTGGAATCGTGTGAAAGACGTCCTCGACGAAGCGCTCGACCGTCCGGCAGGAAAAGAGCGCGAGGCGTTTCTGGACGAGGCCTGCGCTGGAGACGAGGACCTGAGGGTGGAGGTGGAATCACTACTGGCCGGTAACGACGGGGAGGTCTCCCGCTTTCTGAGTGAGGGGATACCACAGGCGGAACGGGCCGATTCCCTGTTCGGGAGCGAGGCGGCGCTCGACGACGATGCTCGAATCGGGCCGTACCGTCTCAACGGGTTGCTCGGACGCGGCGGCATGGGAGCCGTCTACCGCGCCGTCCGTGCGGATGGCCAGCACGAGCGTGAGGTTGCCCTGAAAGTGATTCGGCCCGGCTTGCCCTCCGAAAACATTGAGCAGCGCTTCCGGGCGGAGCGCCAGATCCTGGCCTCGCTGGAGCATCCGGGCATCGCACGCCTCTACGACAGCGGCCTTTCAGGTGACGGGCGCCCTTATTTTGCGATGGAGCGCGTTGACGGCACGCGGCTGGATCGCTACTGCGAGGAGGCCGCTTGTTCTATCGATCAGCGGCTCCGGCTCTTTGAAAAGGTGGCCGATGCCGTTGCTCATGCGCACCGCACGCTCGTTGTCCACCGCGACCTCAAGCCGTCCAACATGCTCGTCACCGCCGACGGCTCCCCGAAGCTGCTAGACTTTGGCATTGCCAAGCTGCTGGACGACGAAGCGATTGTGGACGCCCCTGTCACGCGCACGGGTCGCACTTTGATGACGCCTGCGTATGCTGCCCCCGAACAGGTGCGCGGCGAGGCAATTACTCCGGCCACCGACGTGTACGCGCTCGGCGTCGTGCTCTACGAACTGCTGACGGGCCGGCGGCCCTATCGCTTCGACAAACGCACGCCGAGTCACATCGAACAAGTCATCTGTGAAACCCGCCCGGAGCCTCCCTCGACGGCGGCCGCGCGACGGGACTCGACGGCGGACACTCCCGAACCGTCCTCGTCTCCCCTTCCTCCACCCGCGCGCCTGAAGCGCCGCCTCCGAGGCGACCTCGACCGCATCATCATGAAGGCGCTTCGGAAAGAACCGTCTCGCCGCTACGCCTCAGCTGCCGAGTTTGCCGAAGACCTGCGTCGCTACCGAGAGGGGCTGCCCGTGGAGGCCCGCCCCTCCACGTGGCAATACCGCGCAAGCAAGTTCCTCCGTCGTAACCGCTGGCGCGTGGCCGCTGCCGCCGTGCTTGTACTGCTTCTGGCTGGATATGCCACGACCGTCACCGTGCAGTCGCGCCGCCTCGCCACCGAGCGTGACCGGGCACAGATGCACGCGGAGAAGGCCGAGCAGGTGTCCGCTTTTCTGACGAGCCTGTTCGAAGCTGGAAACCCCAATGTCGCTCAGGGGGACACGATTACCGCCCGAGAGCTGCTGGCGCGCGGCGTCGAGCGTACCGAGGCGCTTGCCGACCAGCCGGCCGTCCAGGCCGAGGTGCAATCTGTCATCGGGCGCGTGTATACACAGATGGGCCGCTACGCCAAGGCCACGCCGCTTCTCGAAGAAGCATTGTCCACGCGCCGCGCCCTCCCGACCGACGACCCCGCTTCTTCTGAACAACTGGCCTCCAGCTTGCACAACCTCGGGGCCAACCAGCAGGTGCTGAACGAGGTCGAGCGGGCCGAGCGCCTCTATCGTGAAGCGCTGACGTACTGGCGCACCTTGCCGGACGCCCGGCGCACAACGATGGTCGAAACGCTCAACAATCTGGCCGGCATTCTCCGCGCGCAAAGCGACTACGACGCTGCCAGGCCGGTCCTGCGCGAAACAATTACGATGGCGCGACGGCTGGACGGTGAACGAAAGGAGGTTTTGCCCGTCGCGCTTGCCAACCTGGCCGAGATCCGTCATCGCGAAGGCGACTACCCCGCTGCCGACTCGCTCTATCGTGAGGCGCTCGAGATGGGAACGGAGGTGATGGGAGAACATCATCCGTACGTCCTCGTCGCCCGGAGCAATCAAGCCGAGTTATACCGAGAATCGGGACGTCTCAACCGAGCCGAGGAACTGCAACGCGCCGTGCTGCAGGTACGCCAGAGCCGCTACCCCGAGCACGCCGTCCGCATCGCGCTGAGCCGAACGGCGCTGGGCCACACGCTTCGCGCCCAGGATAAGCACGACGCGAGCACGCCGGTCTACCGGACCGCTCTGACGAGTCTGCGTGAGCATGTGCCAGACAACCACGTCTACGTCGCTGACGCGCTCAATGGACTGGGCGCCGCCCTCATCGCCGCCGGGGCGCCTGGTCAGGCGGATTCACTTCTTCGCGAAAGTCTCGCCATCCGCAAAGAAAAGCGCGGTCCTCAAAGCTGGGAAGCCGCCGAGTCAAAAAGCTTCCTGGGCGCGTCCCTTGCTGCCCGGGAGCGCTACGCCGAGGCCGAGCCACTGCTGCACGACGCCCACGCCACACTCCGGCGCACGCGCAGCTCCGACGACCCGTACACCCGACAAACCCTCCGACACCTCGTCCAGTTCTACGATGAATGGGGCAGGCCAGACCAGGCGGCTGCATGGCGTGACTCGCTGGCTGTCGCAAATTAGCGGGTCGTGTCGCATCCGGAATGGGTCATGGCGCAGGTTGGGGATGCGTTCAGAGAGGGAAAAGAGTCTCTCTCGGAGCAATGCCGGTTCACCTGTCAAGCCCGCGCAGCATCTCGATGATCGCCGGGTCCATCCCCATCATGCAGAGGGACTTTTCTGCCGCTGCTATTGCGTCTGCACTCTGACTTGCATCGTCTCCACCGTGAGGTGGTCGAGCAGCGTCTGTACGGCCGTGCGAGCATCCGACGGGTCTTCGGGCGGGCGCAGGATGGATGCGAAAATCAGCGTGTCGTCTGTTGTGAAGGCGAGGACTCGATGGATCGCAGGGTGGCCGTCTGCGTCGGTGCCGCGCATGGTGGCCGCCAGTGCGGCACGCCCGTTCACAGTCGTCTCGCTACGGGGCTCGGTGACGTCCGCTTCGCGTAGCGGAGGATCCTGGACGATGCTCTGCACGAACTGCTTCGGCGTCGGCCCGTCGTTGATCACCCCAAGCGTTATGACCACATTATCGGGCGTGACGAGGCGCGGCTCATCGTTGGTGGACAGGTCGACTCCGTTCCCAAATTGTTTCTGGGCGGCCTCTCTGCTGCGCATGACGACGATGCTTTTCAGAAGCGAGTTCATCAAGCTGAGGTCAACCACCGCCCAGTCTTCGGGATGAGCGAAGGCCACTTGCGCACCGCCGACCTCCGCCGCGTAGGTGGCGAAGCCGTCCGGGGCGTTCACAGGAGGTGTGGGGGCAGCAGCCGTTTCGGGGGCATCCTGCGCGAGCGTTTCGATCTGATCCCAGTCCAGCGCACCCAGCGCGCTGCGGAGATCCTGAATGGGCGGTCCGTCGGGGGGAGCGGTAACCGAGACGACCAGGGCGCCGGGGTCGATCACGACGAAAATCTGCCGTTCGTCGCCGTCAGGCGTTCGCTCGTAGGCGGCATGATCTCGGTACGTGGTTTTTATCATGGCTTCCTGCACAGTCGCCCCTTGATCCATCTTGGCGCGTGCTTCGCTCCAGCCCGTGCGAACGCGGCCCAGCCTCATTTCGAGCGCTCCCGCTTCGCCTTCGTAGGTGCTCTTCACGTTGGGCTTGTCGCCCCCGAGGTTTTTCTCCACGTCGGTGCGCGCGAAGCCGCCGGGGAGTTCGTCGGGCAGCAGGGCTTCGAATCGGGTGACGAACGGGTCATCGGCATTCGAAGATGTTTTCTCTTCGGCAGGAGCCGCCTCTTCCACCGCTATCGGCGCTTCGGCCGCAGCGGGCGAGGCAGGAGCCGGCCACACCTTTTGCCCATCCCGGTCGATATAGATCCAGTCCCCGTCGCCTACGCTAGAGGAAAGGGTGACGTGATTTCGCATCTTGTCGCTGATTTCCGTTGCCGCACGCGCCAGCGGCCCACGGAACGGCTCAGCATACGCGAATTTTTTCTCGAAAGCCGGCTCTCCCTCCGCGTCGATGTACGTCCACCTGCGGCGCTCTCGCTTCACAGGGGCCGCGCCGCTGGCGAACCGATGCACGCGTTCGAAGTCCGGCTCAACGACCCGTCGGCCCTCCACATCGATGTAGCCCCAGGATTCGCCGAATCCCGTTTCCACGGCTACAACAGCGAGGCCGTCCGAAAAGGGCAATGCTTCCGCAAATTGCGGCTCGATCACCATGTCACCCTGTTCGTCGATGTAGCCCCATTTCCCGTGCACGAACCCGCCCGTCTGTACGGGGGCCAGCCCGTCGGCATAACGCCCGCCGCCCGAGAACTGCGGCTCCACCACGAACTGCCCGTCCCGGTCGATGTAACCGAACATTGGTTGTCCACGCTTCGGGTCTTCGCCGGTGGCGACGGCGGCCCGGCCTTCGGAGAACGCATGGGCCTTGTCGAACTTTGGGGCGATGACAACGGCCCCGCGTTTGTTGATGTATCCAAATGGGCCGTCGGGATTCGGCTGTATGACCGCGCGGCCTTCATGGAAGGAGCCAACGTGTGCAGCAGCCCCTTCCAGCACCACCTCGCCGGTCGCGTCGATGAACTTCTGCTGATCCCCTTCCCTAACGCGTGCGCGTCCATCAGAGAACGGCTCGGCCTCGTCGAACTGCGGCGAGATGGCCATCGTCCCGGTCGAATCGATGTAGCCCCACGCCCCGTCCTGGTAGACGGGGAAGCGGTTGGGCGCGTCTTGCGCGAGCGTCGGCCGCCCGGCAAAGACAAGGATGAGTAGCGCCGGCAGCAGGGCAGCGCATCGAAACGAAGAGGAGGAGGGAAAATCTGACATCGGACGTGGGGGGCGGAAGGGAAGAAGAGTCGAAACGCGTTCACGGGAACGGATGAAAACTAACCACCACACTACCGAACCGGATTAAGCGCCAGTCCCATCGTTGTGAGCCTCACCTTGCCGTCCAGCGCATCGCCCGCCGGGACAAGCGCCACGACAAGGCCGCGCTGCCCTTTTTTCAAGTTGCCGAGCAGGCTCTTGGCCGTTCCGCGCCGGCCAAGAGCCTGGGCCTCCCGGGACGTGAACGAATGGGTAGGGGAAAGCGCATCGCCCGGGAAGAGCGTATCGCCGGGAAATAGGGTATCACCTGGAAAGAGTGTATCGCCGGGAAAGAACGTGCCGGTTGCGTGCCCACCGGGTTTCAGCTTGAATGGGTCGCTCTGGAAGCGCTCTCGCACGTCGCCATTGCCGTCGGTAAGAAGCATCACCAGCCGCGCCTTGACGGGGCTCGATCCTTTATAGACGAAGCGCGTGTGCTCGGCCAGCAGGCGGTGGATCCACAGGTTAGGATTTTCGTCGCCCCCTTTCATTTGCCGGGCGTCGCGGTTTAGCCGCTCATAGGCCTCGCTGTCTGCTCCGGCTTTTTGGAGGACCTTCAGGGTTTTGTGGCCCTCGTCCGTGAGCTCCACGGCGAAGGTGGCCTGGGCGTGCGCAACCGGGGCAGCGAGAATACTCCCGATCACCAGCAGGCCCGTTGCCAACAGACCTGTCAGGGTCTTGATGCTTGAAAGAGCGTCGAAGCGCCGCCACGCGACGACACCACCGGCAAGCAGCAACAGCGCGAGCAGGCCGCCGAGAGGGGCCGACGCGCTCCATCCTGCGTACGCGGCAGCGTCCGTCTCTCCCTGCTCCAGCCTGGCCAGTCGCTTTTTGATGGCGTCGTTCTCCTTGCGCAGCGACGCGACCTTGGCCTGCTCCGCCTCCAGCCGATCGATTTGCTTCCACTGCTCCTGGATTTGCGACTGCTGCTCCTGTAGGCCCTTCAACAAGACGGCCGTGAATTTCGAGTACGAGACGGAGAGATACCCGCTCGCGCCCTCACTGACGAGCCTGGGAAACTGCGACTGCACTTCCTGCGCGATAAGGCCGAGCTGGGTGCCCGAAGGGTGGGTGCGCTTATCTTTGAAGCGGAAGTGTACTGGTCGAATGTGACCAAGCTTGCCGAGAATGCTGCCGGCGAGTGGCTGGATCTGCTCTTTGAGACGGCGGTCGGAGTTCTCCGTGAGCGTGCCGGCAATCGTCATATTGCCGTTGTAGTCGAGCACCAGCGCATCGGAGCGGCTGCTGAATGAGCCGTTGCCGGCCACGAAGAGAGTATTGTCGACGGAGGTGTTGGCGTCGTTGTATCGGCCAATGGAGAGGGATTGGTCGGTCGCGGCCTCTGTGCGATCGCCCATCGACGTAGACTCGTCCCCTTCAGCTCGGGTGAGGTTGCCCATTGACACGGCCCCGGTGCCGCTGGCAAGGGTCCCGTTGCCCATCGCCGTAGACCCGTTGCCCGCGGCACTCGAACTTAAGCCCATGGCGGTGGATCGTACCCCGGTGGCGTCCGTGTCCAATCCGAACGCTACCGAGTGTTCACCGACATTGGCTTCGTCCCACTGCGTACCGGTGACTTCCCCAGCACGAAAGGCGGCCTTGTTGGGATACCACATCATCCGCGCGCCTTCGCCTTGGATAGGAATCGTGCCGGTGCCTTCTTCCCCGTAGGCCGCGAAGCTACCGTCCTCAAAGACGGTCAGCACCGAGTCGCCGGCGGCATTTTCGATCTTGGTGACGGGCACCGGTTGGGCACGGCCGTCATCGGGAATGCAGACGAAGGCCAATGTGAGAAGCGCAACGGCGAGAAGGAACGGAGTCGATCGTGAATAGCCTAAACTCATGACAATGCGGTGTCATTCCAGAGAGAAGAGGGAGTTTCTGCGGTCGCCGAAGGGTCGCACGGTGCGCTGGGCCGACACGAATGGAGTGGCGCAAGCGAGGAGTCGGCGTCGGCAGGCAGCGAACGCCCCTCGCCGCCATGAACATCCTGCACGTCCGGAGACGGACGCAGAAGAACCGATACCTCCCTCACTATTGCATGCAAGAAATCACCGTCGAATGGGTCAGGCACATCGGCGGAGTATAGCTCATTCGGCGGCAGTTACATTATCGTGACAACTGGGTCCGCCAATATTTCCGTTGTGGAAGAACTGTCGGGGTACCGCTCATGCGACCGAGATCGCCACCTCGTCGTTTGTCCACGGTCCGCCCGCCGATGGGCGTAGAAATCCTGCGTCCCTCCGCTGGTTTTCAGAACGCTGCTGCTCCCCGTGCTCAATTCTCCCAGCGAAGTGACGCCCCTGGTGGAGCGTCTTTGCGAAGAGGATCGCGAAGGCGATTACCCCGCTGTCGACTCGCTTTATCGCGAGGCCCTGGAGATGAGACCGCAGGTGATGGGACAGCATCATCCGTACGTTCTCGTTGCGTCGGGGAGCCCACAGCCAAGTCCGACGCCCCGCTCCATACGTTCCTTCAGGTCCGAAAGACATCTTTACCGCGAAAGGTAGAGATCTTTCATTTCGTACGGCTGAGCGAAGTGTTTATCAGTGAGTGAATCGACGAAGGCGATCGCCTCGCCCGTCGATTTCATCTCCGGCCCCAACTCCTTCGGCACCTCGGGGAATTTGTCCCAGGAGAAGACCGGCTCCTTGATTGCAAAGCCTTCTAGGCTAGACTCCAGCCTCCCTTTCTCGCGGAACGTGGAGATCTTCTCGCCGAGCATGACTTGCGTCGCGATATTCGAGATGGGAATGCCGGTCGCCTTGGCGACAAACGGTACCGTCCGTGACGCACGCGGGTTGGCTTCGATGACGAACACCTCCCCGTCCTTGATCACCATCTGCACGTTCAGAAGACCGATCGCATCGAGCTCAAGCGCGATCTTGCGCACGTATTCGCGGATCGTGTCCTGGACCTCTTGCGAAAGGCTGTACGGCGGAAGGACGGCCGTGGAGTCGCCGGAGTGTACGCCGGCCGGCTCGATGTGCTGCATGATGCCCGTGACCCAAACCTCCTCTCCATCGCAGACGGAGTCGACGTCAATCTCGATGGCGTCTTCGAGGAATCGGTCAAGCAAAATGTGGTTACCGGGGAAGATCGACAGGATGTTGTCGACGTACTCGGCCACTTCGTCCCGGTTGATGGCGATGCGCATACCCTGTCCGCCAAGAACGTAACTCGGGCGGATCAAGATGGGGTAGCCGATGTCGTCAGCGACATTGACCGCTTCCTTCACCGTCTTCGCCATCCCGTACGGCGGGAACGGGATGTCGAGGTCGCGGAGCACGTCGGAGAACTTGCCGCGGTCTTCGGCCAGCTCCATCTTCTCGTGGCTCGTACCGAAGATCTTGATTCCCTCCTCGACGAACCGCTCACCCAGCTTCAGCGCCGTCTGACCGCCGAGCTGCAGGATAACCCCTTCCGGCTGCTCGTGGTCGATCACGTCCAGGACGCGCTCCCAGAACACCGGCTCGAAGTAGAGCTTGTCGGCGACATCGAAATCGGTCGAGACGGTCTCGGGGTTGCAGTTCAGCATGAGCGCTTCGTACCCGAGCTCGCGTGCGGCGTGGACGCCGTGGACGCAGGAGTAGTCGAATTCGATGCCCTGCCCGATCCGGTTGGGCCCGGAGCCGAGGATCAGCACCTTCTTCTCGTCGGTGACGTCGCTCTCGTTGAACGTTTCGTAGCTCGAATAAAAGTAGGGCGTTTGAGCGGGAAACTCACCTGCGCACGTATCGACGAGTTGAAACGTCGGGCTGACGCCGAGCTGCTTCCGGTAGTCGCGTACAACGTGGTCGTCGACCTCATCCGGCACGAGGTAGGCAATCTGCTCATCGGAGAATCCATGGCGCTTGATGTGCCGTATCATGGCGGCATCAATCTCCTCAAGTGGCGTCTCCCGAATCGAGTCTTCCACATCCACGAGGTCCTGCACCTGGTTGAGGAACCACGGGTCGATCTTCGTCACGTCGTGCACTTCCTCCACGCTCGTGCCGTAGCGGAAGGCGTGTCGCACGTGAAGCAGATGATCCCAGTGTGGCTTTTGGAGCCGCTCGCGCACGTAGTCACGGTCGGCATCCGGCCGATCAGCACCCAGACCGGCGTAGCCGATCTCCAGACTCTGCCACGCTTTCTGCAGGCTTTCCGGAAAGGTCCGCCCGATGGACATGACCTCTCCCACCGCCTTCATCTGGGTCGTCAGCTCTTCGTCCACCCCTTCGAACTTCTCAAAGTTAAAGCGCGGGATTTTCGTGACGACGTAATCGAGCGACGGCTCGAAGCAGGCACTGGTCGTGCCGGTAATCTCATTCGGGAGCTCGTCCAGCGTGTATCCGACGGCGAGCTTCGCTGCCACCTTCGCGATCGGGTATCCCGTCGCCTTCGAAGCCAAAGCCGAGGAGCGCGACACCCGCGGATTAATTTCGATGACGATCATCCGACCGGTTTCGGGCTCCACGGCAAACTGGATGTTGCATCCGCCAGCGAAGGTGCCGATCGAGTTCATTGCGAGGATCGCAGCGTCGCGCATACGCTGGTACTGCCGATCCGTCAGCGTCTGCTGCGGCGCGACTGTGACTGAGTCCCCAGTATGAACTCCCATCGGGTCGATATTTTCGATCGACGCGATGATGATCACATTGTCGTTGTTGTCGCGCAGAAGCTCCAGCTCGTACTCCTTCCAGCCAAAGAGGCACTCCTCGATCAGAACCTGGTGCACCGGACTCATCTCCAGCCCGCGTGTAACCTTCGACTCAAACTCGTCGGCCGTCCAGACGATGCCGCCACCGCTTCCTCCCAGTGTGTACGACGGGCGAATGACGACGGGAATACCGCCTAGGTCCTGCGTAATTTCTTTCGCCTCGAGCAGACTCTTCGCCGTCTGACTCCGCCCCTGGTCCAGGCCGATTTCTTCCATCAGGTTCCGGAACTCCTGCCGGTCCTCCGTTCGCCGCACCGCGTCAATGTCGACGCCGATAACGTCGATGCCGCGCTCTTCCCAGAACCCTTCATCTTTGAGGTCCTGCGCCAGATTTAGCGCCGTCTGCCCGCCCATCGTCGGGAGGACCGCATCCGGCTGCTCTTTCTCGACGATCTCGCGGATCGACTCGGTCGTGAGGTCTTTCAGGTAGACCTCGTCCGCCGTCATCGGATCGGTCATGATGGTCGCCGGATTCGAGTTGACCAGCACCACGCGATATCCTTCGTCCATCAGCGCGCGGGACGCCTGACTACCGGAATAGTCAAACTCGCACGCCTGACCAATGACGATCGGTCCGGAGCCGATGAGAAGGATGGTTTCGATGTCGGTGCGCTTCGGCATGAGCTACAGTTTCGGGTAAAGAGAGCGGTGAGGAAGGCAAACGTGGTACGGTGCTTCAGTCCCGGCGGCGTAGATGCCGCGTAAAACGCCGCACGGGTCGATGAATAGAACTCAGGATTCGTCCTCCGGCTTTGGTGGCGGGAACGTGACAGGGATTTCGACCTCCGACGGTACGGGTCCTTTGTCGATCTTGGCCGGTTCGAACGTCAGCTGGCTTACAACGTCGAGAGCCACGCGCTCAAGCGACCGGTGGCCGCCCTGCACAATGCGGAGCCGCGTTGCGTGCCCCCGGACCGTCACGATCCCTCGCACCCAGACCGTTCCGTAGGCGTCCACTTCCTGTGCGTCCTGTGGATACGTGGTCAGCTCGTAGACTTTGTTCATCCCACCGATAATCTTCGGCGGAGTGTCAACGGAATCGGCAATGTACATCTCGAGCCCTTCCGCCGTCTTCTTCGACCCGCCGCATGCGGAAAGCACCAGTGTGAGCGCCGCAGCGGACGCAATGAGAAAGCTGATGACGGTGCGACGCGACGTGGCCGCTACGGGCAGTGCGAGATTCGAACTAGACGGTGACATCATAGGGCAGGCGAGAAATCGTGGGGCGAATCAGGATTGGGCGTCCCGACGAAAGATCAGGCGTTTACCGGACTACGAGACTCTGGCGGAGGAGCGATCTCGATGTTGCGCTCCGCAGCAATCATCGACATGAACTCGTCAAACAGGTACTGACTATCGTGCGGACCGGGCGACGCCTCGGGGTGATACTGTAGCGACAGACCGGCGAAGGTCTTGAAGCGCATGCCCTCCACGGTATCGTCATTCAGGTTCACGTGGGTAATGCGGGCCTTCGCCTCGTCGATGGTGTCCGGGTCCACGGCAAATCCGTGGTTCTGCGTCGTCACCTCGACCTTGCCGGTATCGAGATTCTGGACAGGGTGGTTGGCACCGCGATGTCCGACAAACATTTTGTAGACGTCGAAGCCCTGGGCAAGCGAGAGCAGCTGGTGTCCGAGACAGATTCCGAACAGTGGTCGTCCCGTCTCGATCAACCGGCTGGTCCGCTCGATCGCGTCGGGCATTGCGCGCGGGTCGCCGGGCCCATTCGAAAGAAAGATGCCATCCGGGTCATATGCCATGGCGTCGTCAACGGGCGTACTCCCCGGGACGACGTGGACGGTGCAGCCACGTTGCCGGAAGGACCGCAGAATGTTTCGCTTTACGCCGTAATCGTACACGACAATGGTTGGCCCATCGCCCTCGCAGAAGGTGGTAGGCTCGTTGACGCCAATCTCCGACGCGAGATCCAGGCCGTCCATGCTTGGCCAGTCTTTCGCTTTCTGCACGAGGACCTCGTCGTCAAGCTCCTCCGACGAGATTACCGCATTCATCACCCCCTTGTCGCGGATGTGGCGAACGAGCATGCGCGTATCGACCCCCGAGATGCCGACGAGCTCGTGGCGGCGCATGTACGCGTCGAGCGTCTCGTCCGCCTGCGGATTCGACGGGCGGCGCGTGAACTGGCGCACGATGAACCCGGCCACCATCGGGGCATCCGCCTCGTCGTGATCGAACGTGGCGGCGTAGTTTCCGATATGCGGGTACGTCATCATCATGAGCTGCCCGACGTACGACGGATCAGTCATGATTTCCTGGTACCCGGTCATGCTCGTATTGAAGCACAACTCTCCTCCGGCGAGGCCCCGATGACCGATGGACTCACCGGTTACGACGGTTCCATCGGAAAGCGCGAGTTTGGCGGGAACGGGAGTGTCAGTCGAAGCGGTCATGGAAGCGGCGTAGGTTGGATCGATGCGCGGCTCTGGTTCCGGAATGGCAAGACATAAAAATGCCTCCCCACGGACGAAAGCGGG
This sequence comes from Longibacter salinarum, assembly GCF_002554795.1. Taxonomy (NCBI): domain Bacteria; kingdom Pseudomonadati; phylum Rhodothermota; class Rhodothermia; order Rhodothermales; family Salisaetaceae; genus Longibacter; species Longibacter salinarum. Next base: position 74,636 of record NZ_PDEQ01000003.1, on the reverse strand, counting down.
AAGGCGGAACGATGAGACGAACCGGAACGGGAAACGGGGCCGGACGACGAGATGATGAGAATCATCAACTCGACCGGGGCCAGCGGTGGGCCCACCGGATCATCACATAACAACAAGTCGGGCAAAATGCCGGGTGACATCGGCGATGTCAACGAAGAGCGAGGGGGGTTGCCGATTTTCTCTTGCAAGAAATGTCCGCGAATGGGAATGGTTTCGTAATCTTTGCCTTCCCTCCGGTCCTTTTAGCACATTGAACACGTGTTCGCCAAACGTTCGCACCCACTTGACCAACCTGCCTTCCCCCGTCGCCAGTCGCCCCTGAAAGAAACTTAAAGCCCGTTCAAAGGTGTACGCGGTAGTGTGTGAATGGTATATTACTGCTATGTCTTCTGTATCGCACAGAAATGAGTCGTACCGACTTCACATCCTGGGGTCCACGACCGGGGTGCTGATCGTCATGACAGCACTCGTCTGGTGGTGGCCTACCTTTGTCTCCGTCCCGTCGGAACTGCCTTACCGGGATCAGGCAACTGACTTCGTTCAGATCGAGGAGATCCAACCGACAAACCATTCGCAGGATCTGAAGCCACCTCCACCGGCGCCACTTCCTCCCATCGTCGTGCCGCAAGATATTATTGTCGAGGTCGAATTCGACGGCTCGAGCAATCTCGTCATCGACGAGCCGGGAGAGGATGCGACCATTCAGGAAGGCGCCACGGGTCCGACCGCGGCCCGCTCGACAAGTGTGAGCGCTCGTCTTTTCCGAACGGTTCAACCAGAATACCCTGCCTCTGCGCGAAAAGCAGACGTTCGCGCCCGTGTGGTTGTCGAGGTGGACGTCAACGAGCAGGGACGTGTCACAGATGCGACTGTTCTTCGTCGCGAAAGAGTTAATGGATCCCGAACAAAGCTCGTCTCTTCGCTGGGGTATGGCATCGAGGAGTCGGCTCTCTCCGCCGCTCGTCGGTCCGTCTTCCGCCCCGCCCAGGACAACGGCGAGCCCGTGCCGACCCGAACGACCATAACCTTTACGTTTGGCGAGGAAACGCGCTAGACCCGGCTCCGCGCGCAACCGCAGCGACATAGATGCGGCAGTGCGTTAGTCGGATACGTCTTTCCACTGAGCATCCCGTACGTCGTCCCAGTAGCGAACGGACCCCCGCTCACTTCCGGTATACTGACGCGGGGACGGTCCCTGCCATCCGTGCGACCGATCTTCCTCAATCGGCGTGCCGTGCTGGCCGCGCATAATCACTACGAGGTTGCTTGCCGCCTGCATGATGAAGTAAAAAATGACGGCAAAGAAAATGTACTCCATGGAAGCCATCGGAGTATGGGGCAAGAAGTTCTACAAATTGCCGGCTGTCACGTATTGACCCGGCAGGAGTTCGGTGACGTCACGATTACGACCGCTCAACAACTGGATCCACGTACGTCGTCCCATCGAGATCCGCATTGGCGATGTGGTGCAGCAATACCTCCAGATCTTTTTCATGCTCGACGAAATCGATCTCCGCAGCGTTTACGATCAGAAGCGGCGTCTTCCGATACGTCCGGAAATAATGATCGTACGCTTCGTGCAGGCTCTGGATATAGGCCGGATCCATCGACCGCTCGTAGGAGCGATCACGCTTCCGGATGTTTTCCATCAGCCTCTCGGGCGAAGACTGCAGGTAGACGATAAGGTCTGGCGTCGGGACGTTCGGCTCCATGATGCTGTACAACGTCTCAAACAGCTGCAGCTCGTCCCCGGATAGCGTCTGGTGCGCGAAGATACGGTTCTTATCAAACGCGTAATCGCTCACCACGATGCGGTGAAACAGGTCGCGGGCCCCCAGATCTTTTTGCTGCTTGAACCGGCTGGCGAGGAACGTAAGCTCGGTTTGAAACGCCCATCGATCCTTGTTCTCGTAGAAACGCTCGAGAAAAGGGTTTTCCTTGAACTGCTCCAGCACGATGCGGCCATCGACGGCTTCGGTGAGGAGCTGCGCGAGCGTCGTCTTTCCAGCGCCGATCACCCCTTCGATGACGAGGTACCCGAGGTCATCGGGAAGCGATACGGACGGCGAGGATCGGTCGGGCATGCGGTTGGGGAGACGAGAGAGACAGGGGGTGTCCGGTACAATACAGGGGCTGGCTCTGCAGCACTCAGGCACTGAACTCGGGGAGCCAGGTACGCACGTCGAGCGTCAGTGAGCCCGCGTCCGGGCATCGGTCGAGTAGAGCCGAAACCGTATCGTCGAACGGCGGCGGGACGACCAGGTTCGGGGCGAGGTCCGACCACGGCTGTAGCACGAAGCGTCGCTCTGCAAGCCGTGGATGAGGCACAACCAGATCGTCATCGGAGATCTGGGCTCGACCAGCAACCAGCAGGTCAATGTCGAGTGGACGGGGTGACCACCGCCTGGCTGAAAGGTCGCGGCCGGCATCCTGCTCGATCCGTTTGGCCAGGGCGAGCAGATCGTGCGGCGACCGGTCGGTTCGAATCTCCAGCACCGCATTCAGGTAGTCCGGCTGCACCTCCTCCGGATCAAGCGTGAGAGCCTCACTCCGATACACGGGAGACGCGCCACGAATTGTCGCCCCCGCTGCCTCCAGCCCGTTAACCGCTAACCGAAGGTGTCCCATCCGGTCATCCATATTCGAGCCGAGAGCGATAAAAACGGTCACAACACATGAATCAATTGTATGCTGGAAGACGGCACCGGCGTTACGTACGTTATGCCTGCAGGTTGCCGCATCTCTCTCGTTCGGAAGCAAAAAGCGACGCCCGAGGTTCGACTCGGATTACTTTTCCACTCTGATTCACGCCAAGCATGGACATCCCACACGGCGACGGACGAACAGGTACCTGCAACTCCGTCCTTCCCCCTCATTTTTCTCTACAGAATATGACGCCGTTTGCTCGCGCCACAAACTGGAGCCCCCTCCCATTCATTGGCCTCGTCCTTCTGATCGCGGCGACCGTATCCGGTTGTAGTGGCGTCTTCTCCACGACCGACTCGCCATCCGGCACGGCGAATATTCCGGGCGTAGCGACCGTACCACCGGGCTACGACTTCCCTGCCGACGATTCGCTCACGGTTGCCACGTGGAATGTCGAAAACTTCGTCGACGAATACGACAACCCGTACATCGACAACGAGTGGGAGAACTCGCCTCCGGACGACATGTACGCGCGGTTCAAGCTCTTCATCCGAGGTGTGCGTGCGCTCGACGCCGACATCGTCGTTTTACAGGAAATCGAAAGTGAAGCGTTCGCACAGTCCATCGCCGAGGAGCACCTCAGCGACATGGGATACCAGTTCTTTACCGCAACGGAGAGTCCCGACTGGTTCCAGAATGTCGTGCTCATGAGTCGTGTACCCCTTGGCGTCGTGGAAAGCTACTCGGATGTCGTTACGCCCATCGAGGGCATTACAACCGACGAGGGAGAGCCCGCGGCGCAGTCCCTCACGAATAATCGGATCTGGCGGGCTACCGTCCATGCCCGCCCGGACTACACGGTTCACCTCGTGGGTGCGCATTTGAAGGCCGGGCGCGACGATAGAGATCGAGGCTGGCGCGTGGGTCAGGTCCGCCTCCTCCACGAACGATTCAACGACCTTCTCGCCACGACACCGGACGCCAATATTCTCGTGGCCGGCGACCTCAACAGCTTGTCCGATAGCCCCGAACTCCGGCTTCTACTCAACGACTCGGACCGTCCGGCACCTGGATCGATGCAACAAGATACCGGTGAGTGGAACGCCACGTTCATCGATCCGCTCCACGGACGCCCCACGTTCACGCACCCGTCCGACAACCCGGAACGGCAGCTGGACTACATTCTGATCAATGAAAACACGCAGCCCGAACTGGTCCCTGGATCAGCACGCGTGGCGCGGCCGCTCTCGGACGCCGAACTCGCACGGTTCAGCGATCACCTCCCTGTCGTGGTGACGCTCTTGACGACAGAATAGAACCGGTCATCACTCGGGTCAGAGCATAATTTCGGGGGACGTTTAGCCATGACACAAGGGTGTCACCCCTCATGTTTATCATGTTAGGGCGATCCCCCAGCCTCGTTACGAGCCGAGCGGATAGATCGCTCTCCTGACCCGTTTTGCAAAAAGTAGGATCTGGCAATGGAACGCTCTGTGATGACCCCCGTCCCGATGTCCAATCAACCCGCTCCCGACGACGTCCCTGAGCGTACGTCAGCCGACGATTCCACCGGTGGGAGTTCGACCTTCAGCGACGACGACCTCGACCTTCTGCGTCGTACCATCTGCAAGGGTGCTACGGACGAAGAGTTCGAGCTTTTCGTCCGCCAGTGCGAGCGAACCGGTCTCGACCCGTTTGCCCGGCAGATCTACGCCATTCAACGGTGGGATAGCCGGGAAGGGCGCGAGGTCATGGACATTCAGGTGTCCATCGATGGACTCCGCCTGATCGCAGAGCGCACCGGTAAGTATGCCGGCCAAAAAGGTCCCTTCTGGTGCGGCCGCGATGGCGACTGGAAAGAGGTGTGGCTGGACGACGCTCCGCCTGCAGCAGCAAAGGTAGGCATTATGCGCTCCGATTTTCGGGAGCCGCTTTGGGCCGTCGCGCGGTGGAGCGATTACGTTTCAACGAATCGGCGCGGTAACCCAACGTTCATGTGGGATAAAATGGGGCCGCATATGCTTGCGAAGTGCGCGGAGGCGCTTGGCCTGCGCAAGGCCTTCCCGAATCAGACCAGCGGTCTTTACACCACCGACGAAATGCGGCAGGCTGACGGACCGACGTCAGAAGCTGGGTCACATGATGATGTCGACACCATGGCCAGCGCCTCCTCTCGGCACATCGATCCGCAAGAAGACGAGCGTGATGCCGAAAGCGTAGCAACGTCCCACCTCACTCCAACGAGCGGTACGGGACCGTCCGCATCCTCGGGTGGCGAAACGAACGCGCCGTCCGCCGGCGAAGTCCGCCCGGCAAGCAAGCTTGATCAGCGGCTCGATGAGATGGATCAAAAGCTCGCTGACGCCTCGCCGGACGAGCGCCCGGACATGATCGCCTCTCTTTACCAGTACATCGAAGACTGGCCGGACGACGCGAAGGCTCGTGCGGAGGCCATTATTCAAGAATACGAAGCGTAGGCCGCCCCCAGCCGTTCCCCCCTACCGTGGTGATGCCTCTTCTGCTGAAAAGCACTGCTCCCAGCGGAATAGGTCCGTCATCCGCTGTTCGTCGTAGGCCCATCGCCGTCCGGTCCACGTCACGCACACCTCGTCGCCCGCATCGTCTTCGATGTCCATTCGCACGTACTGACCGTCGTTGGCCCCACGTAGGGAAAATCGATTCGGGTAGGGCCCGATGGTGTACGGTCCCCCCTTAGCGGATCCTCGCCGATCCAGCGCAGCGGCCTGCACCACCGGCGTCCTGATGCCGTCACCGGGACCGTATACGTTGTTTGTGCCGTCATCAAGTGCGACCATGTGAGCATCTCCCGACGCAATGACGAGCTTCGATGCGACCCCGACCGAGTCAATGTAACGTGCCAGTTCGGCCCGCTCCGTCGTAAACCCGCTCCAGCGATCATTCTCCTGTAGGTCGTTTGCGATCCATGGGACGGAACTCACCCAGATGATGACAGCTGCATCCCGGGCACGAAGCAGTTCGTCCTTGAACCATTTCTTCTGCTGCACTCCCATCATCGTTTTCGATGCGTTGTCGGGCGCGGCATTGCGCGTTCGCGCCGATCGCAGATCCGACAATATGAAGTGGACGCGGCCAACCGAAAACGCCTGCTGCACGGTCCCCGTCGTCCCGGCTGGCAGCGCGTAGTGGGGCACCAGTCCCCGATAGGCACGCTGAGCAATGTCCTGCACCTCTGCGGCTCCCGAACTGTTGTTCGGCCCATAATCGTGGTCATCCCACATGTACGCCAGCGGTACAGACCGAAACAGTCTCGACTGTTCCGGCGATGCGTGCACGGTCGCGTAGGCTTGCCTGTACCGTTCCAGCTCCGGCCTCGCGATGTCCGAGTAATGCATGTCGCCGAGATGAAGGAACAGGTCCGGCGATGCGACACGAATGCTGTCGAAAACGGGATGTCGTGATCCCGTCTCGGTGCAACCTCCAAGGATCACCCGGAAGGATTGCGGCCCGTCGTCGAACGTCGTGAACGTTCCGACACGCTCAGGAAGAACGTCGCCTCGTGCAAGCAGACGGTAGTGATAGCGGGTCCCTGGTTGGAGATCGCTCAGATCGAAGTGCACGATCCCCGCCAACGCATCATCTTGCATGCGACCACGCTCGGCCGGCATACCACGAATTGTGTCCGGGGACCGGAAGCTTGACAGCGTGTCAATGTGCAGGCGAACATCCGCGGGGTTATAGTCCGTGCCGGCAACGATGCGGGCCGTGGTTGATGTAACCGCCCCCGTCCATAGAATCGTCGTAGAGTCCGGAATGACGGCTGGTGACGGCGTATTCGCTCCGTGCATGTAGCGACACCCAACAACCAGAACGAAAAGGGTAATCACGAGCACCAGGGCAGTCACGGTCGTACTGCCTGAAGATCGCACCTTGTAGTGTCTCGCTGCTGGATCAGATGTCGAATGCATGTTTACCTTAAATGCGCGTTTTGTTCAAATGCTGAAAGATAAACGTAGACCGACTCCGAGTGAAGCCTTCGTAGCGCGGGCCTGATAGCTGGCCGTTTCCGGGTAAGGAATACGCTATATTCAACACCGGGTGGTGTGATGATTATTGATCGACTTCCTGGATGTCGATCGACGTGACTCGTATACATCTAACATCCGCCAGCGTGCATGTACGATGTTTTATCGTACCATGCGCTGTGCAATTTGTAATTGTCCTCCCTCCTACTACAACCGCATCCGAACATGCATATGACGACCAGATCACTCTTACACCTATTACGAACTGCCACCCTGGCTCTCCTCATCGTGGTCTCCCTGACTGCGTGCGACTCGAATGATGGAGACAACGGGTCTGCGCAGGCCGATGCCTCTTTCACGATGACGATCAGTGGGAACGGCGTTGATAAAACATACGAAGGCCTGGCATACTGGGCAGAAGTAACGGATGACCAGGGTCAAACGAGCTTTGCCGTGGCATTAACGAATAGCCAGTCCACTCAGACTGCAGCAACAGGCTTCATTTTTCGGCGGGGGCAGCGCCCGGGATCCGGTACGTACGACGTCGTAGAAATCAACTCAGAGACGGGAACAGCCTTCACGAATTTTGGGATCTACCTCGTAGACGCAACGCAAACGAGTTCGTTCACAGCGTACTATTCGGACGGGGGAGAAATCCAAATCACCGAATCGACGAGCAACACGGTGGCCGGCGAGTTTTCCATTCCGGGTACGGTGATCGAGTCGTCTTCGAGTGGTCAAACCGAGACCTCGGTGACGATTGAGTGCGACTTCAACGCGACCAACAACCCCTCTCTGGTTGCCTTCTAGAAATCACCCCACCGGTGTGCCGCCCGGCCTCGGGCCGGGACGGCAGCCGTTTTGTACGTTCTCTTCCTTACACCTCGGATGTGATGGATGAATCGTCGATTGTTGCCGATGCGTTACTGTAGACACACGCTCTTTTAAAAACCCCTTGCCTCTTTCTATCGTAGGGCTCACGTCTCGCGGTTATCGCGTCAAGTAGACCGTGAGATTTCCGAAATACCGACCGGAATTGGATTTCCGTTATTTGTTTCACGGCGGACGTAGATCTACCTTCCAGAACCCGGATTCAGCCTGAGTCTAGCACCGGGTTACCGATCGCGCTCCGCATATTTCGATTGAGTTTTCCCTTATATGTCGCCCTCCGATAGAGATTTTTATCCCGGGCAATCGCGCCCCTCTTATGATCGCATCGACCTACCTGAGCAGGAGGATGAAGTGAAAGACCTCTTGAAACGGTCGATCGAGGCAGCCAATAACTCCATCGTTCTCACGGATCCGAATCAGCCCGACAACCCGCTAATTTACATCAATCAGGGGTTTCTGGAACTGACCGGGTACGATGAGGACGAAATTCTTGGACGCAACTGCCGGTTTCTCCAGATCCGTCCCGACGGCACAACCGATAATGACCAGCCTGCGGTCCGCACGCTAGCAGACGCCGTGAAGCGAGGCGAACACTGCCGGGCTGTGATCCGAAATTATCGGAAGGACGGGGAGATGTTTTGGAATGAGCTTTATCTAACGCCTGTGTACGACAATGACGGCAAGCTCGTCAACTACATCGGCGTCCAGAACGACATCACGGAACGTGTTCGTCTGAACGAGACGCTGGAGCGGCGCGTGCAGGAACGCACGCAGGCACTGGAGACGAAAACGCGTGAACTCGAGCACCAGCGCGATGCGCTCGAGAGCGCAAAAGAGGAAGCCGAGGCAGCCAGCCGGGCAAAATCCACGTTTCTCGCAAACATGAGTCACGAGATTCGGACGCCGCTCACCGCGATCCTGGGGCTCGCCGATGTCATCCGTGCAAAGAGTGATGGTGGTCATTTCGATGAGCACATCCGGCGCATCAAGTCGGCCGGTAGCCGTCTGATGGACACGCTATCGTCTCTACTAACACTCGCCAAGTTAGAGGCCGGCAACATGGAGGTGGACCTGCAGCCGGTTTCCGTAACGGACGAAGCGTTTGAGGTCGTCGAGCTCTTTCGGGAGCGAGCGGAGGACAAGGGACTTTCGCTCGATTTCCGTGTCGACCCCAGTGCCCGAAATGCCATCGCTGAACTGGACGCCGGTGCACTGAACTCGGCCCTGCAGAACCTCATCTCCAACGCGATTAAGTTCACGGAGGACGGAGAGGTAGAAGTCTCCGTCTCCAGGTTGAATCATCGACCGGACGAGCAAATCCAGATCGCTGTTCGCGACACAGGCATTGGCATAAGCAATGATTTTCAACCCTACCTGTTCGAAGACTTCCGCCAGGAATCCGACGGACTGACACGCGAGCACGAGGGGTCGGGGCTCGGCCTCGCGATTACCAAGCAGCTCGTCGAAGCGATGGGCGGAAGCATCTCAGTGGAGACGGAACACGGAACCGGAAGTACCTTCACGATCTCTTTCCCCATCACCAAAAATCACAGCCTGGAGGACGCCCCCGATACGGAAGAGGCAATCGCACCGGAAGATGGGGACGCGCGCGTCCTCCTCGTGGAAGACAACGACAACACAATCTTTCTGGTGCGAGATCTTCTCGATAAGGCCGTCGATCTTACGGTCGTTCGTAGTGCATCCGAAGCCCTGAACGTGACCGCCGAAGCAAATGAATCGTTTGATCTTTTTCTGATCGATATCAATCTGGGCAGTGGCGGAAGCGGCGTTGATGTGCTAGAACGACTTCGACGGAAAGATCGGTATTCCGACACCCCAATGGTCGCGGTAACCGCCATTGCGATGCCCGGCGATCGAGAGAAGCTTCTGAACCGCGGCTTCGATGCGTACCTGGCGAAACCGTTCGAAGCGCGCGACCTCGTGTCCCTGGTCGATCAATACCTCTAAGAGTTGAGATTGGACCGCCGGGACGCGACGTTTTCTAACGGGATGTACGCTCCATTCGCATCCGACATCTCACATCATACCGTTTTGACGTTAAAATGTCGGTATCCGCTACGGCTTCGATTCGGCGGACCCGCCACTCCCTAGCAGAAGGACGTTCGAACGTTTCTCTTCCCAACTCGGAGCTGCTGTGAGGACACGGGTTGGGCAATCCCGACAATATCATTCGGAAAACGTATCAACGGCGTAACAGCCCTCCAGCCCCTGACTGCTCGCACCCTTTTCCCCCGATTGTCAACTCACTATGCCGACCATCCGTGATCTTGCCCAACCTCTCGAAGCCTGGGCTCCTCCCGGTTCCGCGCAGGACTACGACAACGTCGGTTTGCAGGTGGGAGACGCTCATCGCGACGTCGACACCGCCCTTATCGCCCTCGATTGTACACCCGCGGTACTGGCCGAAGCACAGGCGTTGGGAGCTCAGCTGATCATCTCGCATCACCCACTCATCTTCCGACGCCTCTCATCAGTGACGGCGGATGGGTTCGTTTCGAACCTTGCGCTTCGGCTTGCGGAGGCGCAGGTCGCCCTGTATAGCATCCATACAAACCTGGACGCGACACCGGGCGGTGTCTCGTTTGCGCTCGCCGAGCAGCTGGGACTCCGCGACATCGATCTACTGGACGGGTTTGACGACTCACTGGTTAAGCTGGTGACGTTCGTCCCACAGGATCATTTTGAGGCCGTTCGATCCGCCATCGCGGATGCCGGTGCGGGCAAAATCGGTGACTACGACGCGTGCGCCTTTGCAACGGATGGAAATGGATACTTTCAACCGGGCGATGCTGCGAACCCTCATACCGGCACAGCCGGGGGCGACCTCCAGTCCGTATCCGAACGTCGCATCGAGGTTCAGGTGGAACGATGGAGTCTGCGGCCCGTGCTCTCTGCGCTGAAGGCCGCCCATCCATACGAAGAAGTCGCCTACGATGTCTACCCGATAAAAGGGAAGACGAGCCAGGCTGGACTGGGTGCCATCGGTCATCTCGACGAAGCAGAGTCCATGGACCACTTCCTCGCGAGGGTCAAAGAACGATTGAATGCCGGCAACCTTCGTTGGGCCGGTGACCCCGAGGGCTCGGTCCAGCGCGTCGCCGTTTGTGGTGGTGCCGGATCGGACTTCATCGGAACGGCCCGTAAGGCAGGTGCAGACGCATACGTGACCTCGGACATCACGTACCACCAGTACTTCAACGTGTTAGACACTGACGGTCAGGCCCAGATGGCCGTTGTCGATGCCGGCCATTACGAAACCGAAGCTATGACCGAACAGCTGCTAAAGGATTATCTCACCGAACGCTTCCCGGATGTGACGTTTCACAGAACACAACACCGGACCAGCCCCATGCGGACGTTCAATGGAGTCGACTAAACGTTCTGCGCCGTGTGCGTGATCGTACAATCGACGGACCGATCTGCTTTGCGAATGCTCGTTGCCTCATGGCAGCGGGCATTTTTGTTTTGCCAGACATGCACGGCCAAACGTACGCAAAGCACGTGGATTCGATAATCAACATTCATCAATATGTCGCGCTCAACGCCAGAGAGAATCTTCCTGGTGCGCTCCGAGACCTCATAGGGTGCGCGGCAAACAACAATCGCGTCGGAGCCGATGATGGCCGGTGCCACGGTGAGCCTTCCGACGTTAATGCCTCGCAATTCCGGGCAACCAGACACCGGAAAGACCTGATGGTCTCTTGCCTCTTGTTTTTCAATCTATCCGTGCCTAGACTTCTGTACATGATGACGTATCGGCAAATAGATGCGGCACCCGTTGAATTGTGTGTACTTCTCCGCGTATAACGTGACCGCACGCTGACCCTCCGCACCAGCAGGTTTGAACTTCATCCTGCCCTGACGTTGCGGCCCCGAGATTCGCCGACCCCCGTCGGCATCGGCCAGAGGACGCGTGGATTCGTCCACTCGTTTTCTGAACAGCTCGCCCGCCAGTCCCTCACCGACTGGCGGGCGGTGCTGTATGCGACATATTTTCTAAGCCGCTATCCCTGGGCTTTCGTCAAGCGCAACCAGCAGCTCCAACTTCTTCACCGTCACGCGACGCCTCTGTCTCCACGGCACATGCGACGGTGCACCGTCGGACGTGCGGTCACCCAGTCCGCCACCTTTCAGTTGATCGTGGTCCGGTCGTGCGCTATCATCATGCTCGTACGCTCGGCACCGATCCGTCGCCGATGCCCGTATCGCGTCTACGTGACCCCGCTTCGGTGCCGAGCCATGCGCCCCTCTTCCCAACGCTTCTCCCTTTATGCGCTTACGTTACCTCCTCTCCCTCCTATTCATTCCCCTGATCGTCCTCACCGGTTGTGAGACCTCGGACAACACAGATGAGAGCGATGCCGCTACCGATGATGCGACTCAGAACGTGTCGCCCAGCAACCTGACGGCAAAATACAAACAGGTCCCGCTCGAAGCTGACCTGACAAACCTCTCGGAAAATCAGCAGCGGATGATTCCTCTGTTTATCGAGGCCGCCCAGGCCATGGATGAGGTGTTCTGGGAGCAGGCATATGGAAACCGAGACTCCCTGCTTTCCACGATCGACAATGCCGACCTCCGGAGCTTCGTCGAGATCAACTACGGTCCCTGGGATCGACTCAACGGAAATCAGCCATTCATCCAGGGCGTGGGTCCGAAGCCTGCTGGAGCCAACTTTTATCCGAGTGAAGCTACACGGTCGGAAATCGAAGCTGCAGCCGAGTCAAACCCTGAGATCCTCGGTCTCTACACGATGGTCCGCCGCGGTGAAAACGATTCTCTGAGAGCGATCCCATATCACGAGTTCTTTGCCGCGGAAATGGAGCAGGCCGCCCTACGCCTTCAAGACGCGGCCGAACTGGCTGAGGATGAAGGGTTTGCACGCTACCTCCGCCTCCGTGCAGACGCCCTCACGTCGGGCGAATACCAGGAAAGCGACATGGCCTGGATGGACATGAAAACGAACGAACTGGATGTTGTGATCGGCCCGATTGAAACGTATGAGGACCAAATGTTCGGGGCCAAAGCCGCTGCCGAAACGTTTGTCCTTGCGAAGGACATGGAATGGAGCAAGCGCCTGGACCGGTACGCGGAGCTGCTTCCGATGCTTCAACGCGGACTCCCCGTTCCGGAGGCATACAAGAAAGACACGCCTGGCCGCAACTCCGACCTCGGCGCCTACGACGTGCTGTATGTTTCGGGCGACGCGAATGCCGGCGCCAAAACCATTGCGATCAACCTCCCCAACGACGAGGAAGTGCAGCAGCAAAAAGGCTCACGCCGCCTGCAGCTTAAGAACGCGATGCGAGCCAAGTACGACGCCATCCTCGTTCCGATCAGTGAGACTCTGATTGCGGAAGAGCAGCGCCAGCACATTTCATTCGACGCATTCTTCAGCAACACGATGTTTCACGAGGTCGCCCATGGCCTCGGGATCAAGACCGTTATCAACGCACCGGACCAGACGGTCCGCGAAGCTCTAAAGGATCAGGCTTCGCCGCTGGAAGAAGGAAAGGCGGATGTCCTCGGCCTGTACATGGTGCGAAAGCTTGAGCAAGAGGGCGAGATTGACACTGCGTTGATGGATAACTACGTGACGTTCCTCGCGGGCATCTTCCGATCGATTCGCTTTGGTACATCGAGTGCTCACGGAACCGCAAACCTCGTTCGGTTCAACTACTTCCGGGAGCACGGGGCCTTTACCCGTGACGAAGAAACGGGCACCTACACGGTGAATCGCGACTCGATGGAGGCAGCCGTCAACTCGCTGTCTGAGAAAATTCTTCGCCTCCAGGGAGACGGCGACTACGAAGCCGTCGCGTCGTTCACAGAGAAATATGCTCAGCGCCCGGACTTCCTCGACGAGGATCTTCAGCGCGTGGAGGACGCGGGCATTCCGACGGACATCACGTATGAACAGGGTCCCTCCCTTCTGGATGGCGTATCGGAAAACGTGTCCGCTGCCCAGTGAATGCTGCCGTTTTCTCTAAACATAGAAGCGCCCGCTTCCGGCACAAGCCGGGGCGGGCGTTTTTTATTCGCGCTACGATCGCTGAGGAACGACTTACCCTCCAACGGATGCCGCATCCTTGTTCTCGTGCAAGACATCCTGCAACGTCGCCTGTAGCTTGTCAGCGGTAAATGGCTTCGCGAGAAACGTCTGTGCGCCCGCTTCGAGAGCATCATCGGTACGACCATCCGCCATTCCGCTGGCAGCAATGATTGGAAGATTCGGGTACTGCGGGCGCAATTTTCGAATGAGGTCGAACCCGTTCATCTCCGGCATACGCAAGTCCGTGATGATCGCCTCCACGTCGTCGCCGCTCCGCTCCATCACGCGGATCGCATCCTGTCCTCCCTGAGCCGTCATGACGCGATATCCCGCGTCTTCGAGCGTCTGCCGGGCCGTGTCCAGGATAAACTCCTCATCGTCGACAACGAGGATGCATTCCCCTTGCCCATCCCGCAACTCGCCGGAATCTGCCGGGCCACGGGTGCGGTCCGACGAGGTGGCCACGGGAAGATAGACGCGGAACGTCGTTCCCTCGCCGTCCTCACTCTCGACGTCCACGAATCCCTTGTGGCTTTTCACGATGCTATAGGCAGTTGACAGCCCGAGCCCTGTGCCTTCCCCTTCCGCCTTCGTCGAAAAGAAGGGTTCGAAGATCTTATCGATCGCCTCGTCGGGGATTCCCGTTCCCGTATCTGCAACGGTGAGACAAATGTACGCACCAGGTTCAGCATCCATCTTCCGATGGGCCTCGGCCTCGGTGACTTCCGTCTCGGACGCCTGAATCGAAATCGTCCCGCCGTCGGGCATGGCGTCACGCGCGTTCACGCAGAGGTTCATTAGAACCTGCTGCACTTGGGTCGCATCTCCCACAATGTCGTTCAGATCGTCGGGGACCGCAACCTGGACGTCGATTCCATCGGGAAACGTCTCCGTCACAATTTTCGCTACCTCCTCAATGATCGTCTGCGCCTGTAGCGCTACGCGCTCTCCTTCAACACCTCGTGCGAAGGCCAGCACCTGTTCGACCATGTTCGAGCCGCGCTCGGCGCTCTTCTCGATCATCTCCAGCGTCTGTCGCACCTTTCCGTCACCGGAATCTCGACGCTTCAGTACCTTCACACCGAGGAGAATAGGTACGAGGAGATTGCCGAGGTCGTGGGCGATGCCACCCACGAGGCGACCGATACTTTCCATCCGCTGCGAGCGCAGAAACTGCGATTCCAGCCGCTTCCGCTCGGTGATGTCCGTATTAATCACGAGGATCGAGGTGGGCTGCCCGGCGCTGTCCCGCACGAGGGTCCACCGGCTCTCCACGACAAGTTCTTCGCCCTCTTTCGTTTGCTGGCGAAGCTCGCCCATCCACTCTCCATCCTCTCGGACCGACTCGTGGCACTCTTCGAGCTTATCCGTTTCGCTCGGTCCGTACAGGCGCTCGCGTGCACGCGCCCCGAGCATTTCATCGGCCGTCCATCCGGTAAGACGTTCTGCGCTCTTATTCCAGTACACGACGCGTCCATCCATGTCGAACGCGATGATCGCGTCACGGGCTTTGTCGAGAAACTGCGCCTGCTCGCGAATCCGCTGGTCGGCCTCCTTGCGTTCGACCGCATATCGAATCGATCGCTCCAATAGAGGGGCATCGATTCGCTCTTTCGACAGATAGTCCGCGGCACCGGCGGCCATGGCGTTGAGGTCGACCTCAAGGTCGCCCTGACCCGTCAAGAGGATGATCGGCGTCTCCACGCCACCACGGTTATTGACCTCCTGCAGAAGGTCCAGACCCGTTCGTGCCCCTAGACGATAATCGACCAGGCACGCATCATAACGACTCGACAGAATGGACTCCAGTCCCTCGTCGAAGCTTCGCGCCCAGTCGAGGTTGCACTCGATACTCTCCGCTTTCGAAAGCAGGGCTCGCGTAATTAGATAGTCATCTTCGTCATCTTCAATGAGGAGGACATCCAAGACCTCGCTCTTAGCAATCATGCGTCCGCTTGGCGCTCGTGAGGGAGCTTAACGATTTCGAACCAGAAGTCTCCGAGAGCCTGAAGAGCGGTGGCGAGATCGTCGAAGGTCACAGGCTTCGTGACGAACGCGTTCACACCGAGATCGTAGCTCTGCAAAATGTCCTGCTCGGCTTCGGAGGTAGTTAACACGATGACGGGAATTCGGCGTAGTTCCGCGTCAGATTTAATTTTTTTCAGTGCCTCCCGTCCATCCATTCGAGGCATGTTCAGATCAAGAAGGATTAGACCCGGCCTGGGCGCCGATTCCGGATCCGCATACTCGCCTTCATGGCGAAGGTACTCCATAAGCTCTTCGCCGTCTTCCACCGTCTGAATCGTGTTCGCCAGACGGCTCTTTTCGAGCGCACGTCGGGTCAGAAGCCGATCATCGGGATCGTCTTCGGCCAGGAGGATATGAATTGTGCTGGAGTCATTACTCATCCAGAGTCGCCGGGGTGGTTGCATGATCCTGTACGGAAGGCTCGTTTGCCGCGTCGGCGTCGTGACGGTCGACAGGCAGTTGGACGATGAAGGTGGTGCCCTCGCCGGGCGTGCTCACGACGCGAATGTCGCCTCCGTGCCGTTCGACGATGCGTCGGCAGATCGCAAGTCCCATTCCGGTGCCGGAATATTCGCTGCGTCCGTGAAGGCGTTTGAATGGTGCAAAGATACGATCGGCGTACTTTTGTTCAAAGCCGATTCCGTTGTCCGAGACGATGATGCGACAAAACCGAGCCGCATTCGTTTCGTGGGTCGGAACGGACTCATCGCCGGCCTCGACGATCTCCGATCGAATCTTGACGACGGGGGGCACATCGGGGCGATGAAACTTGAGCGCGTTGCCGATGAGGTTTTGCAGGACCTGACGGATCTGCGTCGAGTCGGCATCGATCGTAGGTAGCTGGCCAACATCGACCGTCCCGTCCACGTCCTGAATCTGCATCTCGAGATCCATGACCACATTCTCGACCACGGTCTCGAGATCGACAGGTTTGAACGGTCGGGCCTGCGTCGTAATACGGGAATAGACGAGTAGATCGCTGATAAGCTGAGACATTCGGCGAGCGGCGTCTTGCATCCGCTCAAGATAGTGCTGCCCCGTCTCGTCAATTTTATCGCCGTAGTCCTCCAGGACGAGGTTCGAAAATGCGCCAATCTTCCGAAGGGGCTCCTGCAAGTCGTGAGATGCGATATAGGCAAAATCGCGAAGCGCGCGATTCCGCTGCTCGAGCTTTTCGTTCGTTGCGGCCATCGCCTGCGCCGCGCGCTTTCGTTCTGAAATGTCTCGAAACGTGAACGCAAACCCCTCCTCAATGCGAACGGCTACAATCTGCAACCAGCGGTCGAAGTCGTCAGTGGAGTAGTGTACTTCAGTTTCGAACGGCTCTCCCGTCTGAACGACATCGACGTAAGCGTCAAACAGTCCGTTTTCTTTATGGCCCGGCATTTCCTCGAGCATCCGCGTGCCGATCAGATACTCGGAGGATCGGTTCAGCATCTTCTCAGCCTGCGGATTCACGAGCAGGCACTCAAAATCTACAATCGCGCCTGCATCATCTCGAACCGCAGAGAACACCATGATGCCATCGAGCGAACTGCTGAGTACGCTCGAAAGTAGATCACGCGAGGCCTGTAAAGCCTCGTCCTTCAACTGCTCGTCGGTAATGTCGTCGAAGCAGGCAAGAACACCGTACGGTTCCTCTTCCGCCTCATCCTTGAAGAGCGGTTGCGCGTTTACCCGGATCCAGCGCGGCGGCCCGTCCGGTGGATAGAGCCCCATGACCTCTTCGTGGATTGCCTCACGCTCCACCACGGCCTGCCAGAATGGAAATTCCGCATTGGGCAGCGGCGTCCCATCACGCCGTAATCCTTTCCACTGATTATCTGAAAAACGCGAACCGACAATGTCTGCCGCCGGGCGCCCCAGAATTTTTTCAGCTGCGTGATTGCAATCGCGAAACACCCCGCTCTGATCCATCAGGAGGACGCCCTCGCTGATCGTCTCAATCAAGATGTCGAACCGGTCTTCGACCTGCCTGCGCATCACAGCCGCCTGATGAGCATTCGACCGGTCTACTGCGTGTAGCATCACACCCTGACTGTCACGCGCCCGCCAGGGTCGCGCCGTAAAGTCGATCCAGTAGGTGGCCCCATCGGGCATCCGCAGGGGCACGTCGTAATCTCGCACCTCCCGCTCGCTATCGAGACACGTTCGGACGACCTTCCTCCAGTTCCCATCGACGTCGTGACGGGCAAAGAACGACGTGTCGACATCCCGATCGTCGTTCTCCGAGACGGAGGTAGAAGCGGGGGCATCCGAACGCTCTGGAATCTTGTCCAGATCGGCTTCCGAACCAAACCCATAAGCCCACGCCTCCGTCTCTGCGAGAACATCGCCTGAGTCATCAATCAGGATGACGAGACCGGGCATGGACGCCACAAGATCCGTAAGCGTCTGAACCGTTTCGACCCGAATCAGATCATCTGGACCGACGTCCTGTGTCGACCGGGTGGATGGCGACGACGAAAGTGAACTCATAAAGCGATAGAAAATGGTCGTGCGGCCTGAGGCAAGAACCGCGTAGAGCAGGTAAGGCGATAATGATGGACACGCCACAGGCGATCGGGGACATCGCACGTTATCTGAGAAGATAACAAGACGGGTTCCCAGACTCAACCATCTGGTCAACGCGTTCCGAATAGTGTCCGTCCACGAGGTCCCTAATGTCTGTAGCCGCCGACTTCAGCAAGGCGGTGAACTCAGTCCGTGGTTTTAGCACGGTGCGTCTCAATGTGCCGGCGAATCTCCGGCAGACTATCTCCTCCGAATTTCTCCAGCAGCGCGTTTGCTATCGTGTACGCCACCGTCGCTTCCGCCACCGTTGATGCAGCGGGGACACTCGTAATGTCGCTTCGCTCATAACGCGTCGGTTTCGGCTCCCTGGTCGCTGTGTCCACCGAGTCTAGCGGCTTGATTAGGGTGGGGATGGGTTTCATGTAGCCCCGAACGATGACAGGCATTCCGTTGGTTGTTCCTCCTTCAATGCCTCCCGCATGGTTTGTGCGCCGGGCGAAATCATCGTCGTCATCCAGCACAATTGGGTCGTGCACTTTCGACCCCGGCCGGGCCGCATTCCGAAAGCCATCGCCGACTTCGGCTGCTTTCTGCGCCTGGATCGAGCAAATCGCCTGCACCAACTGACCATCTAGGCGCCGATCCCAGTGGACGTACGAGCCGAGTCCAACCGGGACGCCGGTCACGATCACTTCGTACGCCCCCCCGAGCGAGTCTTTAGCTGCTTTCGCTTCTTCGATATGTTCGATGGAACGCTCGGTCATCTCCGGATCGAGCATTCGGGTCTCGCTCTCATCAGCCGCCCTGTACACGGCCTGCGCACCGCCTTCCTTCATCAATCTCTCGCGGCGCTCCAGATACTCCTCCGGGTGGTCGTAGCCTACTTCCCCGATGCGAGTCACGTGGCTGCCGACGTGGATACCAAACGCGTTGAGCAGTTGCCGGGCCACCGAGCAGCATGCAACTCGCATGGCCGTTTCACGGGCACTCGAGCGGTCGATAACGGGGCGAATATCGTCAAACTCGTACTTCTGCATCCCGGCAAGATCGGCGTGTCCGGGGCGGGGCATGGTGACGCGCTCAACATCACCTCTGTCCCCGTCGACAGCCATCTTTTCGGGCCATCCCGCCCGGTCCTTCTTGTACGCACCGTTGTCGATGCGGAAGGAAATCGGACTTCCGAGGGTCTCGGAAAACCGGATTCCAGAATAGATGTGAACCTTATCGTTCTCAATCTTTGAGCGTCCTCCGCGTCCGTAGCCGAGCCAGCGGCGAGCCAGGTGTTCATTGATGTCCTCGGCCGTCAGCGGCACCTTGGCCGGCATGCCTTCAACAACTCCGATGAGCGCTTCACCATGAGACTCGCCTGCCGTAAGATAACGGATCATATACTGCGGAAAACTAACTAGAGAGAAAGTAAAGGGGACGCGCCCCGGGGGAGGGTCCCGGGTTAGGGGATCTCGTAGAACGCGCTGACTCCGCCTCGGCGCAACACGCGCACGACGGCCGGTGAACGGAGTTCTTGCACGATGCGACGGAGAGCCTCCGGATCGTCGACCGGAGCATCATTCACGTGCGTGATAATCGTATTTCTTGGCAGCCCAGCCTTCGCGGCCAACCCGTCTCGATCAACGTACGCGACGTAGACTCCGGACCGAGCACCAAAGACGTGGGCCTCACCCGGTTGGACGGCGCGCACGCCGATGGCCCAGTCCGACACCTGCTCAAGTTCAGGAACGTCAGGCAAAGGTCGATCTGGACTCGGCGATGACGGGGGTGGGTCCACAGACTGTGAATCGAGTTCGGTAATCCAGTCGCGATACGCAGGGTCGTCACGACCCAGTAGCTGAACGGTATACTCGTCGATCGAACCATTGCGCCAGACCGTAACGTCGATCCGGTCCCCCGGGCGCTGCCGGGCGACCGCACTCTGCAACTCATTCGGCGCATCAACGGCCTGGCTCTGGATTTTCAGGACGACATCTCCCTTCTGCATTCCCGCGCGATCCGCGGCTCCGTCGCTTCGTACGGCCGAGACGAAGACCCCTCGTATCGAATCGAGACCGATCTCTTGCGCTCGACGCGCCGTGATGCCTTCGATGGACACGCCCATAAAGCCGCGCCGCACTTCGCCGTATGCGATAAGGTCTTTGACGACGCGGTTCATCAGATTCGAGGGGACGGCGAAACCGTAGCCTTCGTACGAACCCGATTCCGTGGCAATGGCTGTGTTAATTCCAACGAGTTGCCCCTGCAGGTTGACCAGCGCTCCTCCGGAATTGCCCGGATTGATTGCAGCGTCCGTCTGGATAAAGTCTTCGATTCGAAAGTCAGAGTCGATGATGTTGACCTGTCGACCTAGAGCGCTAACGATTCCAGCGGTGACGGTCGACGTGAGCCGAAACGGGTTGCCGACCGCTACGACCCAGTCTCCAACTTCGACCTGGTCGGAGTCTCCGAGCGGAAGCGCGGGGAATGTCGTCTCGGCTTCTAGCTTCAGCACAGCCAGATCGGTGGAGGCATCGGTGCCGATGACGGATGCGCCGAACTGACGCTTGTCTGCAAGCGTGACCTCAATCTCCTTCGCCCGCCGGACGACGTGCTGGTTGGTCACCACATACCCGCTCTCACTGACGATCACGCCGCTTCCCACGCTCTGTTGTGGCGCAGGATTGCGGAAAAAGTCCCGCATCTCACCGTCGTATCGATGGTACCCGTCCTCGGAAGCCTCCGTTGCCACCTCGATGAAAACAACAGCTGGCGTCACGCGCTCGGCCGCGTCTCGAAAGAGGCGGTTGAGCGCCGATGGCTGTGGCATCTCCGACGCCAACTCAGCGTCCGAAGAGGCTGGTGAAAGCGGCGGCTGACTGCTGCCGAGTTCCACACGATCCACGACACGCGTCACCTGCTCACGAGGTGGAGACTCTTCCCTCATCAGCATGAGCAGAACGCCGGCGAAAAGACCAATCAGAATCAGGCCAATTCCACCGAGGACGAAATGGACGCGTCGTGAGTCGTGCATGGACGCAGAGCCGCTGGGACCTAGAGTAAGCGGTGATACGCGATAGGGTGTTGTGCGCACCCCGAATTCCCCATTTTGTTTCGCAGACAAATCCAACGACGATGTCCAATCACCGCGGTCAATGACGTCGCTTGAGGACATCTTGAACATTCGTACGCTCCATTTTCCGCCCCTCCCAGCGAAAGGGATCGCATGATATGGATCTCGCGACGTTTCCAAACATCAATGTCCACTACGCCCAAGCATTAGGTCGGAATTGTGGCACCATGATCGTATGTACAATTGGCGCATCACAAAATGAGTCAAATGGATGGGCCCAGATTGCCATCCTCTTCCCTACCCCCACCTTCTTCACGGTTTAGAACCAGACAGATCTCATGAAACGCGCATCCTCGTTCGTCGTCCTCCTCGCCTTTCTCCTCGCAAGCTTGACCTTTACAGCATGCGACGCAAACTCACTAACCGGGCCGCAGGAAAATCAGGCTGAGACCGAGTACGTATTGAGTAACGACCCGCCCAATACGGAGCCAGAGACCGGTCATAATACCGGCTGCCCCGAGGGCGACCCAGAGTGTGACTAACGATCGGATGCGTTGACAATTCCGAACAGCTGTACTCCCGACCGCATTCTTAATGGGACAGCACGAAGCGCTCGATGCCCCTACGGCATCGGGCGTTTTCTTTTTTTTGCAGTGCTTCGACACGTACGCGCGCTTCATCACGCTGCCTCGTTTGTGCGGGACCCGGTCCCATACGAGCGGTGCAGGGCCACGTGGACGTACAACGTTCGCGGTACCGGTACGTCGTAGCTCAGCACGTCACGGACGGATGCTATTTATCCAACGAGGAGAGACCGAATGGAATGCAGACGCCGTCCCTGCAACGCAGACCGCATACGGGCTCTCGCTCCCTCAGCAGACTCCGCGAGTATACAAACGAGTAGAAGAATCGTAACGCTACAAAAAAATAGTAACATATAGTCACAACTATAAATTTACGTGCGTATACTGAACAGGTGTGTTTTCATTCACGATCTCCGTTCGTATATCTACAAATAGAAATCACCGGCTCATCGTCGTTTTCATATTACAGGTTTCCGTGTCGACAAGCCTGTACTCGCGGGGGCTACCGGTAAAGGAGTCTTGCCGGGTAATGAACGCGAATGAGACATGATTCAATTTACGAAACTGTGTCGCCTAGAACACGCGATGCGATGAACCACCTGCGTCGTGGCTCGTCCAACCACAGCGTCTGCTTTTCTCTCTACTGCCCTCATCCATGCGCGCGAGTTATTCTGAAGGGTACTACGTCCCGCTACCCGAGGGGCACCCTTTCCCGATGGGTAAATTTCCAGCCCTGCGCAACATCCTCGTCCGAGAGGATCTTCTGGACCCATCAGACATCGTCTCCCCGCGCCAGGCGGACTGGGCAGACCTTCTCCGCGTCCACACTCGCGAGTATCTTTCCGCTCTCGCAGACGGCACGCTCTCTCGACAGGAGGAGCGGCGGATGGGACTCCCGTGGTCCAGGCAACTCGTCTACCGTTCACGTCTGGCCGTACAGGGCACCATCAATGCGGCGTTCATGGCCCTGCAAGATGGCGTAGCCGCCAACCTGGCCGGCGGAACGCATCATGCGATGCCCGGACACGGAGAGGGCTTCTGTGTCTTAAACGACGTGGGGGTAGCGATCCGCGTACTCAAAAGTGCCTGCTGGGTCCAGAGAACGCTCGTGATCGACCTCGACGTTCACCAGGGGAATGGCAATGCGGCCTACTTCAGGGACGATGACTCGGTCTACACCTTTTCGATGCATGGGGCAAAGAATTACCCCTTTCGCAAGCCGCCGTCCTCACTTGATGTCCCACTGAAGGACGATATAGAGGACGACGCATACCTTGAGACCCTCGCCGACTATTTGCCCGCCGTCCTCGATGCCGCCCAACCCGATCTTGTCTTTTACCTCGGCGGCATCGACGTGATGAAGGACGACCGATACGGCCGGATGGCTCTCTCTCGTGACGGATTGCACGCCCGCGACGGATACGTGCTCGAGCAGATACGCAATCGAGACCTTCCCGTCGTCCTCCTTCTCTCGGGCGGATACGCAGAGACGCCCGAGGGAACCGCGGATTTACACGCCGTGATGCACAGGGAGGCGGCTCGCGTATTCAAAAACGGCCGTAATTAATCCGCAGATGGCTTCGACGCCCGGGCGATCCGTGGTCGCCCCCCCAGGTCTTGCTCAATCTGAACGTCCGTTAGACCGGCTCGAGCAAATACGTCTGCCACCCCGCTGGCGTAGTGCGCATGCGTTTCGACAATGAGGCAACCGCCGGGCGACAGCATCACATCCGCGTGCTCGGCCAACTGGCGGTAGAACTGAAGGGCATCGTCCCCAGAAAAGAGAGCAAGATGAGGGTCGTATTCGCGCACCGTGTCCGAAAGCGATTCGGCTTCCTCATCCGGGATGTACGGTGGATTGGAAATGAGCAGGTCATACGATGTGCCAAGCGCTGACGGAAAATCCGGATGCAGCATGTCCGCCCGTCGAAGATCGACATCAAGCTTGAGATCTCTAGCGTTCGCTCGAGCCACCTCCAGGGCAGACTCGCTCACATCGCAGGCGACGACATCTGCATCTGGCCGCTCGGATTTTAACGCCAGTGCGATGCAGCCGCTACCCGTCCCAGCATCCAAAATGCGAGGAGCATTGACGCCGCGGAGCGTTTTCAGCGCATACTCTACCACCTCTTCGGTCTCCGGACGAGGAATGAGCACGTCCGGGGAGACATGGAGTCGGAGCCCAAAGAACTCGCTGTACCCGAGGATGTGCTGCAGCGGCTCACCACTGGCCCGTCGCTCGATTGCGTCAATGAAGCGTGTCACAACATCAGACGCGACCTCCTGATCCGGATAGCCATAAATCGACGCCCGGGAGCATTCGTCGAGATCGCAGAGCAGCCAGATGGCCGTACGGCGAGGTGCATCCCGACCGGCTTCCTGCAATCTCTCCGTACCGTATCGAATGCACGTGCTCCGGGTAGCAACCGCTCCTCTCCGAAGCCCTCCATTGCCGTTTTCAGGCGACGAGGCAGCGCTCGAGGACTGCTCGTCTTTTCCCGCATCCGTACTTGCCGCGTCTTTCCCCCTCGTGTCCATCATCCGTGCCTCGTAATCGTTCCCGAATGTCTCGGCCTGCGCTGATGCCAGGAATGAAAGGGTACGGTTATACTTCCGCTCTCATCCCCTCCCAATGTCGTCTGTGTCCAGCGACCTACCGTCGGACGCGAAACCCCTGAAAAGAGCCTTCTGCCTCGTTAAAATCGGCATTTACATTCTCGACACGAGCCGACGAGGGTCCATCGTGAACCGCATCCAGAAGCGTGTTTAGATCATCTTTCGGACCCTCTGCCTCCA
Organism: Longibacter salinarum; assembly: GCF_002554795.1. Classification (NCBI taxonomy): domain Bacteria; kingdom Pseudomonadati; phylum Rhodothermota; class Rhodothermia; order Rhodothermales; family Salisaetaceae; genus Longibacter; species Longibacter salinarum. The sequence continues at coordinate 50,039 of NZ_PDEQ01000003.1, read as the reverse complement.
GTCGAACGGACCCGTCCGCCTCGTTCCGAACCCAGCCGGTCAATCCAAGCCGTTGGGCCCGCGTCGTGGTGAAGTGTCGAAAACCTACGCCCTGTACACGACCGGTAATGCGTGCAGATAGACGTTTCTCCATGATCGTCGCGTCTGTATGTGAACTCATGATCTGAAGGTTGATGCATTCAAAGATATGGACCATCGGCAGTAGTTTCCCGAACCCAGAGTCGAGAAAATTTTTCCATCCTTCGGCGCCATGCGACCAGCTCGTAGCAACAAATCTGTAACGGGCCTGGCATGAAAGTGCAACCACGGGGGCAAAACAAAAAGACGCCTCACCCGGATGGAGTGAGGCGCCCGTCGGACGTATTCGATAACACCGCCCTAAGTGCAGATATCACGCAAGCAGATTGCGCGACGTCGCCCAGTCGCGGAAGCCGTCAACCAGCTGCTCGAACGACTCCAGCAAGAAGAGTTCTTCCTGCAGATGCCAGACGTCGTAATCCTTCTCCGTAATATGAGCAGGATCGAAGGGGTGGACAGTTACCTCGTCAGACAGTGCGTGAGTGACTTCATCGTTGGACGAGACGATGCCTGCACCGAAGATCCGGTTCTCTCCATTCTCCCGGATGAGCCCGAACTCAACCGTAAACCAGTGGAAGCGTTCGAGTCGAGGGCGGTCTGCTCCCTCTGCATTGAGAGCGGCCTGACCGAAGAGCTGATAGAAGTCAGCGAAGTCCGGCTGCGTCAGCATCGGCATGTGGCCGAACATGTCGTGGAAGCAGTCCGGTGCCGGGGTGTAGTCGATTTCGTCGCGCCCACGCACATAGTTCGTGGACGGGAAAATCCGATCTGACAGAAGCTCGAAGAAATTTTTCTCGTGGATCAGCCCCGGGACCTTAGCGACTTTCCATCCCGTCGCATCGTTCAGGCGACGGCTCAGATTGGCGAGGCTAGGCACCTTGTCCGCCTCGATCTTCAGCACATCCTGACCCTTCAGGTACGCCTCGCAGGCACGTCCAGGCAGCTGTTCCATCTGACGTTGCACGAGGGTCCGCCACACATCGTGGTCTTCTTCCGGATAGTCAGGGTACTCAATTTCGTCGCCGATCGGCGGGGTTTCGTCGAGCGTCTGCGGAATACACCTCGGATCGACCTCTTCGTCATCCGCGGCCTTCTCATAAGCAGACCGTTCGTCCTCGGGCTTTGCGTCAACAGCGTGTTCGTCCATCATAACGGAAGTCTAGGGTGTGAATCGGAACGAGCGGCGAGATGATGGCTCTGCGCAGTCCGCCCGCGGAGGGGGGAACTGAACACGGAGACATTCGGCAGCCAGTGTTTGCCTGTACATCTATCTGCGTCCCCGCATGGAAGCGGTTCCATTTCGGCATCAGTCCGAACGTGGACGTGTAACGGGGACGGTTTTTTAGAATGACTTAGCCGCGCATTTGATTCCGCTTGTACCCGTCCGTACCCCGAAAGGGATTCTCGTCATTCTCCGCTGGCAGAAACGAAGGATTGAGGCTAGAGGTCATCTTCCACGTTACCGATCCCGGTTATGGACCTCCGGCAAATCCAGGCGAATGATCCAGGCCGTTCCGACGTATCCGACAAACGCGGCCCCTCCAATTCCAACGACGGCTCGCGTCGGCTCAGCCCCGCTGCCGAGGACCTGCTCGACAAGCAGCATCAGCACGACGAACATCGTCGCGAACACAATCGCACCGGCAAAAACAAGGGGCCAGGTCCGGAATGCGGAGCCATCGAACATATAGGCAACCTCAAAACGTTATGCCGCAGATGGAGCCTTACCAGGTTTCCACTTGATATTGCACCCCATGGACGGATGCTGCTCCATTTCGATCGTACCTGAATCGAGGAGTTCGTCCAGCGCCTTTTTCAGATCGCCGCCGTGCGCCTCTCCGTTGTTTGGGCGCGTTTCGTCGAAGCGTCCCCGATAGACGAGATCACGATCCTGATCGTAGACAAAAATATCAGGCGTGCACAGCGCACCGTATTCACGCGCCACGTTCTGAGACTCGTCTTGCAGATACGGAAACGGAAACGATTTTTCCATCGCCCGTTCGGTCATGCGCTCGAATCCATCTGCCGGATACTTTTCAGCATCGTTCGAGCAAATGCCGATGAACTGCACGCCGCGATCCTGATACTCGTTCGCGACGTCCACCATAGCGTCTTCGATGTGCTTCACGTACGGGCAGTGGTTGCACATGAACACGATGACCACGGCCTCAGCGTTGTCATAGTCCTCAAGCGCCCGGAGAGTACCCTGCAGGTCGTCAACCCCTGGATTGGCAATAGGAAGCTCAAAGGTTGGGGCTGGCGTTCCAAGCTCCGCCATCTTCGATTCGGTGACAGCCATATATACAGATACGATCGTGTTGCAGGAATCGACAAGTGAAGCCACTCCGATCACTACGAGCAGAGACCGGAGTGTCAGATTAGCGCAGCGTCTCGGTTCGTCTCAAGCGACGAGTTACTCGGTTTCCCAGGTCGGTGCGCGCCGAATCTGGTCGAACGGGGAGACAACCGTCGAGGCGATGTTGGACAGGTGCGACCCCACGCGACTGAGGAGCCGCGCCAGGAGTGCAAGCACGATCCCCTCGTTCGCCGTTAGCGACTCGTCATCCGCAACCTCTTGGAGATAGACCGTAACGTCGTCTTTCAACTGCTCATGCATCGTCATAAGCTTGCGGGCCGCCTCTGCTTCCTCATCCACAAAGCCATGATAGGCATGGTCGAACATCACGAGCACGCGGTCGCGCATCTCACGTAATGATTCGACGTGCTTGCCCATTCGAGGCTTGTGGGCGAGTTTGCCGGCTTTGACGATGGACTTGGCAAGGTCGCCAATTCGCTCCGCCTCGTGGACGATGCTCACGAGCTTCAAACTAAACACCATCTCGCGCTGCGGGTCGAACGTGAGATGCTCGAGCACCGCTCTTCGCAGCTCTTGCTCGCCCTCGTTAATCTCACTATCGAGCTCCCCGAGGTCGACATCGAGGATTTCGTTTTCGAGGGCGAAGGCTGTAGCCGCAGCAAACATATCGTTCCCCGTATCAAGCATCTGCTGTACGCGAACGAACGCTTCGGCGACTAGCGCAGGTCGGTCGTCGGAAAAAAGGTCGAATAAACCCATTCGGTTTTGGAGTCATCTGAACGCGACAGCCTGAGGAGCGCGACAAAAGGCTCAACCCGCTCGTGCGAACGGCGCTGACTTTCGCGTCACACTCCTCAACTAAAGGATGTATGGCGAGTTCGAACGCGGAGGTGATGCGTTTGTTACCACGCCGCCTCACCCGGATCCGAATCGCTGACAGCTTCCGACGTTCCTTCGAGCCGCCGGGCGAGCCCGTCGACGAACGCTTTCTGGCTGACATCCTCATCGCTGAAAAAATCGACGCGCCCGATGCGTCCAGCGACGGCGCTTCGTTCTTCCACGCGATCGCCTGCGCGCGGGCTTCCCAGAACCACGAGCATGGATGCAGCACCCCTCTCTTCGGCAGCATCGAGGATCTCCGCGGCCATGCGCTCCAGGTCGTCGGGAAGGCCGAATGATTGCCAGGCAGCCGGTTCAGCCGCAATTGCGACGACAATGACGGCGCGCTCGCCTGCGTCTCGCCGTACCGATTCGCAGCGATCGTGAGGCGTCTCTGGATCAACAACCCGGAACTGAGCCGCAGGTAACCGATCGGCCAGTGTCCGTTTCATCTCGGGCTCTGCACCACCGGAGAACCGGCTTTCGAACCGAATGACGACCACACCCTCTCCTCCGTTGCGACGACGAAGCTGTCCGGTGTCGCGCCGGATGATGGCACCATCTCGCGCCATTTGTTCGGCCTTTGCGTGGTGGATTCGCATCCCAACCGTACCGGTTGGCTGATCTGGAGACGAATGCTCCATACGTGCAAATGCATTCTGCTTGAGGGCCCACACCCGCTCGAATGCTTCGTCTAGACGCGCACGAGACAGGCGCCCCGCGGCCACGGCGTCAACCAGTCCATCTACGACGGCCCGCGGCTCCTGTGGGTCGAGGAGCAAGTCCACACCGGACTGGATCAATTCGGCCGCCTGTTCGCCCGGCCCGGATGCGTTCGTCCGAATCCCCTCCATCAACAGGCTATCGGACACGACGCAGCCACTAAAGCCCATCTCTGTCCGCAACAAGTCGATAAGAATGCGACGGGATGCCGTTGCCGGACGGCCACTCGGATCAAGGCTCGGATAGGCGACGTGCGCCGTCATCACGGTGTCGACGCCTGCCTCAATGGCCCGTTGAAATGGCACCAGGTCCGTCACCCGAAGGTTCTTTTCCGAAGCCTCCACGACCGGAAGCTCTTCGTGAGAATCCGAGACGGTCCGGCCGTGTCCCGGGAAATGCTTCGCGCAGGTCAGGAGACCGTCGGCCCGGGCGGCTCGAATGTACGCTTCGACGCACCGGGATACCATATCCGGCGAGTCGCCGAATGCGCGCGGACCGATGATGGGATTTTCCGCGTGCAGATGAATATCGGCGACGGGAGCAAATGCCAGGTGAATGCCCGCTGCCCGCGCCTCACGTGCAGTTACCTGTGCAAGTGCAGCTGCTGCAGCCTCTGGATCGGCAGTGTGGCCGGCCGTCATCGCATGCGGGAATCGTGTCCCTCCGCGAACTTGCTGCCCGAGGCCCCGCTCCAGATCCGACCCGACGAGGAGCGGCACGTCGCTTTCGGCCTGTAACTGGTCCAGTGTGCGGCGAACGTGGGGCCACGTGCCACGAAACAGGATCAGACCTCCCACCGGACAGTCGACCAGAAGGTTCGACACGCGCTTCGCGTCGTCTTCCGCAGCCGTTGGCGGCGGCACATTCGATCCGAGGCGGACCATCAGAAGCTGCGCGGCGCGTTCGCGGATGCCATCAGGACGCGTCATTCCCAGAGAGTCGATGATGAGATGAGAACCTGTTTGGCAACGATACACGACGCGGCAGCAGCAGATGTAGAGCAACACCGGATGTGCCGATGCGCTCTTCTTGGCTACGTATCCTCTAGATACAGGTCGTGATCCAGAATGTACTGCCGGACCGGCGCTGGTACGAAGTACCGTATGGATCGCCTGGCCTGACGACGCTTGCGGACCTCCGTACCAGAGATTTCCATCACGGGCGCCGCGACGAAACGCGCTTGGTTCACAAATCGAGCCTCTGCGACCGACTCGATCGGGCCCGGCCGTTTATACACGATGAGCGGTACGCGATCAGCAATTTCGTCCGGGCAATGCCATGATGAAAAGCTGTCCAGACTATCGCTTCCTATGATGAGAGCGAAGTTTGTCTCCGGGTGCTTTTCCTGCAGCGCGCGCACCGTGTCGACCGTGTACGAGACACCCTCTCGACAAATCTCAATGTCCGAAACACGAAAGTGGGGATCGTCCTTCGTCGCGAGTTTCGTCATCGCCAGTCGATGCCGCGCCGAGGCCAGTTCTGTCTCCGGCTTGTGTGGCGGTTGTGCATTCGGAATCCACCATACCTCGTCCATCGAGAACTGGTCGCGCACCACGTTCGCTACCACACAGTGCGCGACGTGCGGCGGATTGAATGAGCCACCGAACAATCCTACGTCGATGGAGGGCGACTGACCGTTCGACTCCGACGTGGCAGCGTCACGATCGACCGAGGAGGTATCGGGAGCGTCAGGCATGGATACGAGGGAGCGTGGGCAGAATGAGAGTAGCGGAACGCTATAGCCTTGGAGCCGGCGGATACGTCGGCAACTGGGTCGAATGAGGAAACGACGTCTCCTTCGTGGAGACGCCGTCCGTGCTGCCGTTTGATGTGCCGACGCGGATCTAACGGTTGTCCGTCGAGTCGCTTTCTGCAATCGAGTCCGCGGCCTCCTCCTCTTTGCGAAGACGATCCAACGCCTCCCGGGCCTTCCGGTAGTGGCTCTGTGCTTCCTTCGTCTTGTTGCTCTCCGGGAAGAGTTGAGTCAAGCGCTCGTAGTTGTCGACGGCTGCCTGGTAGCGTTCGTCCTGCTTCGCTCGAACGCTATTGTCAGCATAATCGACGTAGGAGCGAACGGCGCCATACAGTGCGTCATCGGCCCAGTCCGTCTCCGGGTACTTGTCGAACAAACTTTCGTACGTCTTCGCGGCGGCCTCATACATCTTACGTCGCTGATAAAGTTCAGCAGCCTCAAATTTCTTGTGCGCGAGCTTCCCGCGCAGCTCGACGATGTGCTCCTGCGCTGTCGCCACCAGCTCATGCTGCGGGTATCGCTCGATAAACAGCTGATAGAACTCGATCGCCTTGCGCGAATCGGACTGATCGAGTTGGTACATCGGCGACGACTTGAAATACATATTCGCGCGGCGGAATTCTGCGATCGGCACGCGTTGGCTCGCCGTATAGAGTTTTGCGAATCGGTTGTACTCGGCGGCAGCAAGAAGGTAGCGTCGCTGCTTCTCGTACGACTCGGCGATCCGGAATTGTGCGTCCTCGGCAAACTCATTTCCGCGTCCGTACTGAAAAACGCCACGGAAGAACTTGATTGCCGTATCGTAATCCTCATCTTTGAATTCGACCATGCCTTTTTCGTAGGCCTCCTCCGCTGAGGAATAGCGCAGGCGTTGACCGCCCGAGCATGCAGTGAAGACGAGCAGCGTCGTCAGAAGGGCGACGAAATGGGGAAGGCGAAGTCGCATGAATACGAACCGGTATGAGTCTGAGATCGATGGGAGGCCGCCGACCTCCTCAGGGCCTACAAATGGAGCAAAGCGTATATCCGGGGGCGGTACGGAACGACAATCTGCCTGTTCCTCCCGTTTACTTGTAACGATGAGACACGTGCACGTATTGTACAGAGATTCGCACGGCTCGCCGCGATGACGTCTATCGGTCATTTTGGCGACCGCATAGAGGTGACCGCTAGTTGAGCAGTTCGATCTGGCCGTCGCGGTACCGGTGAAAGAAGAGAGCGCGATTCACATTGTCGCCCGTCTGAAAATCGATGCGGATGCCAAGCCCGTTGTAGCGTGGCGGACTCCGCAGTGCGTCGGGCGACGGTCGCGTGCGACCGGCTTGAAGAAATTGCAGGAGGAAGCGCGTGACGTCGTGCCCGGTATAGGCGAGACGCTGTCCCGTAACCGAAAGGTTGTCCGGCGTGTCACCGGTCAGGAGACGATAGTCACGGATGAAGTTCTGGACGTTATTCCGCGAGGTGTCCACGTAGAAGTCGTTCGCGTATGTTGCTCGGACCTTGCTGGCCTCCTGCTTCACCGATAGGTCGTGCCATTGCGAGTTACCGAGAATGCGCGCATCCGACCCAAAGCGCTGGAGCCCAACCATCGCGTCCTGGATCTTCCCCTGCGCGTCCCGCCCGGTGATCGGCATGTAGACCGCTTCCGCCGACGCGCGCATTGAGTCCGTGACGGTGGAGTCAGCCGCAAACGCACCGGGCAAGCGCGACCAGTCTCGCCTGGACGACAGTGATAGCGTGTATGGCGTCTTCAATGCAATCTGCCGTGCCTCCTCTCTGAACCCGCTCGCGATCTGTCTTGCCGTTTCGTCCGAGGCCTCGTGAATGATGCCGACGGACTCCATCAGCAGGCTCTCTGCAGCAAACCGGGCCATGGCTCGTCCACGCATTGGGATCGTCGGATTCGCCTGAAAGACGAACTGGCGTCCTTGAGACACACTCTCGTCGGTCGCGAGAGGTGCGACCATAACGACTCGGTTCTCCTCCGCCACCCGACCAGCTTCCCGCGCGAACTGACTGTACAACGGACCGATGATAATATCGACGCGATCCAGACGGATGAGTGAGTCGACCGCAGTTCCCGCGGAGGGCGGCTGCTCGCCGACGCTCCGGAAATACATTTTCGCGATGTACGACGGTTGCCCGACCTGCTCGGTCACAATCTGAAGCGAGTCCACCTGGATCGTGTCCCGTGGCGTGGCAATCGTCGTCTCCCCACTCGCCGATGCGAGACTATCGCCGTACATTTCAGCCGTGTTAAATACACTTACGTCTTCTGACCGCGTCGACTGGAGGTGTGGCGGCAACACGTACCGGCGGCGGATGCCGTTGTGTTCGTCGACGGCAAGACGGACGCCGTTGAAGAACGCCTGCGTCAGATCCGCATCCCGGTCGCGCATGGGCAACACCACTCCAACCCGGAGTGTATCGGCCCGGCGGCCAAACGTGCGGAGTCCTTCCTCCGCCTTCGTCTGGACATCGATTGCCTCCTGCCGATACGACGTTTCGGGATACCGCTCGAGAAGCGTATTCGTGAGTTCGATCGCAGCCCGATAGTCGCCCTGACGATACCGCGCCTTCGCCGCCATGACGAATGCCGCGGTCGTCTTGCGATTCAGCGGGAACTCCATGACGGAGCGAAATCCCTCCGCTGCCTCAGCAAAGTTGCCTCCCTCGAACGAGGCTCGGGCGTCTTCGAATGCCAGCTCCGCTCGGGGCAGACGCGGAATGGCCTCCTGTGCACGCGCTGTATCGACGACCAGAAGGGATGCGAGGACGATGCCCATCAGCATGACGCCAAGACGAAGACGACGTCTGGCGTTCCTCATCACGTTCCAACCGGTGCTGCTTTTGTCGTTCAAGTTCAAACCGTTGATGTGCTTCGATGCAGGAATGCGTGATGGAGAGAGGGTGCGTCGGTCTGCTCCTCATTTCCAAAACCAGCGGGGCGCGATTGGCTACCGTCCGACTTGGACGTGCGGAGCAGACGTTTTCATCGATTCGGTCATGTTCGTGAACCGAAGGCTCGCACAAGATTGTCGCATGACCGGTGTACTCAAACTGTTGCACCGCGATCCGTCATCGACAGCCTTGAGGGTGCCGATCGACCTTACTCCCACTCAATCGTGGCTGGCGGCTTCGACGTGATGTCGTAGACCGCGCGGTTGATCCCGGGTACTTCGTTGACGATGCGATTCGCCACGTGACCGAGGAAGTCGTGGGGAAGGTGTGCCCAGTCGGCCGTCATGCCGTCGACGCTGGTGACCGCCCGAACAGCAATGACGTTTTCGTAGGTGCGCTCGTCGCCCATGACGCCCACGCTCTGCACGGGGAGCAGAACGGCGAAGGCCTGCCATACCTCGTCGTACAGATCTTTTTCGCGGAGTTCGTCGATGAAGATCGCGTCGGCCTCGCGAAGAAGGTCCAGGCGTTCACGCGTCACATCGCCAAGGATGCGAATGGCGAGCCCGGGGCCCGGGAACGGGTGCCGCCCGACGATGTCTTCCGGCACGTCGAGCAGCCGGCCGATTTCACGAACTTCGTCCTTGAAGAGCTCGCGGAAGGGCTCGATCAGTTCGAAGTTAAGCTCCTCCGGGAGTCCGCCGACGTTGTGGTGCGTTTTGATCGTCGCCGAGGGGCCTTTGAACGATACGCTTTCGATCACATCGGGATACAGCGTGCCTTGCGCGAGGAACGTCGGTCGATGCCCAAGTTCTTCGGCAATCTCATCCGTCTGCGACTCGAAGACGTCGATAAATGTATTTCCGATCAGGACGCGCTTCTCCTCCGGATCAACAACTTCGTCGAGCACCTCCAGGAACCGATCCGTCGCGTCGACGGCATGCAGGTCCATGTGGAAATGGTCGCGGAACGTTTTCTGCACCTGCTCCCATTCGCCTTTCCGAAGGAGGCCGTTGTTCACAAAGATGCAGTGCAGCTGGTCCCCGATGGCGCGGTGCAACAAAGCGGCTGCGACGGACGAATCCACGCCGCCGGACAACCCGAGAATGACGTGTCGGTCGCCCACTTTCTCGCGGAGAGCCGCCGTTCGTTCCTCGATAAAAGAGGCCGGGGTCCAATCCCCCTCGCATCCGCAGATCTTGTAGGCGAAGTTTTCCAGGATCTGGCGTCCAAAGTCCGTGTGGACGACTTCTGGATGGAACTGAACGCCGTAATGCGGATCCTCTAGGTTTCGGACGGCTGCGACCGGGGCGTTTTCCGTGTTGGCGATAATCTCGTAGCCTTCGGGCAGGGCCGTCAGGTGGTCGCCGTGGCTCATCCACACCGTGGAGCCGCTGGGCACGCCATCGAACAGCTCCGACGCACCGTTCCCTTCAGGAAATTGAATCTGCGCGCGGCCGAACTCGCGACGCTCCGCGCCCTCCACATCACCTCCAAGGAGATGGGCCATTGCCTGCAGGCCGTAGCAGATGCCCAGGACGGGGACCGGCGATCCGTCATCGCGCGTCAGCGATAACAGGTTTCCGTCGAGCTGCGGTGCCTCCGGATCGTATACCGAACAGGGCCCGCCCGAAAGGATCAGCCCCTTCGGGTTCATTGCCTCCACCTCCTCCGTCGGAATCGTGCAGGGGTGAATCTCTGAGTAGACTCCGGCCTCCCGTACCCGGCGCGCAATCAACTGCGTATATTGCGAACCGTAGTCGAGGATGATGATCGTCTCGTGCATGTACCGGGGGTGTTAAAAAGCGTTGGGGCGTTGCGTACTAACGTGTTCAGGTGTTGCGGTGTTGAGGTGTTAGAGTGCTAAGGCGTTGGGGCCTTCGTACATCGTATCATCCCCCGAACCTCACACCCCGAACCTCACACAGTTGCTTCGTAGGCTTCCGAATCCATGAGATCGTCGACATCGGACGCATCAGCAAGCTCGATTTTGACGAGCCAGCCGTTGCCGTACGGCTCTTCGTTGACGCTTTCCGGTGCGACATCCAGTTCCTCGTTGAACTCGACCAGCGTGCCAGCAACCGGCATGTACAGTTCAGAAACTGTTTTCACGGCTTCCACGGTGCCGAACACGTCTCCTTCATCGAGCTCCGTTCCGTCAGGCTCCACTTCTACGAACACGATGTCGCCCAATTCACTCTGCGCGAAGTCGGTGATACCGATAGTCGCGGTGCCATCGTCGTTCATCCGCAGCCACTCGTGGTCTTCCGTGTAGTACAGGTCGTCGGGAAAAGTCATTCGGCGTAATAGGTCGAGGAAGTCAGAATGAAAACGGTGGCGCCGCACCCATTCGTATACCGTCGGGTACGGCGCTGTGCTTCAGTGGGAAAACTATTCTTCCGGTGGAGGCTCCATTTCGAAGTCCTCCAGGAACCGGGTCGTAAAGTCACCAGACTGGAAGCGTGGGTCTTTCATCAGCTGCTGATGAAAAGGGATTGTCGTCTTGATCCCTTCAATCACAAACTCATCGAGCGCCCGCTGCATCTTCTTGATGGCGCCCTCGCGTGTCTTACCTCGCACGATCAGCTTGGCGATCATGGAGTCATAGTTCGGCGGAATCATGTAGCTAGCGTAGGCATGCGTGTCGACGCGTATGCCGTGTCCGCCCGGCTGGTGAAACGCCGTGATCGTGCCCGGCGACGGGCTGAAGTTGCGGTACGGGTTTTCTGCGTTGATGCGGCATTCGATCGCGTGGCCGTCAATCGGAACCTTGCGACTTTGGACGGTCTCGCCCATCGCGACGCGAATCTGGTATTCGACGAGGTCCACATCGGTGACCTCCTCCGTCACCGGATGCTCGACCTGGATCCGGGTGTTCATTTCCATGAAGTAGAAGTTCTTGTCCGCTCCGACGAGGAACTCAATGGTCCCGGCCCCCTCGTAGTTGACAGCTTCGGCGCCTCGGATGGCGGCCTGGCCCATCTCCTCACGGAGGTCCTCGTCAACGATCGGTGAAGGCGCCTCCTCGACGAGCTTCTGGTGCCGCCGCTGGATTGAGCACTCACGCTCGCCAAAGTGCATAACCCCCCCCTTACCGTCTCCCAGCAGCTGGATTTCGACATGGCGCGGCTCCTCAACGACTTTCTCGAGATACACGTCCGGATTGCCGAACGCACCTTCCGCCTCCGACCGGGCGCTATTGTACGCTTTCGCGAAGTTCTCCGGTTCGAAAACCATCCGCATGCCGCGACCACCGCCGCCTGCTGAGGCCTTGACCATAACCGGATAGCCAATTTCCTTGGCCACTTCTTTGGCCTCTTCGAGAGAATCGACGATGCCATCGGACCCGGGCACCGTTGGGACACCCGCTTCGGCCATCGTCTGCTTGGCGAGCGACTTCTCCCCCATCATCCGAATCGTTTCGGGCGAGGGACCGATGAACTTCACATCGTTGTCCTGGCAGATCTGGCTGAACTCCGCATTTTCTGAGAGGAAGCCGTAACCGGGATGGATGGCATCCGCACCGGTGACTTCAGCAGCGGCGATAATTCGGTCCGGACGAAGGTAGCTTTCGCCGGACGCCGGCGGGCCGATGCAGACGGCCTCGTCAGCGAATCGAACGTGGAGGGAGTCGCGGTCGGCCGTCGAGTAAACGGCTACCGTGCTGAGGCCCATCTCGTGGCACGTCCGAATGATGCGGAGGGCGATTTCTCCGCGATTGGCGACAAGAACTTTCTTGATCTTACTCACCGTGATGTGGATATCCGTGGGGCAACGTCGACGAATCCGGGCGGCCGAGACAGACGCGAGGTCGTGTAGGACACGATTGGAGCGTCGGACCGTCCGGCGGGGATGCAGTAACCTGTGCCGGCGGTACCCAGGGAGGACACCGCGGTCGGCTGAGGGCCGTCTACTTCTCGATCACAAACAACGGCTGATCGAACTCAACGGGCTCGGCATCTTCCACTAGAATCTCCTTGATGGTCCCCGAGGTCTCGCACTCAATCTCGTTCATCAACTTCATCGCCTCGATGATGCAAAGCACATCACCGTCACCGACGCTATCCCCAACCTCGACGTACGGATCAGAATCCGGCGACGGGCGGCGATAGAACGTGCCGACAATCGGAGCGCGGACGAGTTCTTCGTTCGCACCGCTTCCTGCTTCGGCTTTCTCTTCACCCGACCCGGAGGACGTTTCGGTCGATGCGGAACCGCTCTGCCCCTGTGCGGGCGCAGGCTGCTGCCCTGCTCCACCCTGCGACGGAGAGCCTCCCTGCTGCGGCGCACCCTGAGGGGGCGTCGCCGGCGATGGGGCCCCTTGGGGCGCGTACCCCTGCTGCGGAGCATACGCCGGTGGGCCGTACGGCATCGCGTATTGCGACGGCTGCTGCATAATCACCTGAGGCGAATTCTGCCGGATCGTGAGCTTGAAATCGTCTTCCTCAATCTCAATCTCCGATACGCCGCTTTCGGCCACGATCGAGAGCAATTGCTGAATCTTGTCTAGCTTCATGCGTCTGATAGGTATGAAGAAAGATCGGCACGGCTACGCAGGATGCTGCGCCGGTGCCTCCACACGCACGGTGCGAGCGGAGCACAACCGGATCGAACTATATCGCGTTCGGCGCCGTCGACACACGGGTTTCGTATTCTCCCGTCTGCGTGCTGACGCGCACGACGTCGCCTTCGTTGATGAACAGCGGAACGTCTACCGTCGCTCCGCTCTCCAGGGTTGCAGGCTTGGATCCCCCCTGCGCGGTGTCTCCCTTGACGCCCGGCGTCGTATCGACGACTTCCAGTTCTACCTTCTGCGGAATGTCCATCCGCATCGGCTCGTTGGTGTCGGCGCGGAAGAGAATGTCAACGGACCCTCCCTCTTTCACGTACTCCATGCCTTCGACCTGCTCCGGCGGCAGCGAAAACTGCGCGTAGGTCTCGGTATTCATGAAGTGAAGACCGTAGTCGTCTTCGTAGAGGTACTGGTGCGGACGCTTCTCGACACGGACCTCTTCCACTTTGGCCCCTGCACGGAACGTGTTATCCAACTCACGCCCGTCTTTGACATTCTTCAGGCGGGTCCGAACAAACGCTCCACCCTTCCCGGGCTTCACGTGCTGAAAATCGATCATCTCCCAGATGTCATCTTTCCAGATGATCATCAGGCCGTTACGGAAATCACTCGTGCTTGCCATCTTGCGTCAAGGTAAATCGTGATGCACGTCGGTCGAGGAGGACGACAGCGCCAGCGCATAGCTTTGGCTCTGCCCAAGTACATTGCAAGCAGAAGTCCGGTGCATGTTCGGCTCGCATCCATTCGGGCAAACCGAGCGCAGCTCATCGCTGGAAAAACCGGCCCCTTGGACCGACTCGTCCACGCCGCGTTTTCGCGACAGTGTGCCAATATACCGTGGGGGTATCGAGGGTGTCAACGCCGAAGACGGGCATTTGAAGCCAGACGGCCGAGAATCCGCAATTTTCCCAACCTCAGACGGTCTCGCCCCTCCCGCTCCGTTGCATGTCATAAACAATTCACGCTCATAGCGGGCGCGATCCGGTCTTCTCCGTACCGTGGCGGCTACCGATACGGCTGGTCTTTCTTCAAAACGGTCATCAAATCATCCACGCCGACCGGGCCGTGACGGTAAAGCAGCGGCTCCCCGAACGTTGCGCCTACCTTGTATCCGTAGGTCCGAGCCCGCCCCTCGATCCATTCGAAAAAGGTCGGATTGGAGATAAACGTCTCGGGCTCGTCGTCCCCCGGCTCGTAGTCGGGATTAAAAAATTGGGACTGGAATGCCTGTAGCGCCTCGATGCGCTGCTCCCACACGTCGCTCACGTCAACGACGAACGTCGGCTCGAACTCGATCGCCTGCATGTAATGCAAAACGTGACTGGGGCGCCACGGCTCCTGCGCCTTCCCGTCTGCCCCTGTCGTTTCGACCATCCGAAGCCCCGCATAGTACATCGCGTCAATCGAAAGTTGAGCGGCCGCCCCATGGTCGGGATGCCGGCACTCGAGGCTGTTGATGAGCACAATACGAGGTCGATACGTCCGAACGGCCTCGATCACCTTTCGCTGATTCGCCTTGGTGTTGGCGATGTTGCCATCCGGAAGACCCAGGTTCTCTCGTGCTGAGAGCCCTAGAATGTCAGCCGCTCGCTGCGCTTCTTCCATTCGCCCCTCCGGCGTACCGCGCGACCCGAGCTCTCCTCGAGTATAGTCGACAATCCCAACGCGATGACCCGCGCCCGTCAGACGGCAAATCGTCCCGCCAGCGCAGAGTTCGACATCGTCAGGGTGAGCGGCAAGCGCTAGAACATCGAGAGGTTCGGGCATAAAAGGCGCCAGTTGGTTGGACGAGCAAAACTCATTCGGTCGGTTCGCACGCAATCCCTCCGTCCGAGATCCATCTGCCGGCCGCGCCGAAACGTCGCTGTCTCACCAAATGTCGGCGTGTTTCAGAACGAACCGCGACGCAGTGGTAACTCCATGACCTGCTATACAACCGGGTTTGCTGCGCTCGATCGGCGTGGCAAACGCCTCGTCTGTAGCAGAATACATATCCTAGAGGCGTCTTTCTGGCCATTCTATCGCGCATCCTTCACATAGAATTGCTGATAGATCGAGATTCGCCGCTCTTTTGGAATGGTTTTGGGCTACTTCCTAGACGTATTGATGAAAGGCATGATGTGCTTGAGATGCCTGTTCACATACTGGCTCAACCGAGCGCCCTACCTGATCGGCCGAATTCTGGCCCGTTCTACCCCTCGGCGATCCCCCGACGCAGACTTATTCTCCACTCGTCTATGTTGCCTTCAAACTCTCAGATGCTTCCTTTCGGTAGTGCCCGTCCTCCTCAGGAGGACATTCTCAGCCCAGAAATGCGCGAGTACGCTATGAAAATCTACCGCGAGGCATGGGACGCATACAAGGGCGCGAATTGCCCGTACGGTGAGACCGACGAGGCCATGCTCGTATGGTATTCGTTTCGACGCACATCCGATGGTGAAAACGTCGTGGTGGGTAAAAACTAACGACTGATTCCAATCTTGACCTCGATTTCCGGCGACTGCGAGACGCGGGCTCTCCGATTCCCCCCTTCGGATACGGTGCCGCTCTCATCCCCCAGTCGCCGGCCCCTACGGAAAAAGCCGGAGCACGACCCAGGGTCGGCTCCGGCTTTTCTTGTCTTCTCGCCAGCCGGAAGACACACCTCATACCAAATCCAAATGACAATGTGGGGTCAAGATCATCTGTGGAAGCGTTTCGCAGGCGTGAAGGTGCCAAAAAACGTTGATTCCTGCGTCCCGTCCCCTTTTTTCGATCGAATCGACCCTACATCTGAGGCACGGCATTCGGACACGATCATTTGGATTCAGTATCACACTGGCGCGAGCGAAGGCGTCGCGATTATTTACGCCACCACGAAGTTGATAATGCGACCGGGCACGTAGATCTCACGCTTCACGTCGCCGTCGTCAAGATACCGCTTGACGTTTTCGTCGGCCCGGGCGGTAGACAATGCCTCGTCCTCGTCGGCCCCCGCGGGGATCTCGATCGTCGCGCGAACCGTGCCGTTGACCTGCACGGCCATGCTGACAACATCCTTCTTGATCTTCTCCTCGTCGAACGCCGGCCAATCGGTATAGGCGATCGTATCCTCGTGGCCGAGCCGCTCCCAGAGCTCTTCCGCGATGTGCGGGGCGAACGGACTCAGGATCTGGATGAACGGATCGATGGTGCTACGCGGCACGACGTCCCATTTGTACGCGGCATTCACGAATTCCATCATGGCCGCTATAGCCGTGTTGAAGCTCAGGTCGCCGATATCTTCGGTGACCTTCTTGATCGTCTTGTGGAGCACACGCATCTGATCTGCGTCCGCCTCCACGTCCTGCACAGCGTCGTTTAGCTCGCCGGTCTCATCATTGATGACCAGACGCCAGACACGGTTCAGGAAGCGGAAGACGCCGTCAACGTCGCTCGTGCTCCAGGGCTTCACCTGTTCAAGCGGGCCCATGAACATCTCGTAGAGTCGCAGCGCATCGGCACCGTACTCGTCGATCACGTCGTCGGGGTTGACGACGTTGCCGCGGCTTTTGCTCATCTTGTGGCTTCGAGCATCGACGCGGATGTCCGTCGACTCCGCCAGAACAAATACATCTCCGTCCTTTTCTACATCCGACTTGTCGATCGAGCGTGCCTCGACCTCAACGCCCGTGCGCGTGTCCACGCCGTCATCGACATGCTGAGCACTGACCGGTTCACCGTCGGGCCCGACATAGGCCGTATACTCCATCTCGCCCAAAATCAGTCCCTGATGGACGAGCGTCTGAAACGGCTCTTTCGTAGAAACGACGCCTGCATCGTACAGGACTTTGTGCCAGAAACGAGCGTACAGAAGGTGTAGCACCGCGTGCTCCGACCCACCGATATAGAGATCGACCGGTAGCCAGTACTTCTCCTTCTCCGGGTCGACCAGGCGGTCATCATTATCCGGATCGATAAAGCGCAGGTAGTACCAGCACGACCCGGCCCACTGGGGCATCGTGTTGGTTTCGCGGCGCGCCGGTTCGCCCGTCTCGGGGTCCGTCGTTTCGACCCAGTCCTCGACGTTCGACAGCGGACCGTGTGGAGAGCCGCTTGGCTTAAACTCGTCGACTTCCGGCAGCGTCACCGGCAGATCGTCTTCCGGCACGGGTTTCGGCTGGGTAAACTCGCCGTCCTCGTCCTGCGTGAAGATGATCGGGAACGGCTCGCCCCAGTAGCGCTGACGGCTGAAGAGCCAGTCGCGGAGCTTGTAGTTGATCTTGGCGCGACCGAGATCATTCTCTTCCAGCCATTCGGTGATCGCCGCAATCGCCGCGTCGGTACCGAGGCCATTGAGACTCACGTCCTCATTCGCGGAGTTCACGTGAGAGCCGTCGCCGATGTAGGCAGCCTCATCGAGGTCGCCCCCTTCGACCACCTCGCGAATCTCCAGTCCGTACTTCTGCGCAAAGTCGTAGTCGCGCTCGTCGTGCCCCGGAACGGCCATGATGGCGCCCGTTCCGTAGCTCGCCAACACGTAGTCCGCGATCCAGACGGGGACACGATCGCCGGTCGCCGGATTGATCGCGTAGCCGCCGGTAAAGACGCCGGACTTCTCTTTCTGAAGCTCGGTTCGCTCGAGCTCGCTCTTCTGCATTGCCTGCTTGCGGTACACCTCAACCTCGTCGCGATGCTCGTCGGTCGTAATGTCGTCCACAAGATCATGCTCCGGCGCAACCACCATGTACGTGGCGCCGAAGAGCGTGTCCGGACGGGTGGTGAATACCTCCAGCGCGTCATCGACGTCGTCAAGCTGGAAGTGAATCTCCGCACCTTCGGACTTGCCGATCCAGTTGCGCTGCATCTGCTTGGTGCTCTCGGGCCAATCCAGGTCGTCGAGCCCGTCCAGCAGCCGCTCAGCGTATTCCGTAATCTTCAGCACCCACTGGCGCATCGGCACACGGCGGCACGGGTAGCCGCCCCGCTCGCTCTTGCCATCGATCACCTCTTCGTTGGCGAGCACCGTGCCCAGCTCTTCGCACCACCAGACGGGTTCCTCGCTCTGATAGGCGAGTCCCCGCTCATACAGCTTCAGAAAAATCCACTGTGTCCACCGGTAGTAATCCGGGTCCGTCGTATTGATCTCCCGCTGCCAGTCGTACGAAAACCCGAGACGTTTGAGCTGCTTCCGGAAGTTATCGACGTTCTTCTCCGTCGTCACCCGTGGGTGCGTGTTCGTCTTTAGCGCGTACTGCTCGGCCGGCAGACCGAACGCGTCCCATCCCATCGGATGGAGCACGCGGACGCCACGCATGCGCTTGTGTCGAGCGACGATGTCTGTGGCCGTATACCCTTCGGGATGACCAACGTGGAGCCCAGAACCACTCGGATAGGGAAACATGTCGAGGACGTAGAACTTTTCGTCGTCCGACGGATCCTCAGGAAGGTCGTCGGGCGTGCGAAAGGTCTGATGTTCGTCCCAGTGGCGCTGCCACTTGGATTCAATTTCGTCGTGCGGATACGGCATGGAGCGATGGTGTGCAGTTCGATCGGGCCGTGCGGGTGAGTTCGTGCGGTCATCGGAGAAACTCAAAAGACGACCGCGGGTGCCGACCGGCAATAGAGGCCAACATATTCGGCACGAAATGGTGTTTTAACGTACAACGCTGCCCCGGATGTCCCGAACCGTCCGGTCTGAATTCACGGGGAAGATGAGTTCAGAGTTCAGAGTTCAGGGTTCAGGGTTCAGGGTTCAGGGTTCAGGGTTCAGCGGTTTCTGTCCTACTACAATTTGTCAGCAGGCTTATGTCTGATATCCCTTCTATCCTTCGCGAGGCCGATGTCATCGCTGTGGTCGGGCTCTCCGGGCGCCCCCAGCGTACGAGCCATCAGATCGCGAAGAACCTGCAACAGGCCGGGTATCGCATCATACCCGTGAACCCGAACTACGACGAGGTGCTTGGAGAGCCGGCAGTGGCATCACTTCAGGATCTCCCTGACGAGAGCGTCGACATCATTAACGTCTTCCGCGCGCCAGAGCATACGGCCGGTGTCGTCCGGGACGCCATCGAGTACGCAGGACGAACGAGTCGAACACCGGTCATCTGGACGCAACTCGGTGTATCGAGTCCCGAGGCAGAGTCGCTGGCGAAGGACGCCAATCTCCCGTACATCCGAAACCGGTGCATTGCCGTCGAACTGGCTAAAATCTAGTTCAAGGTTCAGAGTCCAGGGTTCAGAGTTCGACGGCGCTTCTCTGAGAAGTTGGTGGCCGAAGACAAGGATTGGCCGCGCGCGTAGAGAGGCACGACGGACGAAGGGGCCTGCCAATTCCTCGAAGTCTCAACCGCCATCCCCAACCCTGAACATTGAACGTTGAACCCTGAACTATTCTTCGGGGGAGGTCGTCAGGCCCGCGGATTCCTTGATGCGCTTGAAGCCTTCGGCCGCGCGGATGGACAGCGTATCAGGGACGTAGCGACGCACCATCAGCACGGAGCAATCGGCGGCGTCGGCGACGACATCCGGGATCGACCCGAACAGTACCTGCCGGATCGTCCACTCGCGGGATGCGCCAATGATGACAAGGTCGGGCGCATTCTCTTCCATGGCGGCTTCAACGCCCTCAGTAACCGAGTTGGCGTCGCGGACGAGGTATTCGATGTTCTCCTGCTCGCCGACAAGCTGCTTGACGGTCGCCGAGAGTGCGGCCGACTCGCCAGCTGTGTCCACATCTTTCTTCACCACACGGAGCAGTTGGACCGTCGCGCCCGTGGCTCCGGCGATGCGGACGGCCACCTCGAGTCCGAGCTGGGCATGTAGGCCTCCGCCCCACGGCAGCAGAATGCGTTTGATCGACGTCACACCACGATCCTTGAGGACGGCGAGGTCCGCCGCGAGATCAGACATGATGCGCTGAATCGGGCTATTATATATGCGGCGGACGTTGAAACCGCCCTGCCAGCCCATCAGCAGAAGGTCTGAGCGCTGATCCTGCGTTTCGGTGATTAGCCCACCGAACACGTCATGAGCTACATCAATGACCGATTCGAACTCCGTCTCATCGAGAGGCCGAAGTTCGGTCGTCCCTCCATCGCCGGAGGACACGAGACCGGAGATCGCGCGCTCCAGCGATGGACGCTCAGCGAACTGATCGCGAGCAACCTCTAATGGTGTTTGAAGCGGCACCCGCACGAGGTGCAAGCCCGACACGTGACCGCCCCGGTCTTTGCCCGTTGCGATGTAGCGTCCAATGCGTAACAGATCCGACTCGGTCGCCGGGTTCGCCAGCGCGACAGAGACGCGCCGGGGTTCATTTGGATCGATGGCCCGCTCGCCCGGCTTGAGCACCTCCGGGAGCTCGACGGAGAACTTCGTCGCCGGTCCCATCAGTGCGGAAAAGCCTTCCGCGCCCCAGCGCTCCTGAAACTCCGGCATGGCGTTCTCAATCTCGACGCGTCCCCGGCCCCAGACCGCGTACCAGGCCAGGCTCGCGATGATTAGAACGACAATAGCAATCTGCGCGAAGAGGCCCGAGGACACGATGATCCCCACGCATGCAAGCGCAGCAAAGATCTGCGCGAACGGGAAAAGAGGCGTTCGATAGGACGGCTCGTACCACTTCGGCTTGGCGACGCGCAGAACGACGCAGCCAATGTTCAGTGCTGCATAGCTGTACAGCTGGAGGACACTGGCTATCTTCGCGAGGTCCTCGATGCTTTCGAACAGAAGGAAGGCGCAAGCGAGTAACCCGGTCAGGAGAATCGCCCGGTGCGGTGTCAGGAATCGCTGGTGGATCGTAGACAGCGCGTTTGGCACCATCCGGTCACGCGCCATGGCGAGGTTAATACGCGACGACGCCATGATGCTCGCGTTGGCGGATGAAACCGTCGCGAGCAAGCCGGCGAAGATGATAAATCCGGCGCCGACCGGACCCGCAAGGGTGCGCGCCGCCGTGGTGAGCGGATCGCGTACGTCTCCAATCGTTTCCTGCGTGAACATGCCGCCGATCACGAGGAGAATGACGACGTAGAGCAGCGTCACAAGCGCGACGGAGCCAATCAGCGTCCGAGGGAGGTTCTTGGCCGGATCCTTAATTTCTTCGGCCACCGCTGCGATCTTTACGAACCCGAGGAAGGAGACGAAGACCAGAGCGGTCGTGGATGCAACCGGTGCCGTACCAAAGGGAAAGAACGGCGTGAAGTTGTCGGTTTCAATCTGAAAGAACCCCAGTATGCAGAAGCCGCCGAGAATGGCGAGCAACGTCAGCACAACGAAAACCTGCATTTTCCCCGACTCCTTCGCGCCGTACACGTTGAGCCCGGTGAGCAAAATGCCGCCGACGAGCGCCCCCCAGAACGGGGTCACGGGCAAAAGCTGGGACAGGTATTCCCCGAGCCCGAATAGATAGAAGGAGATGGCAAACGTCAGACTCAGCCAGATTCCGACACCGGATATTGCACCGAGCGCCGGTCCGAGCGAGCGAGACACGAAATAGTAATCGCCACCCGAGGTCGGCATACCCGTCGCAAGCTCTGCCGCACTGGCCGCCGTGATCATACACACCAGACCGGCAGCCAGATACGAAAAGATTGCAGCGGGCCCCGTCAATTCGAGGGCAACGCCAGCGAGGAGGAAAATGCCGGCACCGATCATGGTGCCAGCACCGATCGTCAGAGCATCCCAGAACCCGAGTTCACGACGAAGGTCGTCTGTGGCCATGACCTAAAACACCTAACTACATTTCAGTGAATGAGGCGGCAGTATACCAAACGGATGCACGGAGTTCCACCGAGATACCACATGCGAATGATACGAAATCGATTTTCAACCTCAATAATTACGATCTCGTCCCTAAGCGAGGCTCAGGCAAATCACGGTTTACCCTATCCCCATTACGCTTCGGAGGGTCCCATCACGGTCGACTACGTACTCAAGTCTAGATGTGCAAGCGCGACGTGCGCTAACGTTAGCGAGAGCTTTTCCACATCCCGCTCCATATCGTAGCGAAAGGGAACTCAACCGAGAACGTCAACTCGACCGGTATCAACAACGCAGCCCCAATTGATATCTACGCTGACATTTCAACGGTCACAGTCCTCAGTAGACGCAGCCTCTACGGAGACGGACTGGCGAATCACGGGCTTGGGATCCCCACCGCAACTCTTCGGCAACAGCCCGTCCTTCCAACGCCGGACACGCACGGTAAATTTTTGCCCGCGACACGTGACGCGAAGATGCCACACGTCTCCAGGTCGATGCTCAAACCGAATGTCTTCGATATCTTCGACCGCGTCGGCACCCACCTCGCGACGCACAGCGATGACAGCCGCCTGAATTGGCCGTCGATGCGCTGTGCACCCACGGTATCGGTCGAACTGAAAAATACGACCGCCGCTCGCTGAAGACCAGAACTCATCGGCATCGTCAGCCTCAAGCCAACCGTACTGGTGGCCATGCGGAAGAACGAGCGCTGTCGGCGCGAAGCGGTGGCCTCCTAGATGTGTCGCCTGCCATGCCGCCTGTGGAGCGACTGCTTCCAACGCCGATTGAAATATCCGGCCCTTGAGCGCACAACAGGCGTCCCGTTTCCCGTTCGTACACGTGAGAACGATCGGAGCGTCGAGGCGCCGTCCGGGTGGTTCGTCGACGTGACCCAAGATGATTGCCGGGACATCCAGATCGGCGAGCGCCTCGAGTGAAGACAACCGGAGACGCCGGAGGCTTTGTTCGCCCGGCTGAACCGAGGCGATAAAAACGGTCACGCCTCCCGCTTCGTCGAATTGGTTGACTTCACGCCGGATTGCCTGCGTGCGCAGTCCGGGCAACGCCTCTTCCCACTGTCCAATGCATTCGACCAAGCGGGGCGGAAGCGACCCACTCGAAATCTCACGCTCCTCCCACGGCTCTGGATGCTCTATGCAGAGCCAGTAGGAAGCGACCGTCGCGGAGCCGTTCAGGTCAACGTCACCTCGCCGGGCGATATCAGAGCAAAATGCGTCGGGCATCAAGAAGTACACGGAGAAATTCTACATGCGTCGATTGCGCATTCGATCAGGAAGCGCACGGACCCTACCGCAGGGCGGACCGACCGCTGTACGGCAAAGGCGAAGAGTCACTCATCCAGATGAATCACATCGGCCTGCACGGGTGCGCCATCGTCGATGACGAGACGTACGCAGGTCTTCTTCTGGTGAAACCCCTGGCGTCCAGCCGCACCGGGATTGAGGTAGAGCATGTTGTCGAACGGTTTCACCCGCTCGATCCGGAGGATGTGACTGTGGCCGCAGATAAATACATCCGGTGGGTCTGCCTTCAGCTTCGCTCCCATCCCCCGCTGCCACGCACCGGGGCGCCCCGCGATATGCGTCATCCAGACGTTCACGCCATCGAACGTCATCCGTTGATGTTCGGCCGTGCGGTGACGGATATCCCAGCCGTCTACGTTGCCGTACACCGCCGTCACCGGTGCCAGTGCCTTTAGGCCGTCGATGATCGAAAGGTCGCCAATGTCTCCGGCATGGAGGATGTGGTCGACCCCATCTAGTTCATCCACCAGGTCGGGATGAAAGTATCCATGCGTGTCCGAGAGGATGCCGAGCGTGGTCATGAAGGTCGATTGCGTCGAAGCACTGAGAGTTCGCTGTGTGTCCGGTCAGGTTGCCACCTGATTTCCACCGCTAATACTGAATTCAAATGATCGCGTCCGGATGCCGTGCCTACGATGTGGGGTCGATTCGATCGACAAAGGGAGGAGACGCAGGAATCATAACCTGTTTGGCGGACAGCCTCCGGCGATCCGATGGTACGGACCTCTCGCTGGTCGGTCCTCGCTATGTTCGCAGTACGGGGTTTGATTGATCTCGCGCACCGTGTCTGCTGCGTCATCGCGAAAAGATGACTGTCAGATTTACTCATAGGCATGAAGAACTGCCCGTAGGTTTCGAGATCCATCCGTCAAACAGGTTGCCAAGCCTGCGAAACGCTTCCACAGACGATCGTGGCCCCGTCACTGTCATTTGGATTTGGTATAACAAACAACGGGAACCCGGCGCAGTGCCAGGTTCCCGTGCGAAACGTGTGGGAATGTGCTCTCGTTTACAGCGACACCTTCGAGTCGAAGTCGACAATTTGCAGGTCGAACCCTGCGTCTTCGAACGAATCCTGGACGTCGTCCAGGTCGACCTCGATGAACGGGAAGGTGTTGTAATGAACCGGAATAATGAGATCGGGCTCGACCATCTCGGCAGCGTGGATCGCGCCATCGACACCCATCGTCACCACGTCTCCGACCGGAGCGATCATCACATCGACATCGTACGCCTCACCGATCCATTCCATTTCGACGAATGGAGCCGTGTCGCCCGTGTAGTAAACCGTTTGATCACCGAAGTCGACGACGAAGCCTTCCGGGACACCGCCGTACGATCCGTCTGGGAAGCTCGACGTGTGGCGTGCATGGGTCGCTTCGACGCTCCCGAAGTCGAGATCGATCGTTCCTCCCTCGTTCAGCGGGTGGACGTTTTCATGTCCGTAGTCGTTGCCAATCCGGGAGATGATCTCGAAGTTGCTGATCATCATCGGTCCATCCTCTCCGGTAAACGCCTCGACATCGGCGTAGTGGTCGAAGTGAGCATGGGACACCAGCACAAAGTCCGGGTCCAATGTCGCCGGATCCACATTCGTATGCGGGTTGTCCTGAAAGAAAGGATCGAACAGCAGCGTATGGTCGCCGGTCTCGATCTGAAAAGTCGCGTGCCCGAAGTACGTCAGGTCCATATCGATGGATAGATTCGTTTGAGAGAGCCGAGTCCTGCGATGCCACTCGAATGGTACGAAATGAGACGGATTTTCTGTTTCGAATCATGCCCCGTCAGACGCGACGTTCTCGGAAGATGACTCTGTTGGAGTTCAGAGTTCAAGGTTCAGGGTTCAGAGTTCAAGGTTCAGGGCACACCACCGTCGCACGGCCGTGCGACGGTGGTGAGATACCTTCGCACCTTCACACCTTCACAGCCAAACCCCAAACCTCACTTCTTAGCGACCTGGTAGAGCCAGAAACAGAATCCGGCGAAGAGGACGACGCCCAGCGTTTGCTCCATCGTCGCGAAGGCTGCGGGGCTGAGGCCGAGCATGTCCGGAGAAATAGCGAGCGCGTTCGCGTCCTCCTGAATCGCGAACGGAATCGCGAGGAAGATGCCGACCAGGGCTTCTCCGGTGATGAGCCCCGAAGCGAACAGCAAACCTCGCTGACTTTCCGGCTCCTCCTCACCTGCTTTCTTCGTGGCACTGCGCGCTGCAAAGTAGGCGATGAGTCCGCCGATGAAGATCGGCACCGAGAGATCGATCGGAAGATAGATACCAACGGCTACGGCGAGAACCGGCGCGCGGAAACTGGATTCGCGGGATTCCAGCCACTTGTCCCAGACAATAATCGCGATGGCGATCAATACGCCGAGGCCGATCATCGTCCACGGCAGGTTGCGGGAAAAGACGCCATCCGCCACACTCGACATCAGCGTGGCCTGTGGCGCGGCGAGTGCTTCCGACGGGTCCATCCCCGCTCTCGGCAATACGTCCCCGAACCCGTACGCACTGAATAGGAGGTCCATGACTGGGGCAATGGCGAGGGACGCGGCAACCACACCCACGACCTGCATGATCTGTTGATTCATGGGCGTCGCCCCGACGATGTGACCCGCCTTCAGGTCCTGCATGTTGTCGCCTGCGATTGCAGCGGCGCAGCATACGACGGCTCCGACAAGAATCGCCGTTGCCGCGGCGGCAGCGGCCTGCGACGTGTCCACGGCAAAGTCGATCTGCGAGCCGAGCAGTACGAGTAGAATCAGCGACACGGTCAGAATGGTTGCGATCGTCACGCCAGAGATCGGGTTATTAGACGACCCGACGAGACCGGCCATGTAGCCGGCTACGCTTGAGAAAAGGAACCCGGCTACGAACGCGAACAGGACGCCAAACACGATCGTGAGCCAGTACAGCCCGCTCGAGATGCCCAACCCGGTCTGATCCACCACGAAGGTGAACACGATAAATATGGGAACAGCCATCGCCGCTGCGCCACCGAGCACGAAGTTGATCGGAGTATCGCGCTCCGTTCTCGTGATATCAGGCGTAGACTCATCCTTCGCTCGACGTACGGCATCCATGGACGAGCGGATGCCATCCCGAATGGGCTCGATAAGTGCGACCAATGCCCACAGCCCACCGGTCGCCATGGCGCCAACGCCCATGTACCGAATGCGCGCATCCCACACGCTCAGCGCCGCATCCCAGCCCGTCGCATCCCCGACAATGCTCTGAAGCGTCGCCGGATCGGCGAGAGCCGTGTACAACGGAATCCCGACGAACCACGCGATGGCGCCGCCGAGGAACACGAGCGTGGCAATATTCAGCCCGACGATGTACCCAACGGAGAGGAGCGCCACGCCCAACCCACTGGCGATTCCGAAGACCGATTTCCCGGCCGTCACGGCCCCAGAGACGGAGTCCCCGACGACCTTCAGTCCCGTCTGAAAGAATTGCATCGCCGCTCCGGCGAGTCCGGCGATAGCGATGTATTTGGCACCGCCTCCGCCACGATCACCGGCCTTGAGTACCTCACCCGTTGCGATGCCTTCTGGAAACTGCAACTCGGCCTCCAGTATCAGGGCGCGACGCAGGGGAATCGTGAACAGGACCCCAATAATCCCTCCACAGAGAGCGACCGACATGGTCTCAAGGAACGGGAAGCCCTCCCAGTAGCGCAGCATGATCAGCGCCGGCAACGTGAAGATGACCCCGGCCGCCAGCGACTCTCCTGCCGACGCCGCCGTCTGCACGATGTTGTTCTCAAGAATGTTCGACTCTTTGAACGCCTTCAGCAGCGCCATTGAGATCACGGCCGCCGGAATCGACGCCGACACCGTCATCCCGACTTTCAGCCCGAGGTATGCATTGGCACCTGCCAGTACGGCGGAGAGGATAAAGCCGAGAAAGAGCGCCTTCGGAGTGATCTCCGGCAGGGAGGTCGACGCAGAAATGTACGGACCACCCGTCTGTGCTCGCGCTGACGGTTCAGAAGAGGTCGTAGAGGTAGATTCGGGCATGGGGGTGTTAGATGCGTAAATGTAATTCCTGATGCCGGACGAGCCTGTACTCGGAAAGACCGGTTGCACGAGCCGTCCAACAGCGAAAATAAAGTCGATAGTTATTTCAAGACGACAACGGGGTGCGAATCGACGGCTCGCCCCGTCTCCAATCGTAGAAAGTAGGTACCACTGGGTAGATCCCGGGCAGGCAATTCAAACGAATGCGTGCCGGCTTCGTCAGACCCGTCGTAGACGACACCCAGACGCTTTCCGGACACGTCCCAGAGCGTCATGCGGACCGGGGCAGCCTCATTCAACTGAAACTCGACCGTAGTGGACCGGGAAAACGGATTGGGGTAATTCCCAATAATCCGCGTACCCTCCTTGGTTTCTACAGTTGCCGGCCCGACGCCGACCTTGAAGGTCCCCGAAACATCAGTCGATCCGTCGGAAAAGACTTCTCGAATGCGGTAGTACGCAACACGCGATGATGGATCGTCGCTCGCAGTGAACAAAGCATCGCCATGTTCGGCGACGGGCTCAGCCATCTCCGGCGTCAATCGTTCCACCTCTTCGAAGTTGATCCCATCCGACGACCGCTCTACGAGAAAGGCTGACACCGTCGTGGCATCGGCGTGCCACTGCAGTTGAACGACCTCTCCTTCCGTGGATGCACGAAGATCATGCAGCGACTGCCGAAGCCGCAGGGCAGCGCGAGGACGCTGGGCACCACGAGGCCACCGGCGTACAAGTCGGGCGGGAGGCTTTCTGTCGAAGGTAAGCGTGACACGCGTGGGCTGTTGCCGATTCTCGTCGTCTGCGGCAGCGTGAAGCGCAGCATCGCGCATGGTCTGGCGAACGTCCATCGGCGTGCGAGCAGAATCCCAGATGCGCAAGACGTCGAGCTGGCCCGAGAAAAGCGAGGCGTGCGGTGCGTCGCGTCTTCCGTCCGACAGGCGTCCACCAACCGCGAGGTCGGGGCGTAGATATCCGCCTGGAAGCGACACCTGCTCGACGGAGTCGACGGCGACACCGTTGATCATGAACCGAAGAAAACGGCGTTCCCCATCGTACGCGATACCCACATGATGCCACCGGCCGTCCGCAATCGGCCGACCGGACGACATCGATGTGTGGCGCCCGGGCTGACCACAGTAGAAACGGAGTCGCCCACTCGCATCTACGACAATTTCGAACGGGTAATGACGACGCTCTTCGCCCGTCCATGTAGACATCACGACCTCACCGAGCCCGATGGTCGAGATCCAAAACTCGGTCGTAAACGAAACCGATCGCTCGAATGCCGGAATGCTGTGGGCATCGATAACGACCGGCTGGGAGGCGTCGGGAGCAAATTCGAGAACTCGATTATCCGTTCGTTCGCCGCCTCCACGGACCATCCGGATTTTCTGCTCCCACGGGGATCCCACTCTCTGAACGGATCCATCATCGGCGGCCGCCCGAAACGGCTGGATGGACCAGCTCAACGCGTCGCCAGGGCCATTGGGCGTAACCAGAAGCGACAGGTCGTGCGGCCCTCGAATCGGTGAAGGCGACGCCAGCACATAGGATGCGCCGTCTCGCCGTACGCGCACATCCCGAGCCGTGGACCCATATCGGAGAAGCGAAACGTCTTCCAGCGTCCACCGCGACGGTAGCGAAACGACTAGACCATCCGTTTCCTCAGGTACATCGAGCGTAGCGAAAAGACGCGTCGGCTCCTCCGCGGATCGAACGGCCGTCCGCGGTGACGACTGAGCGCCGGCGACAGGCACATGAACACTCGCCACAAGCCACACAAACAGGGTGACAATCCAGCACGTCCCAATCGATCGCTGCATATGGAATCAACCCCGACACGTAACGCCCTGGCAGGCAGACGTACCTTATCATTTGACTCTCCGCTCGATTCGTCCGCACATGCACGACGAGTACCGGGCAGAGGTCAGGCCGGGTTGGTTAGTTGCAGGAATGGAGAGATGGAAAAACGACGTGGAGATGATAACACAGCCTGCAGCGATTACGAACGAATCACAGCATGCGTGTATCCTGCCCATCGGCAGGGTGTTATCATACCATCATGTAGAGTCACTTACAAGGCGGATCTTCGAAAAGGGCCCTCTTATCGCTTTCATCGACCTGTCGCTCACCGGAGCCGCCTGTACAAACACTAGCTATCTCCCACGAAAATCTGCACGCCGTCGAATATATGCGTCTGAACACCCTCGATGCGACACTCATCGCCTCAGACATGCTCACTCCCAACACGGCACAGCTCGTACTTCGAGTGCCAGGGCATCAATTCGATTTCGAGCCCGGTCACCACGTGGGCGTCGCGTACGAATCGGACGAAGACGGAATCGTCCACAAGCCGTATTCCCCGGTCAGCCTTCCCGGCACCGACACCATCACCTTGATGGTCAAGCGGTACGACGACGGGACCTGCTCGGTCTGGTTACATGAAAGGGCCCTAGGCGACACCATTCCACTTACCGATCCCCGAGGAAACCTCCAGCTCCACGACACGGACCGCGATGCCGTCTTTCTTGCTACCGGCACGGGCCTGACTCCGATGATGTCGATGCTTCAGGCGTACCGCCAGCACGGGAAAGGCAGAGCCGTGCTCGTGTACGGTGAACGGTCCCTCAATCACCTCGCGTACCGCAATGTCTTGGATATGTGGACATCGAGCAGCGAGCGAATCGATGTCGCATATGTGTTGTCGGAGCCCGAATCCGCCGAAGAACGAGCGGGATGGACCGAATCCCAACGTGCAGCGACCGGTGCACCAGCAGTTCGCCACGGCCACGTACAGGAGCATCTAGACGATCTCCTCGACAGCGATCTACGCGAAAACGCTCACTTCTTCGCGTGCGGCGTTCCCCAGATGGTCGTGGATACCGAAGAGCTCTTGACGGACGCGATGGACATTGATCCCGATCGCATCTTTACCGAGGGCTGGGAATCCGGGGCCTGACATCAACGTGCCCCTGAACCAGAAACCACGTCGCCTCGGGATGGGCCGTTGGTCTCATCGTCTCACCCGAAAGGGTAGACCGTTACATCATGGTCCCGCGAGGTCATTGCCTCTCGTCGACCATCGACTTACGTTTGCCATGGTCGGATTTGTGATCGGCAC
Source organism: Longibacter salinarum (assembly GCF_002554795.1). Classification (NCBI taxonomy): domain Bacteria; kingdom Pseudomonadati; phylum Rhodothermota; class Rhodothermia; order Rhodothermales; family Salisaetaceae; genus Longibacter; species Longibacter salinarum. Next base: position 19,628 of record NZ_PDEQ01000003.1, on the reverse strand, counting down.
GCTCGCCCCGACGTCTCGCTTCTTCTACATATCCACAACCTGCTATGCAGATTGGAATGATCGGTCTCGGAAAAATGGGTGCGAACATGTCGCGCCGGCTCCTTCGAAATGACCATGATGTCGTCGGCTACGACCTGAGCGAGGACGCGATGATGGCTCTGGAGGAGGACGGTGGAGAGACCCGGACGTCTCTTGAAGCGCTCGTCGATCACCTGGAGGCGCCGCGGACACTCTGGATGATGGTGCCTGCAGGCGACGCCGTGGACTCCACGCTCGATGCGCTGCTACCGCTATTGAATGAAGGGGATCGGCTCGTGGACGGCGGCAACTCACGCTACACCGACACGCTCAAACGAGCAGGCCGCGCTGAACAGGTCGGCGTCAGCTACATCGACGTCGGGACCTCCGGCGGCGTCTGGGGACTCGAACAGGGATACAGCCTGATGGTCGGCGGACCGGACGAAGCTATCGACGCCCTGACACCGCTCTTCGAAACGCTGGCCCCTAGCGCGGACAAAGGCTGGGGACACGTCGGCGAGGTTGGTGCGGGCCACTTTGTCAAGATGGTCCACAACGGCATCGAGTACGGCGTCATGCAGGCCTATGCGGAAGGCTTTCACATCCTGAAGGCAAAAGAGGAGTTCGACTTCGATCTGCACCAGATTTCCGAAATCTGGCGGTTCGGCAGTGTCATCCGTTCGTGGCTCCTCGACCTCGCGGCGGAAGCTCTGGAAAAGAACCAAGACCTGGAAGAGATCGCGGCGTGGGTTGATGATTCCGGTGAAGGCCGGTGGACGGTCCAGGAGGCGATCGACCTGGACGTGCCGGCCCCGGTGATCACCGATGCCCTCATCCAGCGCCTGCAGTCACGTCAGCAGGACACGTATGCTCATCGACTTCTCGCCGCCCTGCGGAATGAGTTCGGCGGACATGCTATGAAGGAGGCGGAGTAGTCCCCACGTCATCCCCCTGCCACATCGGCGTCCGCGGTTCATCTCCTGGTTTTGTGCGCGCCGGTACGCAGCGTCGCTGCCTTTTATCAAACAGCATCTTGGCTGCTTTTATGTCCATTGACCCGCATGTCTTCGTCATCTTCGGCGCCACAGGTGATCTCACGAAGCGGAAGCTCATCCCCGCCCTCTTTCACCTGATGCAGAATGAAGACATCGCCGAGCGATGCCACGTCCTCGGTACAGCGCGCTCAGATTGGTCCGATGACAAATTTCGCTCGGTAGCCAAAGAAGCGCTCCGCAACGCGGACTTCGACGAGGCCGACATTGACGCATGGTGTGATCAACGCCTTTTCTACCAATCCCTCGGAGAGGACGGGGCCGACTTCGAGGCTCTTCAACATCGTATCGAGGACATTGAAGAGCAGTTCGACCTGCCACAGAATCGAGCGTTCTACCTGTCGCTCCCGCCTCGGACGTACGGCCCGACGATCAAGCAGCTCGGGGAACAGGGTCTGTCCGAAAGCGACGGGTGGACACGGGTGGTTATCGAGAAGCCGTTCGGACAGGACCTCGAAAGCGCGAAGGAGCTAAACGACACGGTTCACGCGGCCTTCCGGGAAGATCAGGTCTTTCGGATCGACCACTACCTCGGGAAAGAAACCGTTCAGAACCTACTGGTCTTTCGCTTTGCGAACGCCATGTTCGAGTCGCTCTGGAATCGTGATCGCATCGAGCGCGTCGAGATCACGGTTTCGGAGAACCTCGGCGTCGGGGACCGGGCGAGCTACTACGACAGCTCCGGGCACGTGCGCGACATGCTTCAGAATCACATCACGCAACTCCTCTCACTCGTCACGATGGAGCCGCCGGCCGCGATGGAGGGAGACGAGATCCGTCAGGAGAAGGTCAAGGCCCTGCGCGCCGTCATGCCGCCTTCGCCGGAGGATGTCGTGTTCGGCCAGTACAGCGAGGGGGAGGTCGGCGGCGAACGCGTACCGGCCTATACGGACGAGCCGGATGTCCCGGACGACTCGGACACGGAAACGTTCGTCGCTCTCCGCCTGGAGATCGCCAACTGGAGATGGCGGGGCGTTCCCTTTTACATCCGTTCGGGCAAACGCCTGGATAAGAAACGAACTCAGATCGCGGTCGTGTTTCAGCGAGCCCCGATCGCTCTGTTCCAACCTGGCGGCGAGCCGTGTATTCCCGAAGAGGCCGGCTGCTCCGCTGAGCCGAATGTTCTTTTGATCACCCTCCAGCCGAATGAGGGGTTCGACCTGCGCTTTGAAGTAAAGTCGCCGGAAACCAATAGCGGCGACATGCAACTCGACACGCAGCACCTCAGCTTTTCGTACCGCGATGCATTTGGTCCCATTCCTGATGCGTACACGACCCTGCTCCGGGACGTTATCACCGGCGATCAAACACTGTTCGTTCGAAGCGATGAAGTTGAAGCCTCGTGGCGGCTGTATACACCGCTCCTGGACGCCGACCTCCCCGTCCACGACTATCCCGCCGGAAGCTGGGGCCCCGACGAGACGTTCGAGTTGCTTCCATCATGGGTCGACGGCGATCTCCGCGACGACGGCCGCCGTTAATCGCTCCCATTATCCTGCACATCGCGTTTTCAATGTGGATCAAACGATGCCGCATCCATGAGTGACGTACATGTTTTTCCCACCCTCGACGCGCTGAGCCGGGCGGCGGCGCAGCACATCGCCGCCCATGTCCAGACGGTCCTCCTCGATCAGGACGTCTACGCGCTTGCCCTCGCCGGGGGATCGACGCCCGAACGAACCTACGAACTGCTTGCCTCGGGCTTTCCTCGTATTCCGTGGGAACGCGTTCATCTTTTCTGGGGCGATGAGCGATTTGTCCCTTCTTCGTCTCCTCAAAGCAACGAGCGGATGGCCCGGCGCAGACTTCTCTCGTCGATCGACGTGCCCTCCTCGAATGTTCATCCCATTCCGACGGACGCTGGCTCACCGGCGGCTGCAGCGCGGCGCTACGAACAGGAGATCAACTCCGTTCTGTCCGGGCGTGATCACACATTCGACCTTGCTGTTCTCGGCATCGGTAGCGATGGACACACAGCCTCGCTTTTTCCAGACGACCCGATGGCCGTGACGGACCACCCGGATGATCGATTGGTTCGGGCCGTCCAGGCCCCCGACACCTACGATGTCCGTGATCGGATTACGTGCACCCTGAAGGCATTCAACTCGTCGAGCGAAGCCGTTTTTCTCGCTTCAGGAGAAGGGAAACAAAGCGCCGTGCAACGGGCGCAGGCAGGCGATCCAGCGCTCCCGGCATCGCACATTTCACCCCGCGGGCGACTTACCTGGTTTTTGGACCCTGATGCTGCCGCGAAGCCGCCCACGACACGTAGCGAAACGTATAATTCGTCGTAACCCGCTTTCATAGCCCTGACGTGGCTCCCTTCTGCCCCTTCTTCTAACGCTGCTTTCTTTCATGAGCTACCTCCCCATCGAGGATTACGGACTCATCGGCAACATGCATACGGCTGCTCTCGTCGGGCAGAACGGGGCAATCGACTGGATGTGCTGGCCGAACTTCGACGACCCGAGTGTCTTCGCAGGGATTCTGGATGATAAAAAGGGAGGTACGTTCCAGATCGCCCCGGAAGAAAACGACGTTACGCAGCGGCACATGTACTGGCCGGACAGCAACGTGCTGATCACCCGGTTTCTGTCGGATGACGGCGTCGCCGAGATCGTCGATTACATGCCGCCCGACCTCGACCCGGGGAATCCGGGCTATCAGACACTGATCCGGCGCGTCGAGGTCATCCGTGGGAAGATGACGATGGAGATGACGTGCCATCCGGCATTCGACTATGCCCGAGCCGACCATACGCTCACCATCCACGACACGCAGGTCCGAAACGGAGGCGCCCAATTCGACGGCCAAACGCAGCGGATCGGGCTGGATGCGACCGTCCCACTCAAAGCCGAAGGCGACGCGGCAAAAGCGACGTTTGAGATGTCGGCGGGCGACCGCAATCATTTCGTGCTTTACCCGACGACGCACGGCCCGTCCCGAGCGGGTGCCTTTTCGGCGGAGCGCGAAAACGACCTGTTTGTCCACACCCTGACGTACTGGCGGGACTGGATCAGCCAGTGCACCTACGATGGGCGCTGGCGCGATGAAGTCTACCGCTCGGCGCTCGTCCTGAAGTTGATGACGCACGACCCGACGGGAGCGATGATTGCGTCTCCGACGATGAGCCTGCCGGAATCGATCGGGAGCGTGCGCAACTGGGACTATCGCTACACGTGGCTTCGCGACGCGGCCTTCACGGTCTACGGTCTCCTACGAATCGGCTTCACCGACGAGGCGGAGGGCTTCATGGAATGGATCAGCGAGCGCTGTCACGACTGCGATCCCGGTGCTCCGCTAAATATCATGTATAACATCTATGGCGAGACGGACCTCGACGAGATCACGCTCGATCACCTCGATGGCTACCGCGGGTCGCGCCCGGTCCGCCTGGGAAATGAGGCATCAAATCAACTCCAGCTCGACATTTACGGCGAGTTGATGGATGCCGTGTATCTTGCGAACAAATACCAGGCGCCCATCTCGTACGATTTCTGGACGAGCCTTCGGGACATACTGAATTGGCTGACGGAAAACTACGACCAGCCGGACGACGGCATCTGGGAGGTTCGATCCGAGCGCAAACATTTCGTCTACTCGAAGCTCATGTGCTGGGTCGCCTTCGACCGGGGCATCCGCCTCGCGGAAAAACGTTCGTTTCCGGCCGACCTCGACACGTGGCGCACGTGCCGCGACAACATTTACAAGGAGGTCATGGAGCGCGGATGGAATGAGGAACGGCAGGCGTTCACGCAGCACTATGGCAGCGATGCCCTCGACGCCTCGCACCTGATCATGCCGCTCGTTTTCTTCATGGCACCCAACGATCCGCGCATGACGAAGACGCTGGACGCGATCATGGAGCCGCCGATGGACGGAGGTTTGCGGTCCGATAGCCTGGTGTACCGGTATGACCAGTCGAAAGTAGACGACGGTCTCCCTGGGCTCGAGGGTACGTTTAACATGTGTACGTTTTGGCTCGTTGAAGCCCTGACGCGCGCAGGACGCACCGACCCCGAGCGACTCCAGCAAGCGCGGCTAACCTTCGAAAAAATGCTTGGATATGCGAATCCGCTCGGCCTGTACGCGGAGGAAACAGGACCGCGAGGCGAAGCACTCGGAAACTTTCCGCAGGCCTTCACGCACCTTTCCCTTATCAGCGCCGCGTTCAACCTCGACCGAACGCTAAACGGAAAGTGAGAACGTGTCTTGCCACGCGCTCTCAACGTTCACGCGTGGTCAGCATTTAACTGCCTGCACGACCTGCCCACACGGCGCTCGTTTTCGACGGTAGAAGGAGTCCGAGCCCAACACAAATCACCCCGACGACGGCGACGACCCCGAAGGCGGCAGCATACCCTTCCGGTCCCGCGACCTCTCCCGTACCGCCCGCGGTCACAGCTACGGCGCCGATCATCGCCCCTCCGACGAGCTGCCCGATCCCGAGAAAAAGCGTGATCACGCCCTGCGCGACGGTCCGCTCCGTCTCCCGAGCGGCGTTCAGAAGAATGTAACTCAGCGACGAACCAAGCAATCCGGCAAGCCCAAAACCGAGGAGCACGGATCCCGAGTAGAACGCGACCCGACCACCCGGGAGAGCCGAGATCGTGGCAAGTCCTGCTGTGAAGAGCACGCTGCTTACCGTGACGATTCGACGGACGCCGATTCGATCCAACAACCGTCCGGCTACCGGCGAGCCGACAGCAACAGCCCCGACAAGCGGCAGCAGCATGAAGGACGCCGTGGAGCTCGGCACGTCGAACGATGAGGCAGCAAACTCGGGGAAGAAAATGAACGATGCCTCTGCGAGACCCGCTCCGATGGCTAGAACGGCAGCGATCTTTACGGAGCGATGGCGAAAGAGACCGAGTCGAAGCATCGGGTACTCCACGCGCCGCTCGACCGCAACGAACCCGCCGATCATGGTAGCCGCCCCGATGAGGAATGGGGCTACGCTCAGGGACGCCAGGCTGGATACCACCGACTGCGCGTCGATCCGGTTGATCCCGATGGCCAGCGCTGCCAGCCCAACCCCGAGCATCGCTAACCCAGCGATGTCGACGCCTTCTTCCGAGGCGCGTGGGGCCCGTGGCAACACCCGCCATGCTGCAACAGCGACGACAGCAGAAAACGGAACGATCAGAAGATAGAGCCAGGTCCAGCTTCCCATGGCGAGGAAGGCACCGGCCAAACCCGGACCGACGAGAAACGCAATTCCGTAGACCGCGCCGAGTACGCCGAGAGCACGGCCCCGTTTTTCAACAGCGAAGGAATCACCTACGACAGCGCTTGCGGCGGGAAAAATGCCAGATGCCGCGACACCCTGAATCGCGCGACCGACGAGAAGCGATTCAAACGTAGGGGCAACCGCGACGACCAAAGCGCCGACGCCAAAGGTCAGAACGGCCGACGTGTAGACCCGACGTCGGCCCAGCCGGTCGGCCAGGCGCGACATCACCGGGACACCGACAAGGTTGAATAGAACGAACACGTTCAGCACCCACGCTCCTGTTCGCGCCGAAACGCCGAAGCTCTCCCGAATCGGTCTCAGCACGGGACCGACGATGGCCAGATCGAGCGCGGCCATCAGGACTCCGAAAAAGAGAACAAGGAGGATTCGTCTAGAGGAACGATCGGGCACGGAAACAACGCATCAACTTAGAAGGGGTAGACCGAGAACGTGATACTCTCCTTTCGATCTGTCGTTCAGGCGAATTCGGCGGATCCGTGGTCTAGCCCGCCGGTGCAACCATCTCGCTTCTCCCGGCGTCCCCAGCCGATTCGTGCACCGAGCCCTGCTTATCATGCTACCGCGGATCTCACTTTTTCTCGCCCTCGTCCTCAGCATTTCGAGTTCGGCCGCCGCTGCCCAGTCAGTATCCACTCGTTCGAACAGTATCCAGGACGCATACGACCGGATCACGCTTGCGTACGAACTCGGAGATCTGGATGCCATTGCCGACATCTACGCGGAGGATGCGATGTACATTCTCCCGGACACAAATCGCGGCGTGGTCGTCGGACGGGATTCGATTCGAGCCGTGTATGAGGGCTTTTTCGAGGCGGCGGCCCTGCAGCAGGCTCAACTAACGATCGACTTCCGCTTCGTTAGCCGGAATATGAAGGGCGACATAGCATACGATGTCGGCTACTACCGGGTGCGGGTTTTGCACGACGGCGAGGTGACAAGCGCGTCCACCGGTAAGTTTTCGACGGTCCTCCGGCGCGCCGATAACGGTCAGTGGCGATTCGTCGTTGATGCCTACAGCAAAGCACCGGATGAGGCATACGATGCACTCGCCCCCGCGCAGACGTCGAGTCGGCAGTGAAGAATCGAAGCCGTCGCTCACGTCCCTGCGTCCACGGGCCAGATGCTCGGCGTCGCCAGCTCAACGCTGTTTCCCGCGGGATCACGCACGTAAATCGACTGACCCGCTTCGCCCCATTCCATGTCTTTCTCAATCTCGACGTTTCGAGACCGTAGGCGGCTGCGCCACCCATCTAACTCAGCCTCTGTGACACCGAACGCAACGTGCCCTGCCCCCTCTGCCCCATGCGGTGGGAGCGTGCCCTCGGGGTCGTTGGTCGCGTCTGGGTTGAAAATAAGCACCATCTGCGACCCACACCGAAAGAACACGTGCCGACCTTCGGAGCGCGAGACGAATTCGAGTCCGAGCACGTCGCCGTAGAAGGTTGCCGCGGCATCGAGGTCGTGAGCATACAGACATGTTTCCAGTACGCCTGATAGTCCGGTCTGGGCGGCTTCGGAGGGCATGGGCTTTGCGTCTGGTGAAAACAGTCAGCGGAACGTCGTCAACGTGGGCGACCATTCCCTGTGCCGGCCAAGTTGCGAAGCGTCGACTGAACATAACAACGCCCGCCCGGGAGGTTGCGTCTCCAGGGCAGGCGTTGTCGTTTTGAGATTAAGAGGTCGACCTACCGTTAGCGATCGTCCTCCGTAACGGCCTGTGCTGCGGCCAGCCGCGCAATCGGAACGCGGAATGGGCTGCAGGACACGTAGTCGAGGTCCGTGTCGTGGCAGAACTTGACGGATGCTGGATCGCCTCCGTGTTCGCCACAGATTCCCACCTGCAGCTTGGGCTTCACCTTTCGGCCCCGGTTGGTCCCGATGCTCACCATCTCGCCCACGCCCTCCTGGTCGAGCGTCTGGAATGGATCGGCCGGCAGCAGATTCTCCTGCACGTAATACGGGAGGAATCGGCCAGCGTCGTCCCGACTGAACCCGAAGGTCATCTGTGTCAGGTCGTTGGTGCCGAACGAGAAGAAATCGGCGGCTTCGGCAATCTCTCCGGCCCGCAATGCAGCTCGCGGGATTTCGATCATCGTACCGACGCGATACTGAACTTCCTTGCCGCGCTCTTCGAAAACGGCTGCGGCCACTTCGTCGATGACGCTCCGCTGATGGTCAAACTCAGCCTTGGTGGACACCAAAGGCACCATAATCTCGGGTCGCACTGGCGCATCGTCCGTCGACACGTCGATGGCCGCCTCCAGGATCGCTCGGGCCTGCATCTCGGTGATCTCCGCGTGGGTGACGCCAAGGCGACATCCACGGTGACCGAGCATCGGGTTCATTTCAGCGTGCTGCTCGATTTTCTCGCGCACACGACGAACCGGCATTTCCAGGCGTTCTGCCAGCACTTCCTGTTCCTCCGCGTCATGCGGGAGAAACTCATGCAGTGGGGGATCGAGGAGCCGGATGGTCACCGGCCGTCCTTTCATCGCCTGGAAGAGTCCAGCAAAGTCTTCACGCTGGAACGGCAATAGGGCTTCGAGTGCATCCCGTCGCTCCTCTTCAGAATCCGCGAGGATCATGCGCTGCATCTTCGCGATGCGGTCATCCCCGAAGAACATATGCTCCGTGCGGGCCAGCCCGATGCCTTCCGCCCCGAACTCCAGGGCCTGCCGCGCATCTTCTGGCGTGTCGGCATTGGCGCGAACGCCGAGGGTGCGCAGGTCGTCCGCCCACGTCATGAACCGGCTGAACTCGCCGCTCAGCTCCGGATCAACGAGCGGTTGCTTGCCGAGAATGACCTCGCCGGTTGAACCGTTGATCGAGATCCAATCGCCTTCCTGAACCGTCACTTCACCGTTCGTGAACGTTTTCCGCTGGGCGTTGACGACGATATCATCGCACCCGGCGACACAGGGCGTTCCCCAGCCGCGCGCGACAACCGCCGCGTGGGAGGTCATACCGCCGCGCGACGTCAGAATGCCTTCTGCAGCATCCATTCCGCCCACATCCTCTGGCGACGTCTCCACGCGCACGAGAATCACGGATTCGCCACGCTGATTCCACTCTTCCGCATCGTCGGCCGTAAACACAACCCGTCCGACCGCCGCACCCGGAGAAGCGGGGAGCCCGGTACCGAGAACCTTCTCCGCGTACCCATTCTCATTTTTAAATCGCGGGTGCAAAAGCTGCTCGACGTGCCCCGGCTCGACGAGATCACGGACAGCGTCGGACTCGGAGGTCAAGCCTTCGTCCACCATTTCGACGGCGATCCGAATTGCAGCCGGGCCCGTACGTTTACCGTCGCGCGTCTGCAGAATAAAGAGCTCTCCCTGCTGGACTGTGAACTCGATATCCTGCATGTTGCCGTAGTGCCGCTCCAGTCGCGTGGTGTGCTCCTGAAGCTCGGCATAGATCTCCGGCATCAGCCGATCGAGCTCCTTGATGTCCTTCGGCGTACGGATTCCGGCAACGACGTCTTCGCCTTGGGCATTTAGTAGAAACTCGCCATACAGCTTGTTTTCGCCGGTCGCCGGGTTGCGTGTGAAGCAGACGCCGGTGCCGGAGTCCTCGCCCATGTTGCCATACACCATCGCCTGGACGTTCACGGCCGTGCCCTTCAGGCCGGTGATGCTGTTGATCTCCCGGTACTTGACGGCCCGCTCGTTCGTCCACGAACCGAACACGGCGTCAATCGCAAAGCGAAGTTGCTGCCATGGATCGTCCGGAAACATGCGACCCGTCTCTTTCCGATAAATCGCCTTGTAGCGATCGACGAGCTCGCGCAAGTCATTCGCGTTGAGGTCAATGTCGTTCTCGACCCCACGCTCCTCTTTCATCGAGGTGATGGCGTGCTCAAACTTCTCGCGATCGATTCCGACGACGACATCGCCAAACATGTCGATCAGGCGACGATAGGCGTCGTAAGCAAATCGTTCGTTCCCGGTTTGCCGGGCGATTCCCTCGACGACCTGATCGTTGAGCCCGAGATTCAGAACGGAGTCCATCATGCCGGGCATAGATAGCGCAGCGCCCGAACGAACGGAGACGAGTAGCGGGTTCTCCGGATCACCGAAGGTCCGACCCATGGCCTCCTCTACGTGGCGAATGCCGGCACGAACCTGATCATCCAGTTCGTCCGGCCACGTGCCGTCGTGCTCGACGACGTACTCGCAGGCTTCGGTGGTGATCGTGTAGCCGGGCGGTACGGGCAAGCCGATTCCGCTCATCTCACTCAAATTGGCGCCCTTGCCACCTAGGAGCGCTTTCTGGTCTTTGGAGCCGTCCGATCGACCGTTGCCAAAACGGTATACCCAGGTCGTTGACGCCTCACGGGGGACAGATACATCTTGTGCAGTGGTGGTAGCCATAACCGCCTCGGGGAATGGGAGAACAGCGACTCATCAGTACGTGCCGAACCCGTCCTCGCAGTGCAGAGGCTCTGTCCGGTCACTGATGAATAGGCTAGATACCCCGGTGTCGGGGGTTCGCCCGGGAACGACCGACACTGTTGTGGGGGAATCACCGAGACGACTGCCCCCAACGGCACTACGTTCGCCGTCCGCGGTCGACACCCCGTTGCCCGGTCGCTGCTCGACCGGCTCCTCGACTACCACGGCAGTTCGCTCCCATCGTGCGTTAGAAACCGTCCTGCGTCATCTGGCGAGAGGGATCGCACAACGTCCAGGATGCCCGACACCGAGGCTTCCGGCGTCAGACGTGCGTTCGATCCACCCATGTCGGTCTGCACCCAGCCCGGATGCATCGCGACGACCACGACGCCATCGGCACGCAGTTCATGCGCCTCGAGACGCGAAAGCATGTTCAGGGCCGCCTTGCTGGCTTTATAGCTCTGCCAGGTGCCACGCCCCTTCGTATTGGTGATCGAGCCAAGCTGCGACGTGATGTTAACCACCGCACTGTTTCCGTCCGCGGCTCCGGCCTTCAGTAGTGACGCGAACGCCCTCGTCATGATGTGGGGAGCAGCCGCATTGACCTGAAACGTGTGCATCAGCGTTTCCATATCGACATGATCGAACGTATCAGCCGTCCCGCCGCCGTTTACACCGGCGTTATTGATGAGCAGATTGAGAGCGCCGTATCGCTCTTCTACCATCGACCGGGCACCAGAAATGGCGTCAGGGTCCGTTACATCGAGCTGTAGAACGTCGACCGTATCCGTGTGTGCGTCCGCCAGCTCATGCAAATCGTCTGCCTCGTCGGGTCGTCGGCACGTGGCGATTACGGTGGCGGCCGAGGAGGCGAGTTGGCGGACCATTTCAAGCCCAATGCCCCGATTCGAACCGGTAATCAGGATGACGCCTTTCGTCGGATCCGCCATAAATCGATGACTTGTTGGTTGCCGTGAGCGAGAAAATGATTGCTACACGTAAAAAAGTGTGCTTCGGCTCACCTAGCCGTGAATTCCTTAAAGCGGTCGAGCTCGTACTGCAGTCGCTCGCGCATCGGAGGAAGACGAGGATCCTCGTGCTCTCGTGTGGCCTCTAGAACGGCCGAGTAAAACCAGAGCTGTCGTTCCGGTCCTGCACTCAGCCCCTTGCGTCCCTTTGAGTCCGCGAAGATGTTGATGCCCAAATCCAGGCTCTGGTTCATCGTCCACAGATTGTGGAGTTTGTCCGCCAGACTGATCCCCGCGGCCTCCGGCGTGCCCTCACGGATTTGCTGGATGTACTCCTCCTTCCGCTCCCTCCACGACAGGTACGAACCGTCCGGTCCAAGCTTGGTCTCTGTCAGCGTTTCGACATATCCCGTCACTTCTTCCCCGACGGCATCGATCAACGCTGAGCGATCGTAGTACTGTCCCTCCCGATTCCTGTCTTCGAGAATGTCGTGGAGATAGGCCGCGGCAACCACAGGATCGGGCCACCCCGCTCGCTGCACGATGGATGCGACGGACGTAAGGTGCGCCATCACAGGCACGCGGACGGCAACATTTTCCTCCTCGTACTCGAACGTCGGAGGCCGCCAACGCCCTTTCCGGTGCTGCCCCTGATGCCACTCGGCAGCCAGTTCGATAGCCAGCTCGATCAGCGGCGAAAATGGGTCGGCTCCGGCCTGCACGCCGAAAGAATGGGACGCGTCAAGATTCATAATGGCAACACGTTTTACGAGTCGGTTGAGACAGGTATTGCTAGAGCATCACGACCTGATGGGACGACGTATCCGTCGAAAGAACGCTCCGGAGGTCATCTAGCAGGTCGGGACTGTACTTGTTCAGGAAGTAATGCACGTTGATGCGTCGCTCCTGGAGACCCCCCTCCGGCACCAGATTGACGCGCGCCTTACTCAACTTTGCGCGCACCTCATCGTGCTGGCGCTTCTCGGCCCGCACAACCCGCTGCTTCAGGTCACTCATCTCTTGTGCAATGGCTGCCCGCGCAGCCTCGGCGGATTTTACGAGCGTCCGGTCCACGTCTTCCACCGCCGGCTTCAGATCATTAATCGCGCCGTGGATCTGGGCAAGCGCCTCTCCAAATACGGCATCGACATCGACATCCATCTGCCGGACGACGATCTCCTGAAATAGCTGTTCCACATCTCCCGTCAAATCGGACACGGAGAGGTCGAAGGCATCGAGAACGGACTGCACCTTGCTCTCAACGAGACTCACGCTGGCACGCGGATGAATGAGCGGCATCGTCAATTCGGCCCACTCGTACACGCCGCGATACTGTGCAAAATAGGACACCTCACCCGGACCGGCCACGTACGCCGCGGTCGGAAGCAGAGCGTCTTGCATCAGCGGTCGGAGAACGACATTCGGACTGAAATCCTCGGGCGCGGTCTCGAGACGATCGAGCATCTCTTCCTCCGAGACATGCCGGCCCGTCCCACGAAGGGTGAACCCGCCACGGTCTTCATCAACGTCAATCGGGAGACGCCCATCCTTCTCTAACAAGAAAAGATTGGTCGGCGCTGCGTGGACCTGAGCGTGATAGCCACTGGATTTCAGATCCGCGCTCGCTTCCTGGATGGCATCGACGGCGCTTTGCGAGTCGGTTAGATCACGCCGGAAAAGCGGCCGCACGAGCGCTTTCAACTTCGGATCATCCGGGTTCATCAACACGAGTCCGGTGCCCCGGAAGAGGTGGCGAATGAGCCGGGCGAACGCATCTTCGATGCACGTGCCCTGCGCATACGCCTGTCGTAAGGCCGACATGATCTCCGGCTTGAAGTCCGACGGCGGAAGAATCTCATCGAGTTCACCCAGCACCGTATCGATTCTACCATCAAGAGGCAGACGCCCAACGGGGCCAACGTTTTCCGCATCCGGCGACGCCTCCAGCTCGGTCGGATAGTCAACGTCGACGAGCTCGTTTCGATGGAAAAACGAAGCGTGGGCGATCTCCTCGAAGTCATGGTCTTCCCCTTCCACCCAGAACACCGGCACAACAGGCCGGTCGAGGTCGGCGGCCATCTCCTCCGCGAGTTGAAGCGTCGTGATCGTCTTGTAGATCGTGTACAACGGTCCCGAGAGCAACCCGACCTGCTGCCCGGTGACAACAGCCACCGACTCCGGGTCGCGTAGCCGGTCGATGTTTTTCCGCACGGCGTCGGACACCTCTCCCGCTTCCGACCATTCGGCGTTATGGTCCATCAACGCATCCGCGAGCACATCCCGATCGGCTGGCTGCGCGGCAACACGATCAGCCTTAGCCTTCCGCGCGGCCGGATCCTTCCAGTCGCCATCGTAGAACCGGAGCGCCGACTCGCGCCGTTCGGCCACATCGACAAACAAGTCCGGAAAGGCATTCAGGCTGGAGAGAGAGATGCGTTGGACAGACGGAAGCGTGCGGGTTGGCATGCGGGACGTGGGGAGAGCGAGAATGAATCGTTCGGTCGGAAAGCGGGCAGGCAATGGCCCAGTAGTGGTGCAAAGCGTACGCCACACCGGCCCATTTGCGCCCTCTGGAATGCAACAGTCCTACAATGGAAAAGCCTCGGGGGGAAGATCCCGAGGCTCTTGTACAACAGCGATAGAACCGAGAGCTAATTCTTGTTCTGTTCCTGCTGTAGCTTCTCAATCTCGTCGCGAAGTTCGGCGGCTTTTTCGTAGTCCTCTTCTTCAACCGCCTTGTCGAGCTGCTTTTGCATGCGTTCGAGCCGTGTACCTCCGGACATTTCTTCCTCGGCACCCGACGTTTCCCCTTCTGTGAGGGACGACACGCTTCCTTCTTCGTCTTCGGCCACGATACCCGCTTCGTCCAGCACCATCGGTGCTACGAAGATGGGCGCGTCGACGCGAACGGCCAGTGCCACTGCATCCGAGGGGCGCGAGTCGAGCTGTCGCTGGTCGCCGTCGACCGTATATCGGATCTTCGCGAAGAACGTCCCTTCCCGGAGTTCGTCAATCACGACCTCATCAACCTCAACGTCCAGAGACTCGAACGTGTCGCGTAACAGGTCGTGCGTCATCGGCCGCGGCGGCTGGATCTTCTCCAGTTCCAGCGCGATCGCCTGCGCCTCAAAAGCTCCGATAATAATGGGCAGGCGGCGGTTTCCTTCCACCTCGCCGAGGACGAGCGCGTACGCACCGCCGCTAGACGGACTCGTGGAAAGGCCAATGATGTCAACCCGAGTAAAATCCATCGCGATGTCAGCAACCGTAGTGTATTCGAAAACTGCGAGACGTAGCGGGCTGTACCCACCGCCTCGACCGTAGAATGTCCTATGCAACCATAGACGTTCAGCCGTTCGCTCGTGCCGAGACGTAGCCAGCGACCTTCAAGATGCAATCATTCCGTAAAGGTCTCTGCGTGATGAGCGCGCGGGTGGAGACAACAACATCATGACCCGCCCCGGCACGCAGCAGAACCGGCGGTCACCGCCTAAATCAAGCGGTATCGGCACCTCTAAGCGACCGTTCCAACGCAGTCAGAAACGCCTTGTTCTCCGCTTCGGTACCCGCACTGACCCGCAGATAACCGGGTAGTTCGGGGTAGCCGCTCATGTTGCGAACGAGCACCCCCGCATCGGCCAGATCAGCCTGAAGAGCGTCGGCATCACGGTCCGTCCGGAAGATGCAGAAGTTGGCGTCCGACGGCACCACATCGACCCCGGGCATCTCCTCGAGCGCAGCGATCAATTTCTGGGTCGCCTGCTTCATCAGACCAACTCGCTCAGCCAAGAGGTCTTCCCGGTCCAAGAGCGACAGAGCAATCTGCTCCGAAAACCGGTCGACCATAAACGGGAGACGGGACTTCATAACCTCATGTGCCAGCTCCGGTCGCGCGATCATGTAGCCGAGGCGTACACCGGCCAGGCCCATGCCCTTCGAAAGGGTCCGCAAGATGACAACATTGGGATATTTCTCCAAGAGATGCGTCGCTGAGCCGACGGGGTTGAACTCCACGTACGCCTCATCGACGACAACGACGCCGTTCGCCGCACTCACGATCTGCTCGATCTCCTCCATCGGCATCGCGAGGCCGGTCGGATTGTTCGGCGTGGTCAGGACCGTCATCACGGCGTCCGTTTCCACAACCGCCTTCTCGATGGCGCCTGCGTCGAACGACAGGTCCTCGCTCGGGGCGACCGGTGTGAGATCGGCGCCGCAGATGCGAGCGACCTTCTCGTAGAGGGAGAACATGGGACGCGGCATCACAACCGGTGTGCCGGGATCGATGAATGCCGTCCCGAAGGTGTACGTCAGCTCGTTCGAGCCATTCCCAACGATGATCCCTTCCGGATCGACGCCGTCCCGTTCAGCCAACGCGTTGCGAAGCTTGGTTGGCTGCTCGTCCGGGTAACGGTTCGCCTCAATCTTCGTAAACGCCTCCGCCAACTCCTCCTTGAGATCCGCCGGAAGATCGAACGGGCTCTCGTTCTGGTTGAGCTTAACCTCGCAATGGCTCGGCGCACCAACCACGTACGCGTGCTCGTTCCGAACGGAGGGCCGGATCAGCGAAATGACGTCGTCAATGGAAGAGAGCGCAGGCGTAGAGTTCATCATGCGGCAAATCTATTTGGTGAAGGAAACGGCTGTGGTTGCGCTAAACCCGAACGGAGACAATATACACCCGAGCAAAGAGAAGCGCGCCCACATCATTTGTTTTTCGCGTCAACCGATTGCGTCACGGATACGGTCATCGATTCTGGCTCGCTATCGCCGGATTCCTCGGCAAAACGTCGGAGTCGAACACGGATGGCCTCGGCATGCCCCTGCAGATCTTCTGCATCTGCGAGCGTGGCGATGGACGGTCCCGTCTCCGCGAGGCGTTCTTTTGTATATGAGATGATCGACTGCTTCCGGATGAAATCGTCGACGCTGAGGGCCGACGCGTACCGGGCCGTCCCACCCGTCGGGAGGACGTGGTTGGGCCCCGCGAAATAGTCTCCTACAGGCTCGGACGAGTACGGACCGAGAAAGATGGCACCTGCATGGCGGATGCGCGTCATGATGCTCCAGTCGTCCTCAGTGATGATTTCAAGATGCTCGACCGCGAGCTCGTTCATGATGTCGATCGCCTCCTCCATATCCTCGGTTACGATACAGGCGCCGTACGAGGCGAGGGCCGTCTCAATGGTCTTCTTTCGCGGCAGCGACGGCACCATCCGCTCGACGTGCTCCTGCACGGCTTCTGCCAGGTCGTGATGCGGCGTGACGAGAATCGCAGATGCCCGCTCGTCGTGCTCTGCCTGCGACAACAGATCAGCAGCGACGTACTCCGGATCGGCGGTGGCGTCTGCGAGGATTCCGATCTCGCTCGGTCCCGCCACGCTGTCGATGTCCACGCGACCAAACACCTGCTTCTTGGCCGCCGCGACGTAGGCGTTGCCCGGTCCCACGATCTTGTCCACGGAAGCAACGCTTTCCGTTCCGTAAGCAAGCGCCCCCACGGCCTGCGCTCCGCCCACACCATAGACATGCTCCAGTCCTAGAAGATGGGCCGTCGCCAGCACGAGAGGGTGGGGTCGGCCGCCTTCTTTCGGTGGCGACACAAGGTGGATTTCCTCGACTCCCGCCTCCTGGGCAGGAATCGCGTTCATCAAAAGGCTGGACGGATAGAAGGCCGTCCCCCCCGGCACGTAGAGCCCGACACGATCCATGGCAACCACACGCTGGCCGAGGAGGACTCCATCTCCGTCATCGGTAAACCAGGAGTTCTGTACCTGCCGCGCGTGAAACTGGCGGATGTTGGCCTCTGCATCTTTGAGGATCTGGCGGAGCTCCGGGTCGAGCGCATCAGACGCGGCCTCAAGCTCTTCTACCGGCACGCGGATCGGATCCGGCCGGACACCATCAAACCGTTCGGACAGTTCTTGCAGTGCTGCATCGCCTCGCTTCCTAACATCCAGAAGAATTGATGCAACCGCCTGGTCGACCTCATCGCTGAATGTCGCATCACGGCTAAGAATCGCGTCCAGCCGTGCGCGGTCGGACGGGTCAATGATCGGGATCATAAGAAGTGACTCCTATTTCTCTCTCGGGATAGACAAGAACGCCATAATGGACCCGTGGACGGATCGAGCATCCTGGCGCGCCTGGGGCGCTGTCACGTATTCCGTTCCCGGCATTGGAGTTTCGGGCAAGCGAAGCTCGGTGGATTCCTACCGCAATGGTGACAAGAACGGTCGCATGTTCGAAAGCAGTGTGTACGGAGCGTTGGTCGCATAAAGAAATCGCTTCATTGAGCAACGACGGTGGTGCCCGGACATCCTGCAGGACGGTTTATCTTCAGTCCATCGCGCTTTAGCGCCCCGACAGGCTACCGCCCAGACAAACAAACGCCGAACATCCTGCAACTCTCCGCGCGGCACCGTACGTTCGTGTTGACGAATCGACTGAACACTTATCGACCCAACGCAACATATGCACTACGCCGTCATCATGGCCGGGGGAATCGGTAGCCGGTTCTGGCCTCGCAGTCGTCAGGAGATGCCGAAGCAATTTCTGAACGTCTTCGGCGACGCGACGCTGATACAAAACACGGTTGCCCGGCTCCAGGGCCTCATTCCTCCGGAGCGCTGCCTCATCGTGACCCACGAACGCTACGTGGAACAGACGAAGAAGCAGCTACCGGCCGTGCCGGATGAAAACATTCTGGCCGAGCCCATCAGTCGAAATACGGCACCGTGCATCGCATATGCGGCGGTCAAACTCGCGGAACGGGACCCCGACGCCACCATGGTCGTCCTCCCGGCCGACCACGTGATCCGCGACGTGAAAAGCTTCCACTCGGTGCTCAACGTCGCGCTGGAGAAGGCGCAGGACCCGGGATCGCTCGTCACGATTGGAATCGAGCCGACGTATCCGGCCACCGGCTACGGCTACATTCAGTACGATGAGACGGCAGAATCCGACGAGGACCGACACGAGGCCCTTCCGGTGAAAACGTTCGCCGAGAAGCCGGACGAGCAGACGGCCGCCCGCTTTCTGAACTCCGGCGACTTCCTCTGGAATAGCGGCATGTTCATCTGGCGCGCCGACACCATCCTGTCGGAGCTCGAGACGCACCTTCCGGACTGCTACTCTGCCTTTCAACCGGTGCGTCCCGCCGTCGACACCGACCAGGAAAAACAGCGCGTAGCGGAAGCCTTCCAGGATAGCCCCCGCATTTCGATCGATTACGGCGTGATGGAGCAGTCGGATCGTGTGTTCGTCGTGCCCGGATCGTTCGGGTGGAATGACGTCGGCGATTGGAAAGCCGTTTTCGAAGAAAGCCAGCGACGCGGCCTGGATGACGACCAGGGCAATGTCGTCCCTGATGATGCTCGCGTCATCGTTCACGACTCCTCGCGCTGTCTCGTCAATAGCGACGACCGGCTCGTCGTCCTCGTCGGCATGCACGACACCGTCGTTGTCGACACGGAGGACGCCATCCTCGTCTGCGACCGCGAAAATGCGCAACAGGTCAAGAACGTCGTGGACTATCTCCGCTCGCACCAGCTTGACGAATACGTGTAGCTCGCTTCGCTTCGCCGTTCAGGGTTCAATGTTCAGAGTTCAATGTTCAGAGTCCTGCTTCGGTGACAGCATGTGCTGAACCCCGAATGCGTCGCTGACCTGTGTGATACGGTGACGCCTACATTTTTTGCCTCTCCGCCCCGTCTCGGTCCGCCCGGGATGGGGCGTTTTTGTGGGATGGGTTTTGGGGATAGGGAGAATGGGGTTGAGGTTTCGAGGTTTGGAGGTTTAAAAGTTTGGAAGTTTGGTAGCATGTCAACACTGTGAGACGAAGGGAGGATCAATCCGGCTCAGATGCGGGGAACCACTCGGCCCACCGGTCCGGATGGTGCCGGTAGATTTGGTGCCACTGCAGCAGATGTTCGGCACCCGA